>CAYUOC010000066.1:0-1606 GCA_964446305.1 uncultured Terricaulis sp. | reverse complement strand
GCGGCGCCGTTTGGCGCGTTCATGCTTGTGGATGATTCCTACAACGCCAATCCCGCCTCGATGGCCGCAGCCATCGCTACACTGGCGGCGCGTCAGCCGGGCGCCGGTGGCCGCCGCATCGTCGCGCTTGGGGATATGTTGGAACTTGGGCCCGATGAGCGCGCCTACCACGCGGGCCTCGCGCAACCGCTCGATCAGGCCGGTATCGACCTTGTCTTCGCTGCAGGCCCGCGCATGGCCGCACTCATGGAGGCGCTTCCCGCCTCGCGCCGCGGCGGCTATGCCGAAAGTTCAGACGCGCTGATTCCGATTATTGCGGGTTCGCTTCAATCGGGTGACATCGTGCTGGTGAAGGGTTCGAATGGCTCGAAGATGAGCCGCGTCGTGGCTGCGCTGCAGCAGCTGAGTGGGGATAAGAATGCTTGAGCTTCTAACGCAGTACAGCGAGAGCTCGCAGTTCTTCAATCTGTTCAACTACATCACGTTCCGCACTGGCGGCGCGATGTTCACCGCTATGATCCTGGCGTTCGCCATCGGCGCGCCGTTCATTGCCTGGCTGCGCAAGAAGCAGGGCAAGGGCCAGCCGATCCGTGAAGATGGCCCGCAGGGCCATTTGCTCACCAAGAAGGGCACGCCGACGATGGGCGGGCTCATCATTCTGATCAGCCTCGGCATATCATCGCTCCTGTGGGCCGATCTCGATAATCCATATGTGTGGTCGGTGCTGATCGTCACGATCGGCTTCGGCGCCATCG
Organism: uncultured Terricaulis sp.; assembly: GCA_964446305.1. Lineage (GTDB taxonomy): Bacteria > Pseudomonadota > Alphaproteobacteria > Caulobacterales > Aquidulcibacteraceae > Vitreimonas. The sequence continues at coordinate 851 of CAYUOC010000066.1, read as the reverse complement.
GCTTCGTCGATGACTTCGCAAAAGTCACCAAGCAGCACCACGGCGGCCTCTCAGCGAAGCTGCGCCTATTGTTTGAGTTCAGCATCGCCGCGGTCGCGGCCGTCGCCATGCTCGCTGCCGAATGGATCGCGACGACGCCCGGACAAACCCATGACATTATGGGTTTCTGGAACGCGCTCTGGGCCGGCGAACCGCTCACGGCGATCGCGCTGCCGTTCATTCAAGGCTGGGGCATTCAGATCCTTGGCCTCTACGCCATTTTCGCGATGGTCGTGATTGTCGGTTTCGGCAACGCCGTGAACCTCACGGACGGCCTCGATGGCCTGGCCATCGTGCCGGTGATGATTGCCGCGGGCACGTTCGGCGTGATTTGTTATCTCGTCGGCCGCGTCGACTATTCAGAGTATCTCGGAATTCCGCACGTCGCCGGCGTCGGCGAATTGTCGACCATTCTCGGCGCGCTGCTCGGCGCTTCGCTCGGTTTCCTTTGGTACAACGCGCCGCCCGCGCGCGTGTTCATGGGCGACACCGGTTCGCTCGCGCTTGGCGGCTTGCTCGGCGCGGTTGCCGTGGCGACGAAGCACGAACTGGTGCTAGTCATCGTTGGCGGTCTGTTCGTGCTCGAAACGCTCTCGGTGATGGTGCAGGTCGCTGTGTTCAAGCGCACCGGCAAGCGGCTTTTCTTGATGGCGCCGATCCACCATCACTTCGAAAAGCTCGGCTGGCAGGAGCCGACAATCGTCATTCGCTTCTGGATCATCTCGGTGATTTTCGCGCTCGCAGGGCTTGCCACGCTGAAACTGCGTTAACAGTTGCGTTAACGGCGCGAAGCGGCGCACACCCGCACGCTC
>CAYUOC010000065.1:1258-19258 GCA_964446305.1 uncultured Terricaulis sp. | reverse complement strand
TCCAGAAGTCGGAAGGCGAAATGCTTCGCACCCCGAACTTCGGCCGCAAGTCGCTGAACGAGATCAAGGAAGTCCTCGCCTCGATGGGTCTCCATCTGGGTATGGCGGTCGAGAACTGGCCGCCGGACAACATCGAAGATCTCGCCAAGAAGTACGAAGACCAAATCTAACGGAGAGCCGGGGCTAACCCGGCGAGGAAAAGACAATGCGTCACGGTTCAGGACATAAGAAGCTCGGCCGCACCGCCAGCCACCGCCAGGCGATGTTCGCCAACATGGCGGCTTCGCTGATCAAGCACGAGCAAATCGTGACCACGCTGCCGAAGGCGAAGGCGCTTCGCCCGGTCGTGGAACGCCTCGTGACGCTGGCGAAGAAGGGCGATCTCGGTTCGCGCCGTCTCGTGCTCGCGCGCATGCGCGACGAGACGCAAACCAAGAAGCTCTTCGAAACGCTTGCGCCCCGCTACAAGGCGCGCGCCGGCGGCTACACGCGCGTGCTGAAGGCGGGCTTCCGCCACGGCGACAACGCCCCGCTCGCAGTTATTGAGTTCGTTGATCGCGACGAAGCGGCGCTCGGCCTCGACAGCGGCCCGCGTCCGGAAGCGGCCTACACCGAAAACTGATCCCCGACGGGATTGTGATGCTGGGCCACTCGTAAGGGTGGCCCATTTCATTTGACTCGATACTTGGCAAAAGATAGAAATATTGCGCGCAACGCAAAGGAGTCCCGCGTGTCCGACTTATATCGCCCAAAGGGGCTTTCGAGCGCTGTTTGCTACGTCGATCCGAAAGCGGCGTTCCGTTGGCTTGAGGAGGCCTTCGGCTTTGAGCCGCTGATGGTGCTTCTCGACGAGAACGACAACATTGCCCATTCCGAGATGAAGTACGGCGAGAGCGTCGTAATGGTCGGTAATGAGTGGAGCGCCGATCACAAAAGTCCGAAATCGCTTGGCGGCAAGAATACCCAGACGGTGCATGTGCAACTCGCCCGCGGCGAGGATATCGATGCGCACTGCGAACGAGCGCGCCGCGCTGGCGCCGAGATCATGCAGGAACCGTCGACGCAGTTTTACGGCGATCGCACTTATCGCGCCCGGGACGCCGAGGGTCACATCTGGACGTTCGGGGTAACGATTGAAGAAGTCGGGCCGGAAGTCTGGGACAAAGCCAGCGGCCTGAAGACCCAAACCCGTCTGTGAGCAATAAGCGCAACATCGACCAAACGCTCGCCGCGCTCGCCGACCCGTATCGGCGGCGGGCGGTGGAATTGCTCGGGCAACGGCCAAGGCGCGCGGGAGAATTGGCCGAAGCGCTTGGATTGCCTGCGCCGGCGATGAGCCGGCATTTGCGCGCGCTCAAGCAGAGCGGGCTAGTTGAGGAAACGCACCCCGAGTTTGACGCGCGCGTGCGGATCTACACGCTGAAGGATGGCGCGATGGCCGATCTGAAGAAGTGGCTCGCCGACACTGAGCGCCTTTGGGCGGACCAGCTGGAGTCGTTCAAGACGCATGTGGAGCGCAAGCGCAAGTGAGCGCGGTCATTGTCTCGTTGCGCGTACGGGCAACGCCGCAGGAGGCGTTTGACGTCTTCACTCAAGAGATCGGCGCGTGGTGGCGCCCGAGCGGGCTCTTTCAACTGACGCCGCGCGGTGATGGCGCGCTACGCTTTGAGCCAGGTGAAGGCGGCCGGCTCGTGACTGATCTGCCAAACGGCAAGACGTTCGAGATTGGCCGTGTCAGCGTGTGGGCGCCGGGCGAACATTTGGCGTTTACCTGGCGGCAGGCCACGTTCGCGGCTGATCAGCTCACGCACGTCAGCGTTCGCTTCGAGCCCGTGGGAGACGAGACGCGCGTTACCGTTGAGCACCGGGGCTGGGACACGATCCCACAGGAGCATGTCGCTCGGCACGGCTTTCCGTTGCAGGTTTTTCAGATGCGCCAGGGCGAGCACTGGCGTGCCCTGCTGGCGGCCATGGCCGAGGTCGCGACAAAGCGATGAACCACTCATTTGGAGGCGCCGGAGAACGCCTTTTGGCCCCGGAGCGCCACGTTTTTGCCCTGTCCGGGAGCCAAAGCCGTGGCCTCGATTTGGGCGAGGCAGGCATGAAGATCACGCGCGCAACCCTGTTGAAGGCATCGCCCTATGCGGCGCTTATCGCCGGCTTTGCCGGAGGGGCGCTTGCTGTTTCGCCGCTCGCGACGCAGCGTGAAATTCCTACCGAGAGCGGCGACCCCTACCTTCAGCTGGTTCAGGCAGAGCCCCTGGTACGGACGGCGCCGTCAAATCGGGGCGAGGTGCAGCTGTCATTTGCACCGGTGGCGGCGCGCGCAGGCCCTGCGGTCGTCAACGTCTATGCCCAGCGCGTCGTCCGTTCGATGGCGCGAGACCCATTCTTTGGCCGCTTCAGCGCGCCGCGGGTTGAGAACTCGCTGGGCTCAGGCGTGATCGTCCGCGAGGACGGGATCATCGTGACGAACAACCACGTCATCGATGGCGCCCAATCGCTAAAGGTCGTGCTTTCGGACAGGCGTGAGTTTGACGCCGAACTCGTGCTCGCCGACCCGCGCGTCGATCTGGCGGTGCTGCGCATTAATACGGCTGGCGAACGGATGCCGACACTGGCGTTTGCGAATACACAGAGCGGCCTGCAAGTGGGCGACCTCGTTCTCGCGATAGGAAACCCCTATGGCCTTGAGCAAACCGTCACGAGCGGCATCGTCTCGGCGTTGGCGCGCACGGACGTCGGCATCTCAGACTACGCCTTCTTCATTCAGACCGACGCCGCCATCAATCGCGGCAATTCGGGTGGCGCACTGGTGGACATGAACGGGTCACTAGTGGGTATCAACAGCGCGATTTTCTCGGAGACTGGTGGCTCCAACGGCATCGGCTTCGCAATCCCGTCAGAGATGGTGCGGCGCGTCGTTGAGTCTGCCGTGTCCGGCGGTCGCACCGTTGTCCGGCCGTGGCTCGGCGCCCGCCTGCAATCGGTGACACAAGAGCAAGCGCGCGCGCTCGGCCTGCAGCGTCCGGAGGGCGTGCTGGTGAGCGATCTCTATCCGCGCGCCGCCGGCGAGCGCGCCGGTCTGCGCACCGGCGACGTTATTCTGCGTGTTGCCGGCAACGATGTCCGCGATGAAGGCGGCGTGCGTTACCAGTTCGCGACACAACGCCCGGGCGCGCGTGTGCCCCTGCTTATCTTGCGTGATGGCCGCCAGATGACGCTCACAGCGAACGCCGAGGCGCCTCCCGGCGGCGCGCCCGATCCGCGCTTGCTGCAAGGCCGCCACGCTCTGACCGGCGTGCGCGTGGTGACGCTGACGCCATCGACCGCTGAGGCGGCCGGGCTCGATCCGTTCATGTCGGGTGTGATCATCCAGGACATCGACCGGCGCGCCCCCGCAGCGCGTATCCTGAGGCCCCGTGACGTGATCTATGCGGTGAACGGTCAGACCGTGCAGGACGCCGCGCAGCTCGATCGCGCCATGTCGCAGAGCGCTTCAGGCGTCATCAGCGTCGATCGCGGTGGCCAGCGCGCGGACTTGGCGTTCTGAGCCGGCTCTAGGGCTTCGGGAGTGTCGGCTCTTCTGATGCCGGCTTCGGCTCAGGGGCTGGCGCCTCGACGTTGAGCCAGCTGAAGTACTTTTCAAGGCAGGCGCGTTGCTTGGGCGGCATGTACTCGAAATTGCGGCCACGGTCGGTGATTTCCCAGAAATCCTTGTTGGCGACATTCTCGAGTTGGCGGCGAATAATGGCTAGCCGCTCGGCCGGCTCATCGCGCATGTCGTTGGCAATCGAGCGCGCGCGCTCATCTTGTTCCGTGAGGATATAATAGGCCGCCAGCTTCGCTTGCGCCTTGCGCACGCCCATCAGCGCCTTGTCATTGCCGCGAACGAATGGGGGGCGGTCTAGTTCGAGAAACTCCGCGAGAATGTCCTTCTCGGCCGGCGAACCGACCTGATTGGCAAGTTGAGCCAAAGTAGACATGTCATGCGCGACGGTTTCGGTGACGAAGTGCAAGTCCATGTCAAAGGCGACGAGCCCGTAATACTTGATGTGGCGAACGCACTCGAGTGCGGCGTCGTGATGACCGTCGAGCAACATGAACTCGCCGAGTTTCCGGTACTGGTTCATCACATTGTATGTGGTGCGCACATCACGGGCGTTGAGCGTGGCGCGGTTGAACGAGTTGAGGAAACGGAAGACCAGTTGAACGAGTTGTTCGTCGCCAGCTTTTGCGGCTGCTTCCCCGATGTATCGGGTGTCGATCGCGATCAGGTAATTGATATCGCGCATCGCGCCCAGCGATTCATTGTAGATGCTGAGATATTGGCGAAGCACCTTCCATTCCACCCAGGTATGACGCAACTCGAGATCGCGCAGAGATTCTGGGTCCATGGCCACGAAGTCCGGGTTCAGGCGGATCTCCGGGGCGACCTGAAACCAGATCGGCGATGCCTGCGGCTTCACGCGAATATACTCAATCGCCATGTCCCGCAGCGCATCGACCGCCGCGCTTGCGATGATCTTGTCCTTGCCCGAAATTGAATTGCTGGTGATGTCCGTCAGTTCTTCGAGCGCATCGATAATTTGTGCTTGCGCCGCGCCGGAGAGCTTCGTGTCGGTTTCGAGCGCTCCCTTGGTGGCGACTTGGAGCGCTTGACCGCGAATGCGCGCGATGAGGTTTTGCGGCTCCAGGAACCAAAACACATAAGCGAAGTACGGCACCATCAGTACGATGCCGCCAGTGGTGAGAGAAAGCGCCAGCACGACGGTGATTGGCGGAACATAGACCGGTTGCATTGCACCCGAGAGCCAAACGCTCACGCAGCACGCCACGACATAATAGGCGCCGACGATCATATTGGTGCGATCGCGGAGGAAGAGTCCGGCGACGCCTGTGTAGCGGTCCGCGGTCAGTTGAACGATAATGCTGCAGACGGTGATGACGATGCCGAACACCGCCGCGTTGATGCCAGCAAGCGATGAGATTGGGTTGTTGATACTGGGGGCATCAAAACTGAAGAAGCCAGAGAATGGGTCCGGGCCGGCATCCGTCTTTCCTCCAATCGCCGTGTGAAGGAAGAAGTCGGCGATGTAGAAGGCCCAGAATACGCCGACGGCCAGGCACGCCAGAACGGCGGCCCGCATCGCAAACATCCGAAGCGCGTCGTTGCCGCCGCCATTGAGCATTCGTGATCCTGTCGCAGGCGATTGAGTCCGCAGCGGCCAGAATAACAGGTCTGTTAGATTGGCAAGGGTTAGGATTGGCGCGAGGCGAAACTTGCCCGCGCCACAGCCGATTTTTTCGCCAGCCGAGCGTCAGAGGTCGTGGTTGGACGGCAACGGCGGCGCTTCGCGGAGTAGCGTGATGGCGATGCGGCGGTTGCCAGGCAACGTCGGATCGTCTGCGAAGAGAGGTTCGCTGTCGGCACGGCCGGCGACTTCGTAGATACGGTCTACCGGGATGCCCTGCGCTTGAAGGATGCGGCGCGCTTCGTTCGCGCGCGCGGCCGAGAGCTCGAAGTTTGAAGCGTATCGTCCGCCAGGGGCTGTGCCGTCAGTGTGGCCCGAAATCGTCAGCCGGTTCGGGAGTTGTGCGATGGCGGTGGACACAGCGACGAGCAGGCGCCGCGCGCGATCGTTCGGCGCGGCGTCGCCTGCGTTGAACATCGAGCGGCCCTCCTGATCGACGATCTGGATCCGCAAGCCTTCCGGCGTTTGCTCGATGATCACGTTGCGGGAAAGCTCGGCGACGTCGGGCATGTCCTGCATGGCCTGACGGATGGCGATCTCAGCGCGCGCGAACTCGGCGTTCTCGCGAAGCGTGCGGGCGCGCGAAAGGCTGTCCTCGTTCGGGTTGGTTTGGCCGCCTGCGTCCGTGCTTTCCTGCGCCTGATTTTGGTCGTCCGCGTTCGAGGTGTATTGGGGCTCGGATGAGGCGGCGACAGGCGCGGAGTGGCCGTGGCGGACGCCTTCCTCGGCGAAGCTCGTGCCCTCCAGAAGGCCGCCGGCGCCCGAGGCGACGCGGCTGACGCTGGCCGGGGCGAAGAACTCGGCAATACCCCTTCGCTGTTCAGGGCTTGTCGTGTTGATCAGCCACATCAGCAGGAAGAACGCCATCATGGCGGTCACGAAGTCTGCGTAGGCGACCTTCCACGCGCCGCCGTGGTGTCCCCCACCGACGACTTTCTTGACCTTCTTGATGAGGATAGGGCGTTGATTGGTCGCAGCAGCCATTGTCCGTCCGTTCTGGCGGAGAGTGGCGCACCATTGGGCGAACAGCGTTAAGATCACGTTGAACAAATGCGGAGCAGGTGTGGAGATCGACCCCGAACAGGCCTTCCGGCGCGCCATGGGCGCTTACGCGACCGGCGTCACAGTGGTGACCGCGCAGGGCGAAGGCGGCGCGCTTTCGGGAATGACCGTCAATTCGCTGACGTCCGTGTCCCTGCAGCCGCGTTTGGTCTTGTGGTGCCTCGGCGATCGCTCGGCGCGGTATGCGCCGTTTGCCGCAGCGGACACTTGGGGCGTAACGGTGCTGGGCGCCGACAGCGAGGCGTTGGCGCGCCGGTTTGCGAAATCGCCGGCGCAGGACGTCGAACCTGAAGAAATGGAAGCGCTCGCAGGTGTGAACGTGTTGCGCGGAGGGCTGGCGCAATTGGCTTGCCGCACCCACCATAAGACTCAGGCAGGCGATCATTTGATCATCATCGGCGAGGTGTTGGACGTGCGCGTCCGGGCTGGCGCCGGGCTGACATTCTTCCGCGGCGCCTACGGCTCGATCGCCGGCCCGGCGGACTAAACTCGGGAGCAGACACGCATGGCGAAAACCGCATTCATCGGGCTGGGCGTTATGGGTGGGCCGATGGCAGGCCACCTTGCGCGCGCTGGCCACGACGTCGCGGTTTATAACCGCACGGAAGAGAAGGCGCGCGATTGGGCGCAGAAGCATAAGGGCCGGACCTACACATCCGTCGCCAAGGCGGCCGAGGGCGCGGACATCGTGTTCTCTTGCGTCGGTAACGACCGCGACTTGCGCGAAGTGTTCGACGCGGCGTCGACGGCGATGCGCAAGGGTTCGATCTTCGTCGACCATACGACCGCGTCCGCCGAGATTGCGCGCGAGTTGGCGGTGAAGGCAGAGGAGCGCGGGCTTGGATTCCTCGATGCGCCCGTGTCGGGCGGTCAAGCTGGGGCTGAAGCAGGCAAGCTAACCGTGATGGCGGGCGGCGAGCCCTCTTGGTTTGCGGAAGCACAGCCGATCATGGCGGCGTATGCGGCGAACATGACGCTGATTGGTCCCGCGGGCTCGGGTCAGCTCGCGAAGATGGTAAATCAAATCTGTATTGCCGGCGTGCTGCAAGGGCTTGCGGAAGGGCTGCACTTCGCCAAACGCGCCGATCTCGATATCGAGAAGGTCATTGCCGCGATATCCAAGGGCGCGGCGCAGAGCTGGCAGATGGAAAATCGTTGGAAGACGATGAGCGAAGGCCGCTTCGATTTTGGCTTTGCCGTCGATTGGATGCGTAAGGATCTCGGGCTCGTCCTCGATGAGGCGGAGCGCAATGGCGCGCAGCTCGACCTCACCGAACTCGTCGATCGCTATTATGGCGACGTGCAAGCGATGGGCGGAAAACGTTGGGATACGTCGAGCCTGATCGCACGCTTGGAACGGCCAAAAGCGTAGACGAGGGGTTAACCGGGAACCTGAATTCGTAATTGACGTTACGAGCGGGTTTCAATGTCTCTTAAAGGCTGTCGTGTAAATTACGCACCTCGCTGGTGGGAGCGTTGTGCCTTGGACGTGAAGAACTGGACCGTTCTGGTTGTCGAGCCGAACAAGTACGAGGGGCAGATCATTCTCGATCTGCTTCGCAACGCCGGTGTCGACAAGGTGAAGGTCGTCATGGACCAAGCCGCGGCGTTGGATCTGCTTGAGGTCTACAACGCCAATGTCGTGATCGCGTCTTTCGAAATGGCGCCGCTTGATGGCGCTGCCTGGACGCGGGTCTATCGTCGCAACCGTAAATTGCCCGGCCGCAAGCAAGCAATTTTCGTCACGTCTGGCGCATTCTCGCTCGCCATGGCTGAGCAATGCCGTCACGCCGGCGCCAACGCGCTAATCGGCAAGCCGATCTCAGCAAAGGTGCTGATCGCAACAATCGCGAAAGTCTTGGGCAAGCCGCGTGAGTTCATCGATGCGGAGGGCTATGTCGGCCCATGTCGCCGCGCGGGCATTGTCACTGCGGGTGCGCCGAAGAAGCGCCGCAAGCTTGACGATGAAGCATCCACGCCGGTTGATCCGAAGACGGTGCAGACCGTGGTCGACAAGCTGGTGGCCGCCGCTGCCGCGTACGCAATGGATTCGAACAAGCTTGAGCCGTGCGAAGCGGCGTTGCGCCAGGTGCAAGCTTATGCCGTGAACGCGGGCGATGGGCCGCTGATGCGCGCGTGCGCGGCGTTCGCTCTGCAGCTTTCCTCCGCGAAGGGGCTTCGCGCCGAGGCCGTACGGGCATCGCTGGAAGTGTGCGTGAACGGCGTCGTCAAGCTCGTCTCGCTTGGCGCTGACCAAGCTGCGCGGCGCGAGGAAATAGCCGAGGGCGTGCGTCAAGCGGTCGGCAAGGCTGCAATGCAGCGCGCGGCCTAGGCGCCGAGCAGTTCGGCAGCTTTTGGCGCGAAGTATGTAACCACGCCATCGGCGCCGGCGCGTTTGAACGCCGTCAGGCTTTCGAAGATAGCGCGTTCTTCGTCGAGCCAGCCGTTCGCGCTCGCGGCCTTGATCATGGCGTACTCGCCACTCACTTGGAACGCGTAGGTGGGCAGCGCAAATTCGCGCTTCACCCGGGCGACGATATCGAGATACGGCATTCCCGGCTTCACCAGCAGCAGGTCGGCGCCTTCCGCGACATCCATAGCGACTTCACGCATGGCTTCATCGCTGTTGGCGAAATCCATCTGATAGGTGCGTTTGTCGCCCGGATTGGCGATGTCGCCTGACCCGAGTTTTCCCGAACCGATCGCTTCCCGGTAGGGGCCGTAAAAGGCCGACGCGTACTTCGCCGCGTACGACATGATGAGCGTGTCTTGGAAGCCAGCGCCATCGAGACCCGCGCGAATGGCGCCGACCCGCCCATCCATCATGTCGGACGGCGCGACGATATCGGCGCCGGCGCGCGTCTGCACGATCGCCTGCTCAACCAAGACCTTCACCGTTTCATCGTTGGCGATGCGGCCGTCTCTCAAAAGCCCGTCGTGACCGTGATCCGTGAACGGATCGAGCGCGACATCGACCATGATGCCGACATCAGGCGCGGCGTCTTTCATGGCGCGGACGGCATTGCACACGAGGCCGTTTGCATTGAGCGCCTCCCTTCCGATGGCGTCCTTCTTCGCGCTGTCGATGAAGGGAAACACGGCGATCGCGGGGATGCCGAGTGTTTGCGCGCGCTTCGCAGCGTTTGCCGCTGCGCGGACCGAGAGCCGCGCCGTGCCCGGCATGGCCGAGACGGCGATCTCATCCTCACTGCCCTCATGAACAACGAGCGCCCAGATCAGATCATCAACGCTCAGCCGATGCTCGCGCGTCAGGCGACGCACCCAATCACTCTGCCGTAAACGTCGTGGCCGGGAAGCGGGATATTTTCCGGTGTAGCTCATGCGAACCATTCGCAATTGGAGTTGCCGATGCGCGGTCGCGCCTCAGTTACGGGGGATCATGGCTTCAGTTACTTTGAGCCATCGCAATGTCCTATAACACAGGCTAGGCCAAGAGCTGACGCCAGTGAGATGATGCCGACGTGAGAGACGCCGACAAAGAAGTGTTTGAAAGCGCCGTCGCCAGCATTCGCGACGAAGGGCGCTATCGCGTGTTCGCGGACATCATGCGCGAACGTGGCCGCTTCCCCCACGCAACGTTGCGCCGCGCCGATGGCTCGACGCATGAGATCGTCGTGTGGTGTTCGAACGATTATCTGGGCCAAGGCCAGAGCCCGGAAGTGCTCGACGCGGCGCACGCCGCTCTGGACAAAGTCGGCGCCGGCGCGGGCGGCACGCGTAACATCTCTGGAACCACAAGCTACCACGTCGATCTCGAAGCCGAACTCGCCTCGCTGCATGGCAAGGAAGGCGCGCTGCTGTTTACCTCGGGCTACGTCTCGAATGACGCCACGCTCTCGACGTTGGCGAAGCTCTTCCCGAATTTGTGGATTTTCTCCGACGCGCAGAACCACGCCTCGATGATCGAAGGCATCAAGCGCGCACGCTGCGAATGCCGTGTGTTTCGCCACAACGACGTCCAGCATCTCGAAGCCTTGATAAACGAAGCGCCTGCGGATGCGCCGAAGCTCATCGCCTTCGAGAGTGTGTATTCGATGGATGGCGACACCGCGCCCATCGAAGCGATTTGCGATCTCGCCGAAGCCTATGGCGCGATGACCTATCTCGACGAAGTGCACGGTGTTGGCCTCTACGGGCCGACAGGCGGCGGCGTCGCGGAGCGCGATGGCGTCATGCACCGGGTGGATTTCATCGAGGGCACGCTTGCAAAGGCGTTCGGCACGATGGGCGGCTACGTCTCGGGTCCGGCGGCTGCGATCGATGCAATCCGCTCGACCGCGTCCGGCTTCATCTTCACGACGTCGCTCGCGCCATCGGTGGCGGCGGCGGCGCTGGAGAGCGTACGGATCGTCAAGGAATGTCCGCACCTGCGCGATCGCCTGCAGAATCGCGCTGAAAGGCTAAAGGCGCTGCTGCGTGAGGCGGGTTTGCCGGTCATGTCGGAGAGCACAACGCACATAGTGCCGGTGCTCGTCGGCGACGCGGCGCGCTGCAAGAAAATCTCGGACATTCTCCTCGAGCATCACGGCATCTATGTGCAGCCGATCAATTACCCGACTGTCCCGCGCGGGACCGAGCGCTTGCGCATCACGCCCAGCCCCTTCCACGACGACGAGTTGATGGATCGCCTCGTCGCGTCGCTCAAAGCCGTTTGGGCGATGTGTCCCGTGCATTTGACCGCGTGAGCGGCGAAGATCGTGACGTCATTTTCGAAATTACCCGCATAGGGGACGCGCAGCGCGTCGCCGCCATTGATGTCGCCAGCGGTGTCGAAGTCGTGGTGCAGGCGCCCGCGAGCGCCGCGTTGGCGGACGTGCGGGCGCTGGCGTTGCGGAAGCTGGAACGCGCCTTGAGCGGGGATGGCGGTCGTGGCGGCGACGGCCGGCCCGGAAAGCTGGTTTAGCTGTCCTTGCGCCGGACGCCCTTGCCCAGGCCGATCTTCTTGGCGAACTCTGAGCGGCGCGCGGCGTAAGCAGGCGCCACCATCGGGTAGTCTGCCGGAAGGCCCCAGCGCTTGCGGTACTCGTCCGGGCTCATGTTGTAAGTCGAGCGCAAGTAACGCTTGAGCATTTTGAGCTTTTTGCCGTCTTCCAGACAGATGATGTAGTCATGCTGAACTGACTTGTTGATCGGAGCGGCAGGTTTCGGACGCTCAGCCGGGCGCTCCGCCGCACCGTCCGTAAGCGACGCCAAAGTGCGGTGCACAGACCGGATCAGTTCCGTTAGTTCTTCTGGCGACAGCTTATTGTTGGCGACAAAGGCCGCCACGATGTCGGTGGTCATGCGCATCGAGTCACCTTTGCTGGTGACTTCGAGCTCATCATCCTCCCCCATCGAACAGACCTTATTTCTAAGCGAATACAATGATCTTGGCCGCGTATAGGCGGCAAATCATAGAACCGGCAAGTATAACTATTGGCCTAGGCCATATTTCGACAGTTTTTGTTCCCGATTACGCGAGCAGATCAGTAATTTTGCTTACGGGCGGCGAGCGAACTATGTTTGCCGGAGATTCCAACACCTGAAGTTGTGGACCCGGATAGATGACCCAGGCAGCCGGCAACGCCGCTGAACGCGACCGTTTTTTTGAAGCCTCGCTGGATCGCGCCGATCCAGACATCTACGCGGCCATAGCCGACGAACTGGGGCGTCAGAAAAAGCAGATCGAGTTGATCGCGTCGGAGAACATCGTCTCCAAGGCGGTCCTGCAGGCGCAGGGCTCAGTGCTCACCAACAAGTACGCCGAAGGCTATCCTGGCCGTCGCTATTATGGCGGCTGCGAATTTGTGGATGAGGTGGAGCGCCTCGCCATCGATCGCGCCAAGCGCTTGTTCGATTGCAAGTTCGCAAATGTACAGCCGCATTCTGGCGCCAACGCAAACCAAGCCGTGTTCTTCGCGTTGCTGCAGCCGGGTGACAAGTTCCTCGGCATGGACCTCGCCTGCGGCGGCCACCTCACACACGGTTCGCCCGTCAACATCTCGGGTAAGTGGTTCAACCCCGTCGCCTATGGCGTGCGGGAGGACAATCACCTGATCGATATGGATCAGGTTGCCGACATTGCGCGACGCGAAAGGCCGAAGCTGATCTTGGCTGGCGCGAGCGCTTATTCGCGACAGATTGATTTCAAACGCTTCCGCGAAGTTGCCGACGAAGTCGGTGCGTTGTTGATGGTGGACATGGCCCACTATGCGGGCCTGATCGCTGGCGGCGCCTATCAATCGCCGCTGCCGCACGCGCATGTGGTGACGACAACGACCCACAAGACGTTGCGTGGCCCACGCGGCGGCATGATCCTCTCGAACGACGAAGACATCGGCAAGAAGATCAACTCGGCAGTGTTCCCTGGTCTTCAAGGCGGCCCGCTGATGCATGTGATCGCGGCGAAGGCCGTGAGTTTTGGCGAAGCCTTGCAGCCGGAGTTCAAGGTCTACGCGCAACGTACGCTGGAAAACGCGAAGGCGCTGGCTTCGCGCCTGATCGAGAACGGTCTCGCTGTTGTTTCCGGCGGCACCGATAGCCACCTGATGCTCGTCGATCTCCGGCCAAAAAAAGTCACCGGCAAGGCGGGCGAACAAACGCTCGAGCGCGCGCTCATCACCTGCAACAAGAACGGTATTCCGTTCGATCCCGAGAAGCCGATGGTCACCTCCGGCATTCGCCTTGGCTCGCCGGCGTGCACGACGCGAGGCTTCGGCCCGGCGGAATTCCGGCAGGTGGCCGACCTGATCTGCGAAACCCTCGATGGTTTCGCGAAGTCAAACGGCGACAATTCGGCGACTGAAGCAGCGGTGGCCGCGAAGGTCGAGGCCCTCACGGCGCGGTTCCCGATATACAATTAGTTGTGCGGCAGCGCTGATTCGGGCGCGACCGCAGGGAGTTCGCCGAATGCGCTGCCCGTTTTGTCAGAACGAAGACACCCAAGTGAAGGACAGCCGTCCCACCGAGGACGGCGCCGCGATCCGTCGCCGCCGCCAGTGCGACAAGTGCAGCTCGCGCTTCACAACGTTCGAACGGGTGCAGCTCCGCGATCTTGTTGTGCTGAAGCGCTCTGGACGCCGCGTGCCGTTCGATCGCGACAAGCTTGCGCGTTCGGTGGACATCGCGCTGCGCAAGCGCCCCGTCGACGAAGAAAAAGTCGAGAAGATGATCTCGGACATCGTGCGCAGGTTGGAGAGCTCGGGTGAGAGCGAAGTTACGTCCGGCACAATCGGTGAGATGCTGATGGCCGGGCTGCGCGAGCTCGATTCCGTGGCCTACGTTCGGTACGCCTCGGTCTACAAAGACTTTGCCGAGGCGAGCGATTTCGCTGATTTCATCGAGGGCGCGGAAACCTCGCCAAAGGGCAAGGGCAGCTAGGCGAGTACTCTAGACCGCGCTGCACGCTGCGCGCATGTAGAGGCGCATGAACCGGCCGCAGGTCACGTTGAAACTGGCGACTTCGCTCGACGGGCGCATTGCGACCGCCGTGGGCGAGAGCCGCTGGATTACCGGCGAAGCATCGCGGGCCGAGGTGCAGAATCTGCGCGCCGCGCACGATGCGGTATTGATCGGATCCGGCACGGCGCGAGCCGATGACCCCGAATTGCTGGCGCGTACTGCGCCCGCGCCGGAGCGGCAGCCAGTGCGCGTGGTGCTGGACACCGAATTTTCGATCGCGCCGAGGGGGCGCCTCTTTGAAACGCTGGATCGGGCGACGTTGCTGATTATAGGCGCGGCCGATGGTGATAGTGGGCGGCGCGAAGCGCTGGAGCAGGCTGGCGCGCGCACTGCGGGCGTCGCGCGCGGGCCGGTAGGTATCGATGCGGAAGCGGCGCTTGGCGTTATGGTCGGGCACGGCATTGAGCGCGTGTTGTGCGAAGGCGGCGGCCAGGTTGCCGCCTCGCTTATCGCGGCGGAAGTTGTGGACCGGCTCGAGTGGTTTCGGGCGCCGATCCTGCTCGGCGCCGAAGGCCGGTCCGGTGTCGCCGCATTGGCGTTGAGCAGCCTTGCGGACGCGCCACGGTTCAAACGCGTTGCATTGCGTGAGCTTGGACCCGACATCTGGGAAAGCTACGAGCGGGTTTCCTGATGTTTACGGGCATTGTCACAGCGTTGGGCGAGGTGAAGGCGATGGAGGCGCTGTCTGGGCTAACGCGCCTCACAATTTCAGCGCCGTATGCGAGCGCCGATATCGGCGCCAGCATCGCGCATGACGGCGTCTGCCTCACAGTTGTCGAAACCGAAACGCATAAAAGCGGCATGAGCTATGTCGTCGAAGTGGCGGCTGAGAGCCTGGCGCTGACCACAATGGGAGATCTGACCGTTGGCGATCGCGTGAACCTGGAGCGTTCACTGAAGGTCGGTGACGAACTCGGTGGTCATATCGTGCAAGGGCATGTCGATGGCCTCGGCGAGGTGCTGTCGGTGCGGCAGGACGGCGAAGGCTGGCGTATTCGGGTGAAGCCGCCGAACGAGATCGCCCATCTCATCGCGCAAAAGGGCTCCATCGCCATCGCCGGCGTTTCGCTGACGGTGAACGAAGTGGACAGCGAGGGCTTCGGCGTCTTGGTCATTCCGCACACTTGGGCGGTGACGACGCTGTCCAAACTTAAGGCCGGCGATAAGGTGAACCTGGAAGCCGACATGATGGCGCGCTATGCCGCGCGTCTCGTTGAAGCGCGGAGAAATCAGTAATGGCGGCCAAGCCGTCCCCCGTGGATGAACTCAAAGGTGCGATCTCGCCGATCCCCGAAATTATCGAGGAGGCGCGCGAGGGCCGCATGTTCATCCTCGTCGACGAGGAGGATCGCGAGAACGAAGGCGACCTCGTAATCCCCGCGCAGTTCGCGACGCCGGAGAAGGTCAACTTCATGGCGCGCTATGGGCGTGGCCTGATCTGTCTGGCGCTCACGCCGGAGCGCACCGAGGCGCTGGGCCTTGATCCGATGACGCCGCGCAACCAGACGCGCATGGGCACCGCGTTCACGATTTCCATTGAAGCGCGCGAAGGCGTTTCCACCGGCATCTCCGCGCATGATCGCGCACTGACTATCGCGACGGCCATCGATCCGACCAAGGACCGCCGTGATATTGTTTCCCCCGGCCATGTGTTTCCGCTGACGGCGCGCGATGGCGGCACGTTGGTGCGCGCGGGGCATACGGAAGCAAGTGTCGATATTTCGCGGGCTGCGGGGCTCAACCCCTCAGCTGTGATCTGTGAGATCATGAATGACGACGGCACCATGGCGCGGCTGCCGGAACTGATCGCGTTCGCTCAATTTCACAATCTCAAGATCGGCGCGATTGACGAGTTGATCGCGTATCGGCGCGTGCATGAGCGCTTGGTCGAGCAGGTGGCGGAGGCGCCGTTCGAGACGCGCGCCGGCAAAGGCTTCAAGCTCGTCGTGTTCCGCAACAAGCTCGATGGCGTCGAGCATGCCGCGTTGGTGAAGGGTGCGGTTTCCACGGACACGCCGACGCTGGTGCGCGTGCACAGGATCGATTTCGGCGCCGATGTCATGGGTGGCTATGGTGGCCGCGCGGGGCTGATTGAGCGTGCGGTGGCCGAGATTGAGGCGGAGGGCGCGGGTGTCGTGGTGCTGTTGCGCGACCTGGTCCCGGACGTGATTTCGCGGCGCCTAAAGGGCGAGCCGCTCGAGTTCGAGGCGGACGATATGCGCCGCGTGATTGGATTGGGGTCGCAGATTTTGCGTGAATTGGGTGTGGGCCGGATGACGGTGCTTGGCGCGCCGCAAAAGCTGGTCGGTCTGGATGGCTACGGGCTCACCGTCGATGGCTGGCGCGAGTTCAAATCGTGAAGGACGTTGCCGACAAATCACCAGCGCCAAAGGTGCCGGGCGCGAAGCTGCTGCTCGTGGTCTCGCCCTATTATCGCGGCGTTGCGGACATGATGCAGCGTGGCGCGGAAGCGGCGGCTGAGCAGGGTGAGGCGACGCTCGATCGCATCTTCGTGCCAGGCGCGTTCGAGATTCCAGCGGCGATCGCCCACGCAGCGAAAGCCAATCAATACGATGGCTTCGTGGCGCTTGGCTGTGTCGTTCGCGGCGAAACGAGCCATTACGATTATGTCTGCGGCGAGAGTGCGCGCGGACTGATGAACCTCTCGACGTTCGATGGCCTCGCCATTGGCTATGGCATCCTGACCGTCGAAACACTCGAACAGGCCGAGGTCCGCGCCGATCCCGCCCGCGGCGACAAGGGCGGCGAAGCCGTAAAGGCCGCGCTCTCGATGGTCGCGATCAAGCGCCGTTTCGCGGACGGCCAGCGATGAGCGCCAACACCAATCTGTCGCGCAGCGTCGCCCGCCTGGCGGCGGTGCAGGCGCTCTATCAAATGGAAGTATCGGGCGCGACGACGGCTGATGTGATCGCTGACTTTACTGCTGGTAAACTGCCGCGCGAGACGGAAGCGTCTTACACCGACGCCGAGGGCGACTTCGATTTGTTCAAAGTACTGGTCGAAAAAGCCGTTGATCGTCAGGCCACTTACGATCGCGCGATTGCGCGGCGCTTGAGCAAGGGTTGGCGTTTGGAGCGTATCGACGCAGTGGCCCGCGCCATCCTGCGCGCGGGTGCCGCGGAGTTAGAGCAACGCACTGATATTCCAGTTGCGGTCGTGATCGACGAATATGTCGAGATCGCAAAAGCGTTTTTCGAAGGACCGGAGCCTGGCTTCATCAACGCCACCTTAGATGTTGCAGCGCGCGACTTGCGTCCGACGGAACAAGGCGCATAAGCGGCGGCATGTCCGCCGACGAATTCGCTGTGATTCGAGATTTGTTTGCGCCGCACGCCACCACTGCAGGCGCGCGTGCCCTGCGCGATGACGCCGCCGTGTTCGAAGCGCAGGGCAAGCTCGTTGTAACGACGGATACAATTGTCGAAGGCGTTCATTTCCTCGCGACCGATCCGATCGAGACGATTGCGATGAAGGCGCTCCGCGTGAACGTCTCCGACATTGTCGCCAAGGGCGCGCGCGCGTCAGCGGCGCTTCTGAACCTGGTTTGGAGTGACACGCGGCCGTCGTCGGAGATCGCGACATTTGCGGAGGCGTTCGGCCGTGATCTCAGGTTCTTCGGGGTGAGCCTGATCGGTGGCGACACGACATCGACGCCTGGCCCGCTCACCATCTCCGTAACCCTTTTCGGCGAACCGCTGGGAGCGCGCGTGCCGGCGCGGGCGGATGCGCAAGTCGGCGAGGATGTTTGGCTGATCGGCGGCGAAATCGGATCTGCATGGCTTGGGTTGCAGTTGCGCACCGGCGCACTGGATCTCGCGCGCTTGCGGCAGGGGCGCGACGATATGCAGGCGCAGATGGATTCGCGCGCGCTGTCGCGACAAATGCCCGATTATTTGCAGCTGCCGAATGAAGACTTCGATGCGGAAGCCGCTTGGCTGATGACCGCATACCTGGCGCCGTTCGTGCGGCCGGAGTGCGCGAGCATCGTCTCGAAGTTCGCCTCAGCATCTATGGACGTGTCGGACGGGCTTGTTGCCGACGCACGCAAGCTCGCCGATGCCTCGGGCGTGGCGCTGAAGATCGAGATCAACGCAGTGCCGTTCTCGGTAGCCGCCGAGCGTTGGGCGTTTACGGGCGGCGACGTCCGGAAGCTGATTACCGGCGGCGATGACTATGTGGTGTTGTTTACGGCGCCGTCCGA
>CAYUOC010000065.1:0-1158 GCA_964446305.1 uncultured Terricaulis sp. | reverse complement strand
GCTTCGACCTTGCTTGCCGGTTTGGCGAACGCCTCAGGGCCCTCCGCTAAGGGTAAGGACAAGGCCGAAGCCGGTGAGGGCGCGCAAACCTCATCGCGGTCCATGGATGCGCCTTATCTGGCCGTGCCGGTGGTCCGGAACGGGCAGCTGGTGAATTACCTGTTTGTTTCGATCCGCATCGAAATTGCGCAGGGCGTGGATCTGTGGCGTACGCGCGAGCGGGCGCACTTCCTGCGGGATGCGCTGGTCCGCGCCAGCCACTCCAACGACCTCGTGGACCCCAACGATTCCAACGCCTTGAACGAGGCGCGTGCCATTGAGGTGTATCGGGCCGCCGCGATTCAAGCGTTGGGCGAGAACGCCGTGGGGCCGATCACGGTCATCGCGACCTATTCAAGCCAGGGTTCCGGCATCTGAGAAACCGCAGGGCTGCCACGCCATTGCGGAATCTGACGAGTTTTGGCAGTAACCGCGCCACCTGAGGGGGAAGCGTTTCCGCAGACGGACTGTCGCGGGGCGGCCAACCCAATTCCCCAACCCGGCGCCGTCCAAAAGGCGCGCGCCCTGGACCTCAAAAATGAGCAACGAACTCATCCTTTGGTTGGTCGTCATTGCTGGCGTTATCGCCGCGCTTTACGGCTACCTGGAAACACAAGCTATTACGAAGGCGAGTGCCGGTTCTGACCGGATGAAAGAAATCGCCGCCGCCATTCAAGAAGGCGCGAAGGCCTATCTGAACCGTCAGTACCGCACGATCGCGATCGTCGGTGTCGGCGTCGTCATTGTTCTCGCCATCCTCTTCCAAGGCTGGGAAATCCCGGTCGGTTTCATCATCGGCGCAGTGCTCTCGGGCGCGGCCGGCTTCATCGGCATGAACGTCTCTGTGCAAGCGAACGTGCGTACGGCGGAAGCCGCGCGCCAATCGCTCGCTGGCGGTCTGAAGATGGCGTTCAAGGCCGGCGCTGTGACGGGAATGCTCGTCGCCGGCGGCGCGCTCTT
Organism: uncultured Terricaulis sp.; assembly: GCA_964446305.1. Classification (GTDB taxonomy): domain Bacteria; phylum Pseudomonadota; class Alphaproteobacteria; order Caulobacterales; family Aquidulcibacteraceae; genus Vitreimonas. The sequence continues at coordinate 159 of CAYUOC010000065.1, read as the reverse complement.
CGGCGTCGCCTTCTACTACGCGATCCTGACGCAAGTGCTCGGCCTTGAGCCGACGAGCCGCACGGTTGTCGACAGCCTCGTCGCTCTCGGCTTCGGCGCCTCGTTGATCTCGATCTTCGCCCGTCTCGGCGGCGGCATCTTCACCAAGGGTGCGGACGT
>CAYUOC010000064.1:0-19438 GCA_964446305.1 uncultured Terricaulis sp. | reverse complement strand
TGCTCGTCGTCGGATTCATCGATGCGCGACATGTACGAGTCTATAGCGGCTCTAGCCTCTTTCAAAATGTTCTGAGACGCGTCGGGCTCACCAATGCCTGGCCCCACGAAACTGGCGCGTTTGGCTATTCAGTCGCGGGCGTTGAAGATCTCGCGCGCATGCCCGACAGCCATCTCATCTCGTTCGAGCCGCTGCCGCCGGATGTTCGCCCGTCACTCGCCCAGAGCCGATTATGGGCGACGTTGCCCTTTGTTCAGGCCGGACGTGTATCCTTTCTTCCCGCGACGCAGCCTTTCGGCGGTATGCCGGCGGCGCTTCGCTTCGCGAGGCTGCTTGCCGCGGCGTTATGGAACCGCAATCCATGATCGCCGCACGTCTTGAGTTCAGCGCGGGCAAACTCACATTCGCGCTCGCGATCGCTTCGTTCGCCGCATGCTGGGCGCTGCTCGCAGCGCCGCTTCAACACGTTCTTAATACGCCGCCCGGGGATCACTACGACATCGAGCGCGCGGTGCTGCTCTATGCCACGCTTCCACGGCTCACGATGGCGCTGCTCTGCGGCGCCATGCTCGCAGCAGCTGGCGCAATCCTGCAGCAAGCACTCGGAAACGTACTCGCGTCGCCGACCACGCTCGGCGTCGATGCCGGCGCGCGCTTGGCGCTGGCGATCGCAGGCGCATTCATTCCAGACCTCTTCGGGCTGGGGCGCGATATTGTGGCGATATTGGGCAGCACGGCTGCGGTGCTGATCGTCTTCGCGCTGGTAAGCGGACGACGATTTTCCGCGATCTCGGTCATCCTCGCGGGTCTGATCGTCAGCCTCTACTGCGGCGCACTCGCGTCAATCTTTACGCTTGTACAAAACCGGTACCTTACCAGCCTCTTCATTTGGGGTAGCGGCTCGCTCAGCCAGCAAAGCTGGGCGCCCAGTATCGAGCTGATCTGGCGGCTTGCATTGTGCGCGATCCCCATCCTTCTCTTGATGCGTCCGCTTTCGCTGCTTGACCTCGGTGATCAAGCGAGCCGAGGACTTGGCCTCTCCGTCGGCCAAACGCGCGTTGTTGCGATTGGCGTGGCTGTTCTGCTCAGCGCTCTTGTGACCAGCAAAGTGGGTTTGATCGGTTTCGTCGGCTTGGCCGCGCCCATTCTGGCAAGGTTGTCGGGAGCACGTTCTTTTCAGGCGCGTCTTGCCTGGTCCGTTGTAATCGGCGCGCTTCTGCTCTTGCTCACGGACGCGCTGGTGCAACTCGCAACTGCCGCATCTGGACAATTCCTGCCAACCGGCGCTGTGACCGCCGTGCTTGGCGCGCCCCTGCTGCTGTTCCTGCTCCCGCGGCTGAAGCTTAATCATGCTCAGCCCGACGTCGCGCACGCGCACGCGCACGCCGCGATGACGCTTTCAACCAAGCGCGTTTTGATCGGTGCGGCCATCGTATTTCTCGTTCTGGTTGCGGCCCTACTCGTCGGGCGCGACGCGACCGGCGCATGGCGCTTCTTCGGCCACGCGGAATGGGATGAGGTGATGCCGTGGCGCGCGCCGCGCTTCGTCGCCGCGGCGGCTGGCGGCGCGGCGCTCGCGGTCGCAGGCTTTATTTTGCAGCGCCTCACGGCCAACCCACTTGTAAGCCCCGAAATCCTTGGCATTGGCGCGGGCGCCATGCTGACGACGGCGCTTTCGCTTTATGTCTTCGGGGCCTATGGTGCGCTCGCCCAAAACGCGTTTGCCCTTCTCGGCGGCGCGGGGGTTCTGGCGCTCGTCCTATTCATGGCGCGCAACGCGAGTTTCGCGCCCGAACGTATCTTGCTTGCCGGGGTCGCGCTCAGTTCCCTGATCGATGCGATCGTCGGCGTGATGACGGCAAGCGGCGATCCAAACGCGATTATGCTGCTCTCCTGGCTCAGCGGCTCGACCAGCGGTTTGAGCGCTAAGAGCGCTGTTTTCGTTCTTGCGTCAACGGCAGCCTTCGCGCTCATCAGCCTTCTCGGCGCGCGCTGGCTCGCGATTCTGCCGTTGGGCGCGACGCCAGCGCAAGCCCTCGGCGTGCCACTCGCTCGAGCGCGGCTTGCACTTTATCTCGTTGCCGCCGCGCTGACTGCTGTCGCCACTCCAATCATCGGTCCGCTGACCTTCGTCGGCTTGCTAGCGCCCCACATTGTACGATCGTTCGGCGTGCGTGGTGCGCGCTCCGGCCTTGTCGCGAGTGCGCTGGCAGGTGCGGCGATCATGGCGACGGCGGATTTCCTTGCCCGGACGATCGGCTTTCCGCTTCAACTCCCCACCGGTCTCATAGCCGCGCTGGTTGGCGCTCCCTTTCTCCTGCTGCTGCTATTCAATGACAAAGCGAGGCTCGCGTGAGCACGGGCGAGATGATCCTAGATAATGTCTGCGTCACTCTTGGAGGGACCGAGGTGCTGCATCGCGTGAGCTGCACCTTCAGCGGGCGTGGTGTGACGGGCCTGGTCGGCCAAAACGGATCTGGAAAGTCGACGCTGCTGCGCGTGATGGCGCGTCAGCAAAAGGTTTCCAGCGGGCAGATCGACTTTGACGGGACCGCAATCAAAGCGCTGCCGGACATGCGGTTCGCCCGCCGCGTCACATATTTGCCCCAACACACGCCGCCCACATCCGGACTTACCGTTCGCGAACTCGTAGCGCTTGGCCGTTATCCATGGCACGGCGCGCTAGGCCGCTTCGGCGCGGAAGATACGCGACACGTTGAGCGCGCGCTTGGCCTCATGGGCTTGGATGCACTCGCTAACCGCTTCGTAGATTCCCTATCGGGCGGCGAGCGGCAACGCTGTTGGCTCGCGATGCTGATCGCTCAGAACGCCCGCCTGCTGCTGCTGGACGAACCCATTTCGGCGCTCGACGTCGCACACCAAGTTCATGTGCTTCGCCTTATCCAAAGCATCGCGCACGAAGAGCAGATCGGCGTAATCATCGTCATCCACGATCTCAACCTCGCCACGCGCTATTGTGACCGCATCGTCGGCTTGCGAGATGGCCGCTTGATCGTCGACGGCGCGCCGGCTGACATTATGACGCCCGCTGCGCTGGCGGAGATTTACGGCGTGGCGATGAGCGTTGTGGCTACACCTGAAACCGGCGGGCCGATCGCATTCGTTCGCCCCGCCGACGGCGCAGGCACGTCAAATGTCCGATGACGGCCGCACCAATGTCTCGCCGCATAATCTCACGCGGAGCCGCGAAACGACGGTCGTCGACCTTTTCGAATCCGCGGTCGCCCAATGGCCTGCGGCGCACGCGCTTTCATTCGACGGCGTCCACATCGACTACCGCACGCTCAATGCGCGCGCAAACCAGCTCGCTTGGTTGCTGATCGAGCGAGGTGTCGGACCTGAAGACATCGTCGCTCTTCGCCTCCCGCGCGGAATCGACATGATCATCGCCATTCTCGGCGTCCTGAAGGCCGGCGCGGGATATCTACCCATCGAGCCTACGACGCCCGAAGAACGACTCAAGTTCCTGCTCACAGAGGCGTCGCCGAAGGCCGCGATTACGGTGACGGCGCTCGCTTCACCGCTCGGCGCTGACGCTCTGTGTCTCGACGTGCTTAGCGCCGACCTTGCCCTGCGTCCGCGCACCCCACCGACAAATGGCGACCGCATCGCGCCGCTCCGCTCCAGTCATACGGCTTACGTCATCTACACTTCCGGCAGCAGCGGACGCCCAAAGGGCGTCGTCGTCCCGCATCGCCAAGTGGTGCGCCTTTTCTACGCAACACAAGATCTGATCGAATTTTCCTGCAACGATGTTTGGACGCTGTTCCATTCCTATGCGTTCGATTTTTCGGTCTGGGAAATCTGGGGCGCGCTGTTTCACGGCGCCAAGCTCGTCATCGTCCCCAGCTCGATCGCTCGCGCACCCGAGGCTTTTCGCGAACTGCTCTCCACTGAGGGCGTCACCATTCTTAACGCCACGCCTTCGGTGTTCTACCGACTGATCGACGCCGACGCGGCGAGCAAAAGCAAGCTTGCACTGCGCGCGATCGTTTTCGGTGGCGAAGCGCTTCAAACCTCTCGCCTCACCAATTGGCGAAAGCGCTATCCGGAAAACGCCCATCGGCTCATCAACATGTACGGTATCACAGAGACCACCGTGCATGTCACCAAGGCGCTGCTTGCGGCGGATCGACCCGATCCACCAGACGCAAGCGCCATCGGTTCGCCACTCGTCGATCTTGGCGTTCATATTCTGAATGATGAATTGCAGCCGTGCGCCGCCGGCGAAATCGGCGAGCTTTATGTCTCTGGCGACGGACTCACCAGAGGTTACCTACACCGGCCCGGCCTAACTGCCTCGCGCTTCATCGCGCATCCGTTTGGCGTCCTGGGCGAAAGACTTTACCGCTCTGGCGACCTGGCTTCGTGGAGTGACCTTGGCCTCACCTACCATGGCCGCGCCGACAGCCAGGTGAAAATTCGCGGCTATCGCATCGAGACTGCAGAGATCGAAGCCACACTCGAAGCTATGCCCGAGATCAACCGGGCGGTTGTACTCGCTGCCCAGGATCCGGCTGGAGACAAGCGACTCATCGCCTATGTTATGGCGACATCCGAGGCGATCGACGTCGAAGTGATTCGCATGCGCCTCGCGAATCATCTTCCCGCCTACATGATCCCGTCGGCTTTCGCGCGCGTCGACTCGTTGCCCGTCACATCGAACGGCAAGCTGGATCGCGACGCGTTAGTGGCCTTCGTGCCCGAGAGCCAGTCGGCGCCATACGTCGCGCCAACCACATCCGAAGAGATTGCGCTTTGCGCAGCAGCCGCGTTGGTCCTGAATATGCCGCGCGTGGGACTCGAGGATCACTTCTTCCAGCTCGGCGGCCATTCTCTATCGGCTACTCGTTTGGTCTCGCTATTGGCAACCACGCTCGGCCGCGCCCTGCCGCTACAATCAGTATTCGATCACCCAAGGTTCGCGGACCTCGCCCAGGCGCTTGCCGCCGCTCCTCCCAACTCCTCCGCTCCCGCGCGGCAAACACGGCCCGCAATCATTCCCGCCTCACACGCGCAACATCGCCTTTGGCTCATCGATCAGATCGAACAAAGCGGTGCAGCCTATGTGCTGCCTTTTGCGCATCGCATCGAGGGCGCTCTGGATATCAGCGCTCTCCGCGCGGCCCTGCGCGATGTCGTAGATCGTCACGAAACGCTTCGCACGGTGCTGGTGGGCGATGCCGCTAACCTGCGTCAGGTCATTCTGGTGACGACGGACGGCGCTCCATGGATGCCGATCGAATCCTGCGCCAGATCTGAGACTGGCCAACGTCTCGCTACCTTCTTTGCCCAACCATTCGCGCTTGATTCAGAGCTGCCGCTACGGGCACTCCTCTTACGACTCGACTCGTCGTGTCACGTGCTCGCGCTCGCGATCCATCACAGCGCTGCTGACGGATGGTCGATGGCGCCTCTATTAGATGATCTGCGCCAGGCCTATCACGCACGCCGTCGCAGCCTTGCGCCGGTGTTCTCACCTTTACCGGCTCAATACGCAGACTACGCACTTTGGGAGCGAAGCGCGCACAGAGCCGAATACGACGCCGGGGCGCTGGACTATTGGCGCTGCACGCTGAGCGGCTTGCCAGCCGAATTGCCGCTTCCGCGCGACCATCCACGCGATAATGTGAAATTGGCCGCGAGCGGGCGCTTAGCCTTCGCCGTCGACGGCGAGACGCATCAAAGTCTCAAACGCCTTGCGACGCAGAACAACGCATCATTGTTCATGGTGCTCACCGCAACCCTCGCCGCCTTGCTACACCGGCTTGGCGGCGGCGAGGACATCGTGATAGGCGCGCCGATCGCAGGTCGACCGGACCCGTCGCTTGAGCCGGTCGTCGGATGCTTCGTCAACACGCTCGCGTTGCGCCTCAACGTCAGCGGCAGCGCGCGCTTTGAGACTCTACTCGCCCAAACACGGCAAGTCTGCCTCGGCGCCTACGCCCATCAGCAAACGCCATTCCAGCATGTCGTGGAGGCGCTCAATCCGGCACGACATGAAACGCGACATCCGCTGTTTCAAGTGATGCTTGCGCTGCATAACCATGCGAGCGCAGCGCTGGCATTCGACGGTCTCCGCGTGACGCCAGTCGACGTCCCCCCTCAACCGGCAAAGTTCGATTTGAGCTTCGCGTTCACCGAAAGCGTCGACCTCGGCATAGAAGGCGCCCTCGAGTACAACGCCGAACTCTTCAAAGCTGAAACCGCCACTTCGATTGCGCAACTCTACGGCGCGCTCCTCGACGAGATCGCGACTGATCCAGACGTTCTGGTCGCTGGCGCGCCGGCAGCTGCCGTAGCGTCGGAGAAAAACTCCAGCAGCAGCCCGAGGCTTGCGGAGAGTGCGGCGGACGCGTCGCCCCAAACCGAGAACGAGCTCCTGCTTTGCGCCCTCGTGGCGGGTTTGCTCGCCCGAACAGAGGTCGGGCGCAACGATGATTTCTTCAAACTCGGCGGGCACTCCCTCCTTGCAGCGCAGCTTGTCGCCAAAACCAGACAAGCGACCGGGGCGGAAATTACGATCCGAGATGTATTCAAGTTTCCACGGATCGCCGATCTCGCACGCACCATCGGCGCTCCGACAACCCACGCAACCCAACGCCTGAATGCCGACAGAACAAACGCGCACGAACCTTTCTCACTCACGCCAACGCAACAAGCGTACTGGCTCGGCCGACAGGACTTGGTCGCGCTCGGCGGCGTCCCCTGCCACGCCTACACTGAACTTCAGACGAGCAACCTCGACCTGGCGCGGCTCAGCGACGCGCTGAACAGCGCTATCGCCCGCCATCCGATGTTGCGTGCCGTGACTAACGCAGACGGCACGCAACGTATTCTGCCCAGCGTCCCGCCCTACGAAATTGCGTTCAATGACTTCGGCGCGCTTGCGCGAACGCAAGCAGAATCCGAGGCGCTAAGCGTGCGCGAAGCAATGTCGCATCAGATGTTGCCAGCAGACCGTTGGCCGCTATTCGACTTCCGCGCTAGCCGGATCAGCGCCGATGACTGGCGAATCCACATTAGCCTCGATGCGCTTCTTCTTGACGGCGAAAGCGCGTCGCTCCTCCTCAACGAGATCTTCTCGACCTATCGCGGTGCACTGCCAGCGCCGGCGCCGCAGCGCGCGCCAAGCTTCCGCGACTACGTGGTGGGCCAAAGCCAAGAGAACCAAACGCGCGAGAAGGCCCGAGCGTATTGGCAGGACAGACTCGCTGCCATAGCGCCCGCGCCGGCGCTGCCGCTAGCCATCGCGCCGAGTGCGCTAAGCAGGCCGCGCTTTCGCCGGCTTGCGGTGCGCATAAGTTCCTCCGCGTGGGCGGCTATAAAGGTCCGCGCAGCAACGGCCGGCGTGACGCCATCGGCGATGCTTCTTACTGCGTACGCCGAGACCCTGTCGGCTTGGACGCGTCGTCCGCGCTTTACATTAAACGTCACAGTGTCAGACCGTCCGGCGCTACTCGCCGAGACAGCCGACATGCTGGGCGTTTTCACGACACTGACGCCGCTTGCCGTAGAGCGCGCTCGCGGCGGCGACTTCGCGGCACGCGTTCAGGCTCTGCAGGGGCAGTTAGCCTCAGATCTCGATCATCGCAGCTTCGGCGGGGTCGAAGTGCAACGCTTGATGGCGCAGCAAGCGGGCGATCCGGAAGCGGGCCAGCTTCCGGTCGTATTCACAAGCATGCTTGGCGAACGCCGATTTGTGCCTGAGGCATTTGGGCTGCGCGTCGTTCACGCAATCACGCAGACGCCGCAAACCTGGCTGGACAATAAGGTCTACGAGGACGGCGCCGACGGCGCGCTGTGCATCGAGTGGGACGCGCCATCCGGCCTTTTCGCCGAAGGCGTCCTTGAAGACATGTTCGGCGCCTACGCTGAACTCGTGAAACGCCTGGCGTTTGAAGACATGGCATGGAGCGAGGAGGTTCGCGATCTTCGCCCGTGCGACCAAATAAAACGCATGGAAGCGGTCAACGATACGCGAGGGCCGCTACCCGACGATCTACTGCACGACGCGGTGTTCACCGCAGCGGCAGTGCATCCGCTAGGCCCTGCAATTCGAAGCCCGAGGGGCACGCTGAACTTCGAGCAACTGGTTGGTCAGGCTCGCAGCCTCGCGCGTGATATCGACGTAGCCGCGCCGGACGGTGGGCTCATCGCCGTCATCATGGAAAAGGGCGCCGAGCAGATTATCGCCGTATTGGCGATCCTGCTGAGCGGTCGCGCCTTTTTGCCGATCAGCGCCGGGCAGCCGGATCATCGCATCCAATCAATTCTCGCGCAGGCGGGCGTGCGAACGGCGATCACCCAGACCCACTTGCGCAAAGACAGGGACTGGCGCGTCAATACGGTCGTCATCGAAGTCGATCAAGAAAGCGCTGATGAACTTCGCGCCTACGCGCCGTCTCGTCGCGCCGCACCGGACGACCTCGCATACGTCATCTACACGTCAGGCAGCACTGGCCAGCCCAAAGGCGTAGCGATCTCCCACCGCGCCGCGCGCAACACGCTGGCGGATATGAGCGAACGCTTTTCGCTCACGGCGCAAGACAGTGTCTTGTGGGTGTCGTCACTCGAATTCGACCTTTCTATCTTCGATGTCTTCGCGCTGCTCGGCGCGGGCGGCTGCGTGGTTGCTCCGCCACCCGACGCCAACCGCGCGCCGATTGCGATGTGCGAAGCGATCGCTGCGCATGCGGTCACGATCTGGAACTCGGCCCCGGCAATCGCCGAACTGGCGCTCTCCACTCTAAGTGAAAACACCCATGCGCAGCTCGGATCGTTGCGTTTGATATTGCTAAGCGGCGATTGGATCCCGGTGACGCTTCCCGATCGTCTGCGCCAACAAGCGCCTGACGCGCAGATCGTCTCGCTTGGCGGCGCGACCGAAGCCTCGATCTGGTCGATTATCCATCCGATCGAGAGCGTTGACCCAGCTTGGCCTTCAATCCCTTATGGAAAGCCGCTACGCAACCAAGCCTTTCACGTCCTGGCCGACGATTTGGCGCCTTGCCCAGCTCACGTCGTCGGCAAGCTTTACATCTCAGGCGCCGGCCTTGCGCTCGGCTATTGGAATAATCCTGAACAGACTTCAGCGCGCTTCATCCGTCATCCGATCACCGGTGAGCGCCTCTACGATACCGGCGATCTTGGCCGCTATCATCGGGACGGAACAATTGAGTTCCTCGGCCGCGAGGACCATCAAATCAAGTTGCGCGGCTTTCGCGTCGAACTCGGCGAGATCGAGGCCGCGCTATTGGAGCATGCTGACGTCCAAGCGGCAGCCGTGGCGCTGCATACGCAAAACGGATCCAAGACGCTCGTCGGCTATGTCGTTCCGAAAGGCGCATATGCTGACGCCGCTATCGCAAACCCGTCAGAACGCGCGGTGTTCGCGCTAAAGCAACACGGCCTGCCGCCGCCTCGTCCCAACGCAATAGCATTGCCCGCCCGTGACTTTGACGATCCGAGGCGCGAGGCCTTCTTCGCACGTCAAAGCTATCGCCGCTTCGACGCGGGCGCGCCGACTTTCACACAGCTCGGCAAGTGGCTCGGCGCCGCGCAAGCGATGGCGCTAGATGATGCCGCCTTGCCCAAACGGCGCTACGCTTCCGCCGGCGGCCTCTACCCAGTTCGCGTCTATGTGCTTGCAAAAGCAAGCGCCATCGATGGCCTGGACGGCGGCGCTTATGCATACGATCCAAACACGCACACGCTCGCCCCGGTCAGCGCGACGCCGCTCGATGCGTGCGCTTTTGGGGATCTCAATGCGTCGATCGCCGATGGCGCCAGCCTAGCCATCGCGTTGGTCGCGCACCTTCCAGCGATAGAGCCGCTCTATGGCGCATGGGCGCGAGACGCATGCTTGCTGGAAGCTGGCGCTCTCGCGCACGCGCTCGCCGACGCGGGCGCCGCTCTCAATATCGGCTCTTGCGCCATCGGAGGCGTCGACGAGCAATGGCTGCGCGCTGCGTTATGTCTGGACGGAGACGCCGATATTATCGTGCATACCCTCCTCGCCGGCGCGATCACCAACACGCAGAAGCAGTCCGTGACGCCCTTCTCTTTTGACGCAACGCCACGGTTTAAGGCTGACGCGTTGCGCGCCTGGCTGATGAAGCGCGTGCCGGACTACATGGCGCCAGCCGTCATCGTTCCGCTAACGGCGCTGCCGCTCACCGAGAATGGCAAGCTCAACCGCAACGCCTTACCCGCGCCAGAGACCCTGCTCGCCGAGCGCGCGCGAACAGTGCCGAACTCGCCCGAAGAAGTTCTTTTGTGCGATGTCGTTGCCAAGTTGCTCGGCCATGCGCATGTCGGCCTGAACGACAACTTCTTCCAACTTGGCGGTGACTCGCTCTTAGCGACACGCCTTGTCGCACGACTGCGCGAACGCACCGGCCGCTCGTTATCCATTCGCGAGGTTTTTGAGCGCCCGCAGCTTGGCGATCTGGCGCGAGCACTCCGCGCGGCGCCGAAAGGCGGCGCACAGTTGCGCTCCGTTCCCAGGGAAGGCGACGCACCGCTCTCCTTCGCTCAGGCACGGCTATGGTTCCTGCATCAATTCAGCACGACCGACGCGCAGTACAACATTCCCATCGCGGCACATATTCACGGTGAAGTCGACGCCAGCGCGCTTGAAACGGCGCTTAATGACGTCGTCGCTCGCCACGAAACTCTACGCACCATATTCCTCAACTTCGACGGAGATCCGGCGCAGCGTGTGCTTGGCGCTGCCGACGCCCATGTCGCGCTGAAAACCATCGCGTCCGCGGCGAGTATCGATATCGAAACTATCCTTGATGAACTCAGCAGTACTGAGTTCCACCTCTCAAGCGAACCACCCATTCGCGCCACCTTGATCTCGTCGGCCGACGACGAACATTTTCTGCTCATCGTCGTGCACCACATTGCGAGCGATGCCTGGTCCATGGCGCCCCTCTTGGCGGACATCTCGCGCGCGTACGAAGCTCGGCGCGCCGGCGGCGCCTACCCGTTCGATCCGCTGCCCGTTCATTACACCGATTTTGTAGCGTGGCAGCGCGAACAACTCGGCAATGAGGACGACGCGCGCAGTCTGTGTGCGCAGCAGTTGGACTATTGGCGCGATGCGCTGGCACAGCTGCCGATCGAACTGGAGCTGCCTTATGATCGCGCTCGCCCCACAGATCCGACTTTTGCGGGGAGCGCGATACCGATCGTGATTGATCCTGCGCTCGTCGCAAAGCTCCGTGACTTTGCGCAATCGCGTGGAGCGACATTGTTCATGACAATGCTCGCCAGCGTCACCGCCCTGCTCTGCAAACTCGGCGCTGGCAGCGACATTCCCATCGGCGCGCCCGTGGCCGGGCGCCATGATGCGGCCCTCGATCAACTTGTCGGATTCTTCGTAAACACGCTAACACTGCGAATGGATTTGGCGGGCGATCCGTCATTCGCAACACTGATCGATCGCGCTCGCGCAACCTCGATCGAAGCTTACGCGCATCAAGATATTCCGTTTGAGCGCCTCGTTGATGCGCTCGATCCACCGCGTAAGTTCGGCCGCCAACCTCTGTTTCAAACCATGCTGGCCTATTATGCTGGCGAGACAGCGCGTCTTGATCTTGTCGGCGCTACGCTCGAACTCATCCCTGCCCGGTCGAACGCCGCAAAGTTCGACCTCTGCTTCAGCTTTGCGGAAACGTCGCAAGGGATTGAAGGCTCGCTCGAATATAGCGTCGATCTGTTCGATGCCGCGACCGCGGACGATATTGCGCAACGCTTTGTGCAATTGCTCGCTCGCGTGGCCGAAGCACCAGAGACGCCGCTGTCGCGGATCGACGCGCTCCCCGTACAAGAGCAAAAGCATGCTATCGTTAATCTCGACGACACATCCGCGTCGGCGCAGCTCCTGACGTCTATGTTGGTGAGCCAATTGGCGGCGACGCCGGATAGGCCGGCTCTGATCTGCAACAACGAAACACTCGACTACAAGGCGCTCCACGCCCGCGCCAATACAGTTGCGCGCCGGCTCATCGCGCGCGGCGCCGGCCCCGAGCGCTTCGTCGCCCTATTCATGGAGCGCTCAGAAGAACTTGTGGTGGCTACGCTTGCGACACTGCTAGCTGGCGCAGCCTTCGTGCCGCTTGATCCCGACAGCCCACCCGAACGCCTCGCTGCCATGTTAGAGGACGCCGAGCCCCATATCGTCATCACGACAACCACGCTCGCCGCCCGTCTGTCCGGCAATGCCGCCGCGAACATCATGCTCATCGACGCGCCTGAGCATGGTGTGTCCCAGGCGCACACGCCGACAGTTGGAGATCGCAGCGCCGTGCTCCGGCCGTCGCATCCCGCGTATATGATTTTCACCTCCGGCAGCACCGGCAGACCAAAGGGCGTGGTCATCACGCAAGGCAACATTGCCCACTACGTCGATTTGCTGGTGCGAGACGTGTTGCCGCCGCGCCCCACCATGCCGCTCTTCACTGCAGCAACGTTTGATCTTACGCTCAGCACACTGCTTGCACCTCTATGCGCCGGCGGCGCCATTCACATCGAACCGCCGGCGCGGGCCGACGAAACGCTCGAACAAGTCTTCGCGGCGGAAGCGCCTCACACCGCGGTGAAGCTGACCCCGTCGCACATCACGCTCCTTGATGCATCGCCGCCAGCTCGCTCGAAGATCGGTCACGCTATCGTCGGCGGCGAGGCGCTGACGAACGCTCACGTGCAGATGCTGCGCGCGCGTTGCCCAGACATTCGCATCATCAACGAGTACGGCCCGACTGAAGCAACTATCGGCGCCATTGCCGGCGAAGTCACAAGCGAAGACCTCTCCATCGGCAGGCCCTATCCTGACGTGCAAGCCTACGTACTCGATGATGCGCTGCAGCCATGTCCAGCCGGCGTGGTCGGCGAACTCTATCTCGCGGGCGCCGGGCTCGCGCGTGGCTACCATCGGCGGCCCGGACTCACCGCAGCGCGTTTCGTCGCAAGTCCATTCGATCCCGACGGCTCTCGACTCTATCGCACCGGCGACAGAGCTGCCTGGCGCTCGGACGGGCGGATGCTATTTCACGGCCGCCGCGATGATCAGATCAAAATTCGCGGCCACCGAGTCGAGCTAGGCGAGATCGAGGCGGCGTTCGCTACCCTGCCCGACATCGCACACGCCGTGATCGTCGCCCGTCAGCGCGAAGCAGACATCGCGCTGATCGCATACGTCGTCTCCCGAATCGATCCGATTGACGAAGGCTCCGTGCGCGAACAATTGCGGGCGCGCCTTCCCGATCACATGATTCCCGCAGAGATCATCGCCCTAGATGCGCTGCCACTCACGGCACATGGCAAAGTCGACAAGGCCAGACTGCCCGAGCCGCGGGCATCATCCAGTGCGGAAACGCGGTACAGCACCGAGGAGCAAGCACTTTGCGGCATCGTTGCTTCGCTGCTCGACCGGTCAGGCGTCGATCGCGACGCTGACTTCTTTCACATCGGCGGACACTCGCTGCTTGCAACGCGGCTAGTGGCGCGCGTGCGCAAAGAATTAGGGCGCGAATTGCCGCTCCGCACCGTGTTCGACCAGCCGGTGCTGCGTGATATGGCGCTGGCGGTGTCGAGGTCGCCGCGCGCGGAGAGGGTCGAGAGCACCAGCGCGTCGACCGGGGGAGATCCCGACGCGCCGTTCCCGTTGACGCCAGTTCAAGAGGCATACTGGCTTGGACGCCAGGGACTTTTGGCGCTCGGCGATGTCGCCTGCCACCTGTACGAGGAATTCCAACTCGCAGCGCTTGATCCACAACGCTTCACGCAGGCGTGGCGCGACGTCGTAGCGCGCCATGCGATGTTGCGGACCGTGATGACGCCCAATGGCGAGCAACGCATCCTGTCTCATACGCCGCCGCTCGACATCGCTTGCGATGACCTCCGCGGCAAATCGGATGGGGATGTCGCGTCAGCTTTCGCCGCCACTCGCGAAGCGATGTCGCATCAGATGTTCGACACGACGCGCTGGCCTCTATTCCAAGTGAAGCTGACGCGGCTGGCCGATAACGACTGGCGAATGCACCTCAGCATCGATGCCTTGATCCTCGATGGCGAAAGTATCGGCTTTCTCCTGCGCGATGTGTTTGCACTTTATCGCGGCGAGGCGCCGTCGGCGCTCGGTGCAACATCTTATCGCGATCACGTACTCGCCAGTTTGCGGCAAGCTCAGGTCGCGACCACCGCGAAAAGGTACTGGGCCGAGCGCATCGACGACTTGCCGCCCCCGCCGGCGCTACCACTTGCCATAGATCCGGCGCGATTGCGCGACGGGTCCTTCAAGCGCCGTAGCGCGACGCTTTCGCGCGACCAATGGGAAGCCATCAAGCGCCAAGCGGCTAGGCGACGGCTTACCCCGTCGGCGACGCTGCTCGCAGCTTATGCCGAAACATTGGCGACATGGTCGAAGGACGACGACTTCACGCTCAACCTTACCGTTAGCGATCGTCCAGCGGGTCCCGACCTCGAGAATGTGCTCGGCGTGTTTACCTCGCTCGTTCCGCTCGCCATCCGCCAAGCGCGCGCCGGCTCGATCACGCACCGCGCGCTCGCGCAGCAACAGCAGCTTGCAAATGATCTAGACCATCGGGCCTTCAGCGGTGTCGATGTGCAGCGCTTGATCGCACAGCGAAGCGGAACGCCAGAGGCCGGCGTGCTGCCGGTGGTGTTCACGAGCTTGCTTGGCGAAGCTGAAACACCGCTTGTACCCGAAATACAAGGCGTCGCTTACGCGATCACCCAAACGCCTCAAACCTGGCTCGACAATAAGCTCTACGAGTCCAGTGGGATGCTGCACGTTGACTGGGACGCACCAGACGCCCTCTTTCCTGATGGTGTGCTGGACGCAATGTTCGCGGCATATATAGCGCTACTGGCGCGTCTCGCCGCAGACGAGCACGCCTGGGACGAAGAGCGACGCTCTCTGGTTCCGGCGGATCATCTCGCCCTCTTTGCTTGCGCGAACGCTACCGAAGGAGCAATTCCCGGCGCGCTTCTGCACGAGCCAATCTTGTCCGCCGCAGCGCGAACTCCGGATGCCATAGCGCTCATCGCGCCAGACTGCAGATTGACGCACGGCGAGCTCGACCACGCCGCGCGCGCATTGGCGCACAAGCTGGACATCTTGCTCACGCCGCAGGACCAGCTGGTTGCCGTCGTTATGGAAAAAGGCGTCGAGCAAGTGATCGCCGCGCTTGCCGTGCTTGAAACTGGACGCGCTTTCCTTCCGATCAGCGCCGGTCAGCCCGATCAGCGAATTCTCGCGATACTAAAACAAGCCAAAGTCGACATCGCGCTTACGCAGGCGCGGATCGAACGCGGGCGTGCGTGGCAAAAAGAAGTGCTTCTGATCGACGTTGCAGCCTCAGCGCCGGCCGCTGCGCCACCACGCCCACCGACTACCGCCAAACCAGACGATCTCGCATACGTCATCTATACATCAGGCAGCACCGGTCAGCCTAAGGGCGTCGCGATCACCCATCGCGCGGCGCAGAATACGCTGGCCGACATCGTCGAGCGTTTCGCGATAACGAGCACCGACCGCGTTCTGTGGGTGTCTTCGTTCGAGTTCGATCTTTCAATCTTCGACATCTTCGGCGTGCTTGGCGTTGGCGGCGCCGTGGTTTTGCCGCCGCTGGAGGCGCACCAAAACCCAAGCCTCTGGGTTCAGGCCGTGCACGACCATGGCGTGACAGTCTGGAACTCGGTACCCGCCATTGCGGACCTTCTACTTTCCGGCGCCATAGAACTACCGAACACGGCGCTACACGGCTTGCGTTTGGTGATGCTGAGCGGCGATTGG
The DNA here is from genome assembly GCA_964446305.1 of uncultured Terricaulis sp. GTDB lineage: Bacteria > Pseudomonadota > Alphaproteobacteria > Caulobacterales > Aquidulcibacteraceae > Vitreimonas. The sequence goes on along the minus strand of CAYUOC010000064.1, from coordinate 3,588 downwards.
ATTGCGGTTTCGCTACCAGACAAGCTTCGGGCCCAAGCACCCAATGCCGAAATCTTCTCGCTCGGCGGCGCTACTGAAGCGTCGATCTGGTCGATTGTACATCGGATCGACCACGTTGATCCTTCTTGGCCTTCAATTCCCTATGGAAAGCCACTGCGCAATCAACGCTTTTATATTCTGAAGCCTGATTTGCGGTCGTGCCCACTCAAGGCCATCGGCAAGCTCTACATCGCCGGCGAAGGTCTCGCGCGCGAATACTATGAAGACGCGTCACAACCCGCCGCCAGGTTTGTGACGCGCCCGGAGACCGGTGAACGTCTTTACGACACCGGCGATCTTGGCCGTTACCACGAGGATGGCACGATCGAATTCCTCGGCCGCGAGGATAATCAGATCAAGCTGCGCGGCTTCCGCATTGAACTCGGCGAGATCGAGGCTGCGCTGTTGGCGCATCCCGATGTCGACTCGGCCGTCGCCGTCATTGACGGCGGCGCGGCGGCGCGGCGGATCATCGCCTACGTCGTTGCTGCCGGATTCGATCCCGCAACGCTACGCCAATGGGCGGCTCTGCGCCTGCCAGATTACATGATACCCGCGCAGTTCGTGCAACTTGATGCCCTGCCGCTTACTTCGAATGCAAAACTCGACCGCAACGCGCTCGCTCGTCTCGCAGCGACGCCAGAAGCAGCAGCCCGCGCTCCTTCTACGGACGCAGAGCGGACCATCTGCGCGATCGTCAGCGATCTACTGACCACCACGTGTATCGACGTCGGCGCCAACTTCTTCTTCATCGGCGGTGACAGCATCACGGCTGTACGGCTCGCACATCGGGCCAACACCGCCGGGCTTCATCTCAGCGCGCGCGACATCTTCACCAATCCGACGCTGGAGCAGATCGCACGCTGCGCCGAAACGGCAGAACCACCGACGCCGATTGCTCCGCGCCCTGATCTTTGCGAAACCGAGACGCTAAACGATCTGCAGGCCCGCTTCCCGGATATCGAGGACGCATGGCCGCTTACATCGCTGCAGACAGGTCTCTGGTTTCACGCCCATTGTGAGCCGGACGGTGACGACCCCTACCTTGTGCAGATCGTGCTCGACCTTGAAGGTGAGCTCGACGTCTTACGTCTTCGCTCAGCACTCGCTGCGCTCGTGGCGCGTCATCCGGGCCTTCGCGTCTCCTTCCAATCGGACAAGAAAGGCTCGCCACTTCAGATTGTTCATCGCGACACGCCCCTGCCTTGGCGGTGGCACGATTTGCAGGCGTCTCCCGACCGCGCCGAAGACATCGAAGCAGCGGACCGCGGCGAACGCATCGATCTGCATCAAGCGCCCCTCATGCGCGCCACCGTCTTGCGTCTGGCGCCCGAGCGTCACCGTCTGATCCTTACGCAACATCATCTGCTTGGCGACGGCTGGTCTAGCGGCGTCTTTTTCCGCGATCTGTTTCAGCTCTACAGCGATGGCGGCGACGCCGGCGCGCTACCGAAGGCGCCTTCGCTACGGTCCTATTTCGAGTGGCGCGCCCAAGTCGATCCGGCGCCGTCGACCGCTGCGTGGAGCGATTACTTGCAGGACGCTGGCGCCCCGAGTCTTGTGGCGCCGCGAGCGCGCAAAGGCGTGTTGGCGCGGCAAGCGCATTACGAAACGACAGTTCCGGCGCGCTTGACTGCTACACTTGAGTCGCTCGCGCGCTCGACGGGCGTCACGCTCGCCACGCTTTTCCAAACCATATGGGCGCTCTCGCTCGCGCGCCTCCTAAACCGTTACGACCTTTGCTTCGGTAATGTCGCCGCCGGCCGCGACGCTCCGGTCGAGGGTATAGAGGAAATGTTCGGCCTCCTCATCACGACAACTCCTGTGCGCGCGCGCCTTCGTCCCGCCGAACCGCTGATCGAGCTTGCGCGCAGGCTGCAGCTTGAACAGGCCGCTTTGCTGCCGCATCACCACACGCCTCTTACAGAGATACATGCCGCGATCGGCGAGTCGGCACTGTTTGACACGCTCTTCACATTCGAGAACTACCCGATCCAGAGCGCCCCTGCGCCGGACGATGGCCGCAGCCTCCCCCTCGCCGGCATGCGCGGCCACAACGGCAATCACTATCCACTCAGCATCGCGATCATCCCCGATGAAACGCTGATCGTACGTCTGCACTACAGCACGGACGCGTTCACGCACGGGCGCGTTGCAGAGATCGCGGAGATGTTTCTGAGCGGACTAGACCGCTTTGCGCACTCACCCTCCATGCCGACTCGCCAACTCGATCTGCGCGAACGCCAAGATCGGGCTGGGCCTGGGCATGCTCCTGGCGTGCCGTTGACACTCCTAGCAGCGATCGAAAAGCAAGCGGCAGCGACTCCACACGCAATTGCAGTTTCTTGCGCCGAAGGCGCCTTCACCTATGCGCAGGTCGACGAGGCTGCCAACCGGTTGGCCGCGTTGCTGATAGAGCGCGACATTGGTCCGGAAGATTTCGTCGGGCTCGCAACGCCTCGTTCCTCAAACGCCGTCATGGCTATGCTCGCGATTTGGAAAGCCGGCGCCGCATTCGTGCCAATTGCTGCGAATGCACCGCCCGAGCGCCTTGAGCGCATGGTCGCCGCCTGCAAGCCGAAAGCGATCATCACAACAGAACAGCTCGCGGCAAATTTTAGTTGTGAGACGCTCGCGCTGGACGCGCCGTCGCTCCTGTCGGCGCTGCAAACCACGTCGCGGCGCAAGCAACCGCGTTTGCGTCAGCTACACCCCGACCATCCAGCCTATCTGATCTTCACCTCGGGAAGCACTGGGACGCCGAAAGGCGTTCTCGTCAGCCATCGCGCGCTGCCGGCCCTCGCCGAAGAGCAGGCAACTCGTCTGGGCATCGCCGCCGGTGACCGCGTGCTTCAGCTCGCCTCTCTCACGTTTGATGCCTCGATCTCCGAGATCGCGATGACACTGACGCGCGGCGCAACTCTGATCATCGCGCCAGACGATGCGCGCGCCGGTCCCGGCTTGTCCGATTTGCTCGACAGAGACGCAATCACTCACGCAACCCTGACCCCCACAGCGTTGGCGGTAACGCCTTTTACTCCACCGCCTGCAATGCGCGCCTTGATCGTGGCCGGCGAAGCGGCGCAAGCCGACGTCCTTGCGCCTTGGGCTGCGCATGTCCGCGTCTTCAATGCCTACGGCCCAACAGAAGCAAGCGTTTGTGCGACGATGAGCGCTGCGCTGTCACCTGGCGAAATCCCGCCGATCGGCGAACCGCTCAGCTTTGCTCGCATTCAGATCCTGGATGAATGGCTCCGCCCATGTCCTGTTGGCGTCGTCGGAGAAATCTACATTGCCGGCGCGGGCCTTGCGCGCGGCTATCACCAAGCTGCAGCGCAAACCGCGGCACGCTTCATCGCCAATCCATTCGGAGAAGCTGGAGACCGCCTCTACCGCACCGGCGATCTCGCAGCCTGGCGCGACGACGGACAGCTCCTCTTTCAAGGACGAGCGGACGATCAGATCAAGATTCGCGGCCACCGAGTCGAACTCGGTGAGCTCGAAGCAGCCCTCATAGCACAGCCAGAAGTTGCGCACGCGGCCGTCCAG
>CAYUOC010000063.1:0-19672 GCA_964446305.1 uncultured Terricaulis sp. | reverse complement strand
TCGGCCCACGAGCCGTGTTGGGCTAACGTGTCGTCGGCCCACGAGCCGTGTTGGGCTGGCGCGCCATCGGCCCACGAGCCGTGTTGGGCTAACGTGTCGTCGGACCAAGAGAGCTCGGTGGCGCTGTTAGCGTAAGGCGTCGGCGAATCTCGGGGCCTGCGCTATGCGTTGTGCCGGCATGGGCGCCCCACGCGCGTCGGAGAAATCTGGGGCCAGCGGATTAGTTTACCGAACGGCTCGATGCGAGCTGCGGAAGTGTTGCGGCCCAACTCTCCGCGCTGGAGGCGACAATCCTAGTGCTCGTCCCGCTCTTGCGCGCCTCAATCGCACCAGACTTGATCAACTCATAGGTCTTGGTTTTTCCGACGCCGTACATTTCGCCGAACTCGGCCACGGTCAAAAAGTGCTTAGTCATGACTGCAAGCGTTCAAGCGAGTTTTCGACGAATCAAGAGCGCTTATGGACCGCACTCTTGTTCGTTGAAATTGTTGAGCATTCGGCGCCAAAATTCTTCTCGCACTAGAAGCAGATTAATGCGGCGACACGAAGTGTGTGTATCCAGTACATGTCGTGTGTGTACCCCGTACATGTTGTACGTCGAAGTGATTCTACCGGGGGCCAGATGCTCTGCGGGGGTGGATCTCAGTCGAGGACAGTGCCGCGGCGACTCCGCAAGATCATGCGTCAGGAAACTTTGCGGCGTCTGGCCCGAATTGGCGTCACGGACGCGTCTGATCGCGGAGCTGCACAATAGTGGGCCCACGCCTCCATCATCTTAGCGCGCTTGTCGAACAAATCCGTGCGCCGGTATGCGGCTTCAACCTTGTCGCTGATCGTGTGCGCTAATGCGGTTTCCGCAACCTCGCGCGGATAGTTCGTTTGTTCGGCGGCCCAGTCGCGAAACGAGCTGCGGAAGCCGTGCGCGGTTATGTCGGTGCGTCCAAGGCGACGCAACAAGGCCAAGAACGCCATATTGCTCAACTGTTTGTCAGCCTTCGCGCCAGTGAACACCCAGACACTCTTGCCAGATCGCGCGCGCCGCGATTTCAGGATCGCGCACGCACGCTTCGAGAGCGCCACGCGGTGTTCCCGACGCGCCTTCATGCGTTCGGCCGGAATTGTCCAAACCGATTTGTCGAGATCGATTTCAGACCATTTGGCGTTCGTCACTTCGGAGGTGCGGGTGGCAGTGAGAATGAGAAACTCAAAGGCCTCCGCCGCTACGGTGTTGCTCGTCGCCCTGAGGGCCGCGATAAAGGTTGGCGTCTCAGGATAGGGCAGGGCGGCGTGGTGCCTAACGCGCTGAACCTTATTCCTGGGCGGCAGCAGCTTCTCAAGATGGCCGCGCCACTGTGCGGGGTTTTCGCCTTGGCGCAGTCCGCGCGCCTTGGCCCAATTGAGCACCGCTTCGATGCGCTGACGCACGCGGCTGGCCGTTTCGGTTTTGGTTTTCCAAATCGGATCCAGCACCTTCATGACGAGCGCCACGTCCACTGACTGAACCGGCAAGTTCGCCAGGACGGGGTAGGCGTAGGTTTTGAGGGTCGATGTCCATTGGTCGGCGTGCTTTTGACTCTTCCAGCCCGCGCGGTGTGCATCGATGTAGGCTTCGGCGCACTGCCTGAAACTCATGACACGTGCGGCTTCCACGGCCCGGGCCTCAACGTGAGCATCGCGCGCCGTAATCGGGTCGACGCCATCCCGCGCCAACTTTCGGGCCTCTCGGGCTCGCTCACGAGCCTCTGCGAGCGACACATCGGAAGCAGAGCCCAATCCCATCTCGCGGGTCGGTCCGCCTTTGACCGTGACGCGCAAAATCCATGACTTTCTCAGCACGCCAGTGTTCGCGTTGGCGGTTACTTTGAGCCTCAGGCCTTTGCCGTCGATGAGCACGCCAGCCTTGGCTTGCTTGACCAGTCGGTCCGTCAGAGCGCGATGCGGCACAGCCTTGCTGTTTCCCTCTATGTTTCCCCCAATTGGTCCCGATAGCGTCCAAACGCAAGGGAACTCCTGCGAACTGCAGCACTAAAGAATTGTCATGTATTACATAGCACTACGCGGTCCTCCGCGAACGCGCGTGGTCGCTCACAGACGTCCTAGTGGGCGGACTCCGTCTCCGCCAGCGACCTCTTCGTTAATGCCGCGCCTTAACGCCGCCGCGTCTGCGGGCGCAGCGTGTGGGCGGAGAAGAATTCCCAGATCGTCTCGCTGGCGTTGAAATCGAGATTGGTGGGCCCGAAGAATTCCGCCGGCATGACGCCCTCGGCTCCCGGCCAGGTATGGCCGCCGCCATTGATCAGATAGTAGGCGATGTCGGCCCCCTCGTCGCAGCCGCGCGGGACGTAAAGCACGACATGTGTGCCGGGCGAGCGGCCGCTCTCGGCGTAGGTCGTGCTCGTGCCGCGCATCTCGCAATGGTTGCGGCGTGCGAAAAGCGCGACCGTCTCGCGGACAGACCGGGTAATGCGAATGGGCTCGCCGCCCTGTGGGTTCTGTACTTCGACGCCATCGATCGGCACGCTTGGGTCGCCGCTGCCGTGCATCAGCAGGATCGGCGTAGGCGGGCTGCGTTGGCAGTGCTGCGAAAGCTCCACATAAAGCGCCGCGCCGACCGCCGCGAAGGCGGCGAACGTATCGCCAGCCGAGCACGCCATGCGGTGGGTCATGAAGCCGCCATTTGAGAAGCCGCCGAGATAGAGCCGCGAGCGGTCGATGTTGAAGTCGACGGCGAGGTCATCCATCAGCGTTTTGAGGAAGCCAACATCGTCCTGCGGTAGTGTCGAGCTTTGACCCGTGAGCGACACCGAACGGCCGGCGAGATCGAATTGCGCGTTCCATTCGTTGTCCAGGCCCTCAGGATAAACGGCAATGAAGTTGTGACGCGTGGCGACATCGTTCATGCCGCTGATCAAGGCCATTGCGGCCGCATTGCTGGGGCGCCCGTGGAGTAGGACGACCACCGGTGTTGGGCGTGCCGGATCGTAGTCGGGCGGCGTGTAAACGATCCAGGCGCGGGACCGCCCACCGCTCGAACGCGCGTCGGGTAGCGCAAAGTGCGCGCGATCGAAGAAGAAGGTGTCCGCTAGCGCCGTGGCATCGACGCCTTGGCGATTGAGTTGGTATCTCGGGTTAACGCGGAACCAATTGTGGTTGCCGCCGCCGACGCCCACATAGGCGACGGCTGAGCCGTTGTTACATGCGGCAAACAATTGGCTTTCGTCGCCCCCCGCGCTTGAACGCGCGCCGCAGCCGTTCACTCGCTGCCAGAACGCGGTCGTCTCGCCGGCGCTCAGCCGTCGCGCGCTCGAATTCTGCGGCGCGGGGCCGCCATCACTGGACAACGCCTCGTCGCGACGCCCGTGCACCAGGAGCATTGGCGTAGGCCGCGCGGTCGCGCATTGATCGCGCTGATAATCCCAGAGCAAGGCGCTCACCGCGGTGACGCCGGCCAGCTGCAGGTTGCTCCGACAGCCGAGCGTGAACGCCATGCTCGCGCCGCTGTCGAAGCCGACAACAAAGATGCGGCTACGATCGATCGTGTAGTCGGCCAGAGCGGCCTCAATCGCGACCGAGATGAAGCCTGCGTCGTCAGCCGGATCGCCACGGCGATTGAGCAGCGTGTGCCCGCCATCGTTCCAAAGTCCGCTCGCAGCTTCGGGATAGATCACGATTGCGCCGCGCGCTTCGGCGATGGTGGCGAGGCCGCTTTGTGCGTGAAACGCTTGCGGCGAGGAAAACCTGCCATGCAGCGCCACGATCAATGGCGCCGGCGTGCCGCGATGGTAGGTCGACGGCGCATAGACGCCGACGAAGCGGCTGAGACCATCGTGCTCATATCCGCGCATTTCCAGAGGACGCGCAAAGCTTTGCGAATCTTGCGCATGAGCGGCGCCGAAGGTGAGCGCCGCCGCGAATACCGTGGCTATGAGTCTTTGAAGCATGTCGGCCGAATCCCGAGTGATTGGCTGGCATCAACGCGCCTGAGCCCACCGCGCGCTAAACACATCTGCGCGAGGTGCTGCCAACCGGCGCGATTTTGCGACTAACGCTCGCGCAAGCCCGCCTGCTTCATGCGCCAGATCAGGTGATCCAGCCGATCCTGACCAAAGAAGGGCTCGTGCTCGAACACGAAAAGCGGCACCCCCCAATGGCCGGCGTTGCGTTGATCCGCCTCATTTTGCGCAATCTCGGCGGCGAGCGCTTCGCCCCTATCGCGCACGTCGGCCTCCAGCGCGCCGGCATCGAGCCCGGCCTCCGCCGCGGCGTTGGCGAGGTGATCGCCCTCGTGCCAATTGTCGACCTCGCCCGACCAAATCTTGTGCGATGCGCGCCGTGCGAACTCGAAGCCTCGCCCGGCATGTGTCGCCGCGACCGCCATTCGGCTGACGCGATGAATGTAGGGCTGTTCCGCCGCCACTTCGCCGCTGCCGATGTCCATGATGATTGGGTCGGGCCGGGGCCAGCGATAGGGAATATTGTTCATCTGCGAAATTCGGAAGGTGTCGCGCAGCAGATAGGGCGGCCAGAGCGGGTTCACGCTCTTGAAGAAGCCGGGAATGCGTATCGCGATTGGCGTCACGATGCGCATGCGCGGCGCCAGATCATAGCGCGCGATCAGCGCCTCGACTTGCGGCGCGGCGAGATAGGAATAGGGGCTGCGGAACGAGAAGTAATAATCGAACTGAAGCGTCATGCTTTACCCCGCATATTTCGGCGCGAATTGCTCATCTGTGACGGCTTTCATCGCCGCTTCGAGATCGGCCAGATACTCATGCGCCACCTCGTTGTGCTTTGGAGAGAGCATCAAGTGCAGCGCCATGGGCTCCACCAAGGCCGCGGTGAACCAGCCGCGCTTGTGCATTTGGGCGTAGATGCGGAGCGCATTGATCTCGGGGTGCGCGAATGAGACGATGCCGAGTTGTGGCGCGCCCAGGACGTTGAACCCGAGCTTGCGGACGCCCGCCTCGATCTTCTCGCGCGCGGCGGTGACTTCGCCCTGCTTGCGTTTATAGCCCTCGACGCCAAGAAAATTCATCACCGCCCAGGCCGAAGCGATTGCGCCGCCAGGACGTGTGCCGGCGAGCGATGGCGTGATCATGCGGCCGAGCGGCCAGGGGCCGGCGTCGAAGGTCATGAACTCTTTGAGGGCCTCGGTGCGAAAGAACACGGTCGATGCGCCTTTTGAGGCGTATCCGTATTTGTGCAAATCACCGGAAATCGACCAGACGCCAGGTACAGTGAAATCGAATGGCGGCAGCTCCGCGCCATTCATGCGCACAAACGGCGCGATGTAGGCGCCGACGCACGCATCGACGTGCAGCCAAATCTGCTTGCGCTCGGCCAATTCACCCAACGCCGCGATGGGATCGATGAGTCCAAACGGAAAGCATGGCGCCGAGCCCACGATCATCAGCGTGTTCGCATCAAGCGCCGCTTCCATGGCGCTGACGTCGGCCAGATAGTCCTTCACCGGGATACGCCTGATCTCGATGTCCATGACCATGCACGCCTTGTCGAAGGCGGGGTGCACGGTCGAAGGGGCGACGATGTTGAGGGGTCCGTTCAGGCCACGTTTGGCGCGGGCGTGATCGCGCGCAGTTTTGACGGCGAGGAATATTGAATCGGTGCCGCCGCTCGTCATGGCGCCGGCGGCGCCGGGCGGTGCGTTGAGAAGTTCCGCGCCCGCGGCGACCACCTCACGTTCCATCTGCGCCAGACTCGGAAACGCCGCAGGCCCCAACCCGTTCTCCTCGGAGAAGAGCGCGTATGCGGCCTTCTTTACCTGCTCGACCTCAGGGCCGGCGTTGAAAATGTACATGCCGGTGCGCCCGTTGCGCCATTTGACGTCGCCCTTGCCGAGTTCGCGCATGCGCGGCTCCAGGTCGCTCCATGGCGTGCCGCGCTCGGGCAAGGCTGCTGACATCGGGCTTCTCTCCGTTTTCCCGCACCAAGCACGCCGAACGGGCGCCGTTCAAGCTTCACCTTCCGCCAATCTCCCTTAAGGTGACCGGCGGGGACACGAAAAGGCGTGCGGGAGGCGGCGATGGCGAAGCGGGTGTGGGCTGGGGCGATTGTGGGGCTGGCGGCGCTTTGCATAGGCGCGCCTGCAACAGCGCAGACACCGCTCTTTTCTGAAGATTCCGAATTGCCGATCACCATTGAAGGCCCGATCAACGAAATTGTTCGCCGCGCGGCGCGTAATACCGAAGCTGCGCCCGCGGCGCTTACCATCGGTGAGCAGCGTTTTGACATGGAGCTCTCGCCGCGCGGGTTTTCGCGCCGCACACGCGGCATCTGCCAATTTCCGCCGCTGCGTATCGATTTGAGCGGTCCTGGCGCCACGCGCCGCGAGACGATCATGCGCGGGCAGAACCGTTTGAAGCTCGTCACGCGTTGCCGCTCCGGCGCGAACTACGAACAACTGATCGTGCTCGAGTACCTGACCTATCGCCTCTACAACGAGATCACCCCGCTCAGCTATCGCGTGCGTCCTGTCCGGACGACCTACCGCGACTCTGACGGGCGCCGCCGTGAGGACGTGCAGTTCAATTTCGTCATCGAGGACGTTGATGATCTGGCGAGCCGCAATCAGCTTGAGGCCATCGATGTTCAATCGGGGGAGGTGCCGTCGAGCCAGCTCAATCCGCAGCAGGCTTCGCTGGTTGGAATGTTTCAGTTCATGATCGGCAACTTGGATTGGGACATGGTGCAAGGCCCGCCCGGTGAGGAGTGCTGCCACAACGGTAAACTGCTCGCGGTCAATGAAACGGCACGCCAGAACGTGATCCCGGTACCCTACGATTTCGACTATTCGGGTTTCGTCAACGCTCCCTATGCGGTGCCGCCGGAAGGGACGCCGGTGCGCGACGTGCGTCAGCGCTACTATCGCGGCCTTTGCCGCTTCAACGAACATGCGCCGGCCGCTGCCGAGCACTTCCGCTCACGCCGTGAGCGTCTTTACGCGGTCATTGCCGGAGAAACGCGACTAACGGAGGCGCGCCGCAACCAAGCGCGCCAATACATCGAGAACTTCTTCGAGATTCTTGATGATCCACAACGCTTTCAGCGTCTGGTCATAGATAACTGCCGCCGCTAGTTCGCCGCCGCGGCAGTCGCTGCACATTGGGTTTGTTCGAGCTGAGCAACGGGGCCTGCGCCGCCATCCAGCGTCACGATCTGGCGGAGATAGGCGCAGGTTTCCTGTGGCGTTGAGGCGATCAGCGGCACGCGCTGGCCGCGATGGACTGTCGTCCAGGCGCCGTCTTCAAAGATCAGGAATGCGTGCGGGTCCTGGTGGCCGCGCGGCACCGCGATATCAGCGATAACGACGCGGCCGTTGAAACGCGGCAGCACTGTGGAGGTCACCTTCGTGTGGCCGACGACCACGCGCGCAACACCCTGCGAGCGCAGCACGTTGTCCAGATTTGACGCTTCGGCCGCTTCCTCGTTTTGCGAAAGCCCGCGGTACCAGAGCGGCCCCTCCTGGTTTTCGAGAATCCCCGGATAGATTGGCGACGGCCGTTCATTGAGCTCCGAGGTCACGGCGGCGTTCATGGCCGGGCGCGGCGCTGCCGCGAACGAGGGCCCAAGGCCAGCGTGCAGAAACAACGTGTCGTTGATGCGGATCACCGCGTTGTGCCGCGTGATCCAGCGCCCGTAACGGCCGCTCGGGCTCCAAGCTTCACGATGTTCTACCCATCCCAGAGGGTGCTCCGCATCCCACTGCGTGCGGTATGCCGCATCGAACACGGGTAAGCCGCTCGCTGGCGGATTGCGTCGAAGTGCGCGCATGTATTGCTGGTAGTAGCGGTCGCGCACCCGCGCCGAGCGCGATGTCGCAAACGCCGCGTATTCGCCCGGGTGCACATAGCGTAAATCGCCATACACGTTCATCGCTTCATGGTTGCCGATCAGCGCATGCACGCGTCCGCCGGCGCGTTGCGCTTGAGGTTCGAGCTGCATCAACAGGTCCATGATCATGCGGCTGTTCGGCCCGCGATCCGGGATGTCACCCAATTGAACGAGATGCGTTTCGCCGCCGCTCCAGCGATTGCTTTCGTTGATCACGCCCGCTGTGCGCAGCATGTCCGTGAACTTTTCGAAGTCGCCCTCGAGATCGCCGATTGCGACAATGCGCGAGACGCCATCCCATTGCGCCGCTGTCTGCGCGGCCGCGGGGGCCGAGGTCAGAAAGAGGGCGGCGAGCGCGGCGAGGGCACGGGAAATGAGATTCATGGGTTACGAGGATACCGTGAAATCAGCGCCTGACCATTCCCGCCTTCATCAGCCAAGATCAAAGTCCCGTCAGGCATGATCGCCACGCCCTCGGTTTGGCGGTGCCGGCGCCCCAATGGTCTGGCCGCCAACATGGCGCCATCGGGGCTGAATTCCGCAATCGCGCCATCATTGGCGGAAATGACGATCAAGCGGCCGGAGCGCTGATCGAACTCCAGACCCGATGGCTGAAAGGAGCGAACACCGGCGGTCGCCAACACGTCCGGGTCGACTTGCCCCCACTCGCGGGCGTCGCTTGCCCCGATCGTCCACGCAAAAATTTGCTGCGGATCGTCGCGCGCCTCGCGGCCGCGCATGCGCTTGCAGGCAAGCAGCAGGCTTTGATCCGCGGCCTGAAACGCGATGCCTTCAATCTCACAACGCTCGCCGACGCCTGTATCAAAGGTTTCGACATCAACGCGCGCATCGGCGGCGGCTTCGCGGAAGCGCAGCAAACGGCCACGGCTATCCGTCAGCCAAAAATCGCCGTCGGGGGTTATGGTCAGGCCTTCGAAGTCACCTGTGATGTCTTCTCTGCCGAGCGCGAACATCTTCACCACGCGCGCGCCGTCAAAATCGATCTCGTAGATCGCGCCAATCTCATCATTGTGTCCGAACAGGCGTCCGTCCGGCGAGACGGCCAGGCCCGATACTTCGTGGAGCGCGTCCGGCAGTTGCCACTGGCGGTCCGGCTCTGTCGCGAACATGGATTCGCTCGCCGCTGGCGGCGGCGCGCAGGCCGCGAGTGCCAAGAAGGCTGTGGCGAGCAGGGTTCGGTTCATTATCGGTCTCGCTGCGGAGATGGCTGTGAAAAGCAACTAGACCGTGGCGCCTGACGCTCCACTGACGCCGCCGCGAAGCCTTGTCGCGCTGCCGGGGCGCCTCTGAATGCCTAAATTGCGTTGGCGGTGGTGGACAAGGCCGATGCTGCGCCGCAAAAGCGCCGTTCGGGAGAAAGTTTATGACCATCGAAAAGCCGGTCAGCGCGCCGGCCGGCGAAGCGTACGAAACCGACGTCATCATCGTCGGTGCCGGCCCAGTCGGCCTCTTCGCCGTGTTCGAATTGGGGCTGCTGGATTTGAAGGCGCACATTGTCGACGTGCTCGATCGCCCAGGCGGCCAGTGCGCCGAGCTTTATCCCGAGAAGCCGATCTACGACATTCCCGCGCTGCCGATCGTCACCGGTCAGGGCCTCACCGACGCGCTGATGCAGCAGATTGCGCCGTTCAAGCCGACATTCCATTTGAACCAGATGGCCGAGTCTCTTGAGCGGCTGCCGGACGGCAAATTCAAACTCCGCACCGAACTCGGCAGCACCATCACCGCGCCGGTTCTCGTCATCGCCGCGGGCGGCGGCTCGTTTGTGCCGCGCAAGCCGAAGATCGATGGCCTCGAAGCGTTCGAAGGCACAAGCGTCCATTATGCTGTGCGTCAGATGGAGCGTTTCCGCGGCCGTGATATCGTCATCGCCGGCGGCGGCGACAGCGCGCTTGACTGGACGCTCTTCCTGCAACCGATCGCCAAGACAACCACACTCATCCACCGCCGCGACGATTTCCGCGCCGCGCCGCACTCGGTCGCGCAGATGCGGAAGCTGGTGGCGGAAGGCAAAGTGCGGTTGGAGATTGCCGATCTGAAAGGCGTCACCGGTGAAGGCGCGCAGATCAGCGCCATCAACTGCCACACCAAGGAAAAGGGCGCCTACGACATCGCCTGCAACGATCTCTTGGCGTTCTACGGCCTCACCATGAAGCTCGGCCCGATCGCCGACTTCGGCCTGAACCTCAACGAAAACCTGATCCCGGTCGACACCGAGAAGTTCCAAACCAGCGAGCCCGGAATCTTCGCCATCGGCGACATCAACACCTATCCCGGCAAACTGAAGCTCATCTTGAGCGGCTTCCACGAAGGCGCGCTGATGGCGCAAGCGGCATTCAAGGTCGCGCGCCCCGGCGAGCGCTTGGTTTTCCTCTACACGACCTCATCTACAGATCTGCAGAAGAAGCTGGGCGTCTCGTGATCCAACCTTCCGTTCTCTCGCTCATCGGCAACACGCCGCTGATCAAACTGAAACGCGCGTCCGAAGAGACGGGCTGCACCATCTTAGGCAAAGCCGAGTTCCTGAACCCTGGTCAATCGATCAAGGATCGCGCCGCCCTCGCTATTGTCGAAGACGCGGAGCGTAAAGGCCAACTTCGCCCCGGCGGCGTCATCGTCGAAGGCACCGCCGGCAACACCGGCATTGGTCTCGCCATGGTCGGCGCCGCGAAGGGCTATCGCGTGATCGTCGTGATGCCGCGCACGCAGAGCAAAGAGAAAAAGGACGCCGTCCTTTCTCTTGGCGCCGAACTCGTCGAAGTCGACGCCGCGCCAGCCTCAAGCGACAACCACTATCCCAAAGTCGCGCGCCGCATCGCTGAAGAGAAAAACAAAACTGAACCCAACGGCGCCATCTGGGCCAACCAGTTCGACAATATCGCCAACCAGCAGGGCCACTACAGAACCACCGGACCTGAAATCTGGGAACAGACCGAAGGCAAAGTCGATGGCTTTATTTGCGCGGTCGGCTCCGGCGGCACGCTCGGCGGCGTTTCGCTGGCGCTGAAAGAGCGCAACAAGAACATTCGCATCGGCATTGCCGATCCCGGCGGCGCCGCGCTCTACAATTGGTACAAGCACGGCGAACTGAAAGCCGAAGGCACGTCGATCACGGAGGGCATTGGCCAGGGCCGTGTCACCGCCAACCTCCAAGGCGTGACGGTCGATGAGGCCTATCGCATTGAAGACAAGGACTGGCTCCCCGTCCTCTACAATCTGATCCAGGAAGAGGGTCTATCTCTCGGCGGCTCCTCCGCGCTTAACGTGCTTGGCGCGATGCAACTCGCACGCGAACTGGGCCCCGGCAAAACCATCGTCACCGTGCTTTGCGACTACGCCAACCGCTACATGGGCAAGCTCTTCAATCCCGATTTTTTGCGGGCGCAGGGTCTGCCGACACCGCCCTGGATGACGGGCATAGAGTAGTACAAGTTACACAACTCTCGCGCGATTATTTCGATTGCAAAACGCTCCCTGTGAGTAATATTCGGCCAATCGGGTGGTAAGCGGGGGAGAAGATGAGCAAAAACGCCTTATGGGGGATCGCGCCTGCTTTGATTGCGATGGGGGGCTGCGCCAGTCTCGGAGAAATGGCGCGCGACACCGTCGGCATGAAACAGGAGCCGGTGCGGACCGAAAGCGATCAAAGTGTTCGCGCAATCGTTGGCGCCAGAGAAGCCGCTCGCAACGCATTGGACGCTCAGATCGTCCTCGTGGCAGAGTCGGTCGGCCGACCGACTCCGCCAGCCCGCAACGAGCAACCCCCGCCGCAAAGCTCGGCGGATCGCCTGATCGAGCTAGCCGCAGTCTATTATCACGTCGGGCGGCTCTCGGTGCGCACGCAGTGCGAGGCGTTCATGCAAACGCTCGCCGGCGTTGACAGCCAGCAGGCGTTCGGCCGCGATCTAGCCAACAACCTCTTCGACACGGCCACGATCATCGCCACCGTGTCGCAATCTCCATCAGCGTGGGCAACGGGTCTATCGACGTCTCAATCCAGCTTCAACTCGGTGTCGGTGAGCACCGAACGGTATCTGATGTTGACCGACAGCGTTGGCGCGTTGCGAGAGCGTGTGTTGGAGAAGATGGATGAAAACATAGCCGTTCCCGATTTCGAGGCAGCGCGCAACGCTCAGGAAGGCAAGGTTGCGGCGGCGCTCAATGTGGCGCGTGAAGCTGTGCTAGCGGTCCATGCCTATGGCGCGCCGTGCACGGAGGGCGGTATTCGGCTGTTGATCAGCGAAGCGCTGACAGCGTCGCCAGTCGCGGTGATCGCGCAATCAAGCCGCGTCGAAGTGATCATGGAAGAAATCCGACAGCTTGTGGCCGATCAGTTGCCGGAGGATCAGAGGGAGCAATTCACTCTTGGGTCGCGTGACCTGCACCTGCTCTATTTTTACTCGCTGGTGCGCGACACGCGGAACCCGGCCCTGCCGCAATTGCGCGCCGCCCTTCCATATGTGGCGACAATGTCTGACGACGATCGCCAGTCTCTATTCAATTACATCTCGCTCTTAGCGACGACAGGCGGTCAGGAATCGTATCTCGAAAGTGGCAAGCGCGCTCTCGATCGCGAGTTCCTCGCGGCCCGCCAAGCCCAGGCGGCTGAGCAACAATCCGTCGAGGAAGCCGTTCAGGCGTTGGAGGAGGCAACTGAAGAGTTGCAAGAGGCGACCGAGGAAGTCACCGATCAGGGTGCGGAGGCTGATCCGCCCGGCGACTGACCGGCTCGTCTCTTCCATCCTTGGTCTCTGCGTATAAGGTGGCGTCCTATTCGTATGGGAACGCACTCATGAACTTTCGTCACCTTATCGCAGCGGGTGTGATCGCACTCGCTGGCTGCGCCACCTCCGATCAGCCCGCGCCCGCCACTGATATTGCGGCTTTCCAACATGCGCCGCTGTCGGCGGAGGCTTTGCTCGAGCATGTGCGTGTGCTGGCGTCCGATGAGTTCGAGGGCCGCGCGCCTGGCACAAACGGCGAGCGCCTCACCATCGAATATCTCGAGCGGGCTTATGCCGCTGCTGGCCTCCAGCCCGGCGTGACGCTGCCGGATGGCACGCGCTCTTGGCGCCAAGAAACGACGCTCGTGGCCGCCACTCTAACCAACACGCCGACGCTGACGCTGTCCGGCCGCGATGGCGCGCGCAGCTATGCATACGCAACGCAGTTTTCAGCGTGGACGCGTCGCCTTGACCCGACCGTGGACATTCAAAACGCGCCGCTCGTGTTCGTTGGCTACGGCATCAATGCGCCTGAACTTGGTTGGAACGACTACGAAGGCGTCGATATGCGCGGCAAGATTGCCGTGATCCTGATCAACGACCCTGATTTCGAAACCGGCGACGATCGCGGCTTCGGCGGCCGCGCCATGACCTATTACGGGCGTTGGACCTACAAGTTTGAAGAAGCGGGCCGCCAAGGCGCTGCCGGCGCCATCATCATCCACGAAACCGCGCCGGCCGCGTATCCGTGGGCGGTCGTTCAATCTTCGACAGGTAGCGCGCGTTGGGACGTCGTCCGTCCTGATCGCGGCGCCAGCCGCGCTGGCTTTGAGGGTTGGATCAACAACGAAGTCGCAATGGAAACTTTCCGGCGCGCCAATCTCGATTTCAATGAACTCAAGTCGCGCGCGCAGCGCCAAGGCTTCCGCGCCGTGCGCATGAACCTCACCGGTTCACTGCGTCTGGAGACGAGCGCTGAGGAGCGCACGACTTATAACGTCGTCGGCGTGTTGCCCGGCACGGAGCGCCCCGATGAGACCGTCATCTATACGGCGCACTGGGATCACCTCGGCCATTGCCCGCCAGTGAACGACGACAACATCTGTAACGGCGCGTTCGACAACGCCACGGGCACCGGCGCATTGGTGGAACTCGCGCGCCGCTTCCACACGCAAGGCCCAACGGATCGGACAGTCGCGTTCATCGCGCTGACCGCTGAGGAGCAGGGGCTGCTTGGTGCTCTTTACTACATGCAGCATCCGCTGTTTGCGCCGCGCAACACAGTGGCCGCGATCAACATGGATGGCATCAACGCCTTCGGCCGAACGCGCGAAGTCGAAGTGCGTGGTTACGGCCAGAGCCAGATGGATGATCTGCTGACCACGGCGATTCAAGCGCAAGGCCGCCGTGTCGCGCCGGATTCATCGCCCGAGGCCGGCTATTACTATCGCTCGGACCACCTTCACTTCGCGCAATTGGGCATCCCGGTGCTCTATACCTCTCGCGGCATCGACATGGTGGATGGCGGCATTGAGCGTGGGCGTGCGCTATCGGCCCGCTATGTCGCCGACATCTATCACAAGCCGGATGATGAAGTGACCGCCGAGTGGGACATGAGCGGCGGCGCTGAGGATCTTGAAGCGCTTTACGCGGTAGGACGCCGGCTCGCCGATGGCGATGAGTGGCCAGAGTGGAGTGCGACCTCCGAATTCCGCGTCACGCGAGAGCAATCGCGGCGCTAAAAACAAGGCGCCCTCGCGGTCCGTCCCGCGAGGGCGCCTTTTGCTTCTATCCGCGAGAGCTATTCGGTCGTCGTATCGACGCTTGAATAGCTGCTCGACGTATCCACCGTGGTGTCGACCGTCGCGGTGGCGTCGAACGTTGAAGACGTATCAACGGTTTGATCAGCGTAAGTTCCGCCGGCGTCGGCCATCGAGCCGTAATCCGCCGCCGTCGCCGCTTCACCAGCGGCGCTGTCGGCATAAATTTCCGCGGTCTCAAGATCACCTTCCGCGGCATACGCTTCAGCCGAGGCCGCGTTATCGTCCGCGATCTCTTGGTGATAGTCGGCGTTCTCCAGCTCCATCTGGTCGTACTGCGCTTCGAGGATCTCTGAGTCCGCGACGTCGCCGCCGTGGTCCTTCACCTCTTCCATCGCGTACTCGGCGTTTTCGGCCATCTCTTCGGCTTTTTCCCAATCGCCGGCTTCGGCCGCCTTGGCTTGCTCGCCCTGGAAGTACTCGGCTTCCTCGCGCGCGGTCTCCGCAAGTTGCGCATCAAGGATTGCGCTGTCGGCGTTGAAATCTTCAAGCGCGCCTTCATCGGCGGCCTTTTGGAGCGCCGCTTGCAGGTTCGCTTGCTCCATGTCCGAGAGACCCGCGATGTCGATCGACATCTGTTGGCCAGCCTCAGTTTGCATGAATTGTTCGAGTGTCATCGGGTCAGCCATGATCCACCTTTATTCGCCACCATCATCGTCTGCTTCAGGAGGGACGACTTCCTCCGCGTCCAAAACCTCGTCCTCGGCGTTCTCCGCCACCGCGACCGCGATCCCCACCACGATTGCGGTATCTAAGATCGCACGCATGTCATCTTTGCGCTCTTCGATCATTTCCTCGTCTGTTTTCCCGTCATGCGCGAGCGAGGGATCGAACGTGGACGCTAAAGCCGCATCGCGCGCGCGCATTGAATCCTCATCCTCTTCGACATCCACGACCTCGCTCAGCGGCGCTGGTTCCACCGCGACGTCGAACTTCGGGTGTTCGGGAGGCTGCGAGTTGCTCAATCGCCCACCTGATCGGGCTTGGGCGGTTTCGGCTTTTTCGGCGAAATCTTGAGGACCTTGTTACAGTCCGGGTTGGGGCAGCGGACGTTAACCGGCTCCGTGCCGACCAGCCTTGCTTTGGGTACGCGCATCACCGTGCGGCACGAGATGCAGGTGAGTCTCTCCATGTCCGCCTGCGGCGGCGCTTTGGCTGGCGCGGGCGCTGCCTGCACCGTCGGCGCGTCAGGCTTTTTCGGCGACCAATGCTCGATCACGCGCCGCCAGCCCTGATATTCGGCGCTGGCATGAAACTCGCGCGCAAGCTTCAGGCGCCGAGCCGCATAGGGCGTTGACGTCATCGCGAATTCGGAAGCCTGCGTCGCGCTATCGTCGGACGCATCCTCTTGCGTGATCCAAGCTTCCTTGTTGATCCGCGCCGCGAGCGGGAAGGAGTGCAGGGTCCATTGCAACGTCACCCGCCGCGCCACTTCCAGATCGCCAACACACAGAAGCCCCGCGCGGTCGGCCGTGATCGCGGAATGGCGTTGCCACGCCATGAGCGGGGCATTGATGCCGCTCTCGATCAGCTTCGTCGGCGAGAGAAACGACAGCATGCCGTCCGACATGAGTGAGCGGTTGCCTGGTTGGCGGCCTGCGAGAAGCTGAACCACCGTATTCCAGAGCGCGTGCCCCGCTTTCGCATGACCCATCTCACGGCCAAGCAAATAGAGCAGATCATCGCCACGGAAGTTCGTCAGAACAGAGCCCAGCGCGATGAACGACGACGTCTGCGAGCCCATCGTCACGGAGTCCCACATCTGCTCGCCCGAAATGTAGATCTCCGGCAGATGCTCAAGCCCCACGATGCGCGCGGCCTTAACCGCGAGTTCGAAAATGTCCGGCAGCTGCTGCTCGGAAAGCCGCACACCGTTCACCGCCGCTTCGAACCACGGCCGGCCAACTTTCTCCGAGATGCCATGCGCCGCGGAATTGAGCGGACCGATCCCGGAGAGTGTGTTCATGGCGTCGGCATCGAGACGCCAGAGAAACGCTTCGACCGGCATCTGATAGTTCGGCCCCAGCGGCCGCAGCCAGCGGCATGTCGGGCAGTAGACCTTGTCCGCCGGCAGCCGTGAGCCATCACCGCCGCAAGTGGTGCAGCCCATCGCGTAATACGGCGTGGACGGCGCGACGGCGGCCGCGCCAAATGGCGAGCC
The DNA here is from genome assembly GCA_964446305.1 of uncultured Terricaulis sp. GTDB lineage: Bacteria > Pseudomonadota > Alphaproteobacteria > Caulobacterales > Aquidulcibacteraceae > Vitreimonas. Next base: position 3,095 of record CAYUOC010000063.1, on the reverse strand, counting down.
GCATTGCGTGCAAAACCGCGCCGTCCCGTCCGACGCCGCGTTGCAGCGCGGGCAGGAGACAACCGCGACCGTCATGATCAGATGCGCTTCAGGAGTTCGGCTTTCTTGGCCTCGAACTCATCGGCTGTCAGCACGCCCGCATCGCGCAAGCTGCCGAGTTGCTTGATCTGCTCCATGATCGCGGCGCTGTCGCCGGCACCAGCTGGTGGGGGTGTTGGCGCTGGCGTGGGAGTCGGAGCGGGAGCGGGCGTGTAAGGTTGCGGCGCCGGTTGGGGTGGCGGTGTGTATTGCTGTTGAGGTGTGAAGCTCGGTGCGGGAGCGCCGCCTTGCAAATTCTTGATGAATTGAGTGAGCACCTTTTCCGGCATGCCGCTAGAGACGTTCCACGCCGTGATACCCATGAAGCCTACGATCAGGATGAGCGCGAAGGCGAAGATGTAGGGGTTCACCATCGCCGCCAGGACGACCATCGCGCCTTGCGTGAGGATGAGGCCCATGGCGCTGCCCCATTGGACCTTCAGATTGTAGCGCGCGCTCACTTGGCCGGGGCCAACCTGCTGCACCTGCAGATCGCCATCATACTTGATCGAAAATCCGAGCGTCGACCAAACGCTTTTGCACACCGTTTCAAACTTCGCCGAGGTCGGCGGCTGCTGCCATGTCACTTGCGACGTGATCGAGCCGTTGCTCGCTGTTGTCGTGGCGTTGAGCGCGTTGATCGCTTGATTAAAGGCGTCTTGCGGTGAGCCAGCGAAGCTTGCTTGTTTTGCGGTGCCGCCGCTCGCGCCGCTGAAGCCGCGCGTCATCTGCGGAATCTGCGGCATTGGCGGCGGTGGCTGATAGGGCGGCGGTTGCGGGATTGGCGGCGGCGGCGCCGCAGCGCCTTGTGGCGCACCGCAGGAACCACAAAATTGTGCGCCCGCCGTCAAAGCAGCGTTGCAGCGCGGGCAGGCCGTCGTCGTCACAGGATCGCCCCCGATCGAAAAACTCGCCGCAGCGGCGAGCGCGTGTGAGCAAATCTTTGCCGCGCTTGCGAACGTGAGGGAAGCGAAAACTAACGCGAGTGTCATGGAAAGAGTTCGCCCGCCAGCGTCATGCGCTCACAACCGGTGTGAGGCCTATTCGCTTGCTGGGGGCGCGGGCCGCTGACAGAAGGCGCCAGCGGGAGGCGGCGATGGCGATCAAGCTCTACGGAAGTTCGAGCAGCGGCAACTGTCACAAGCCGAAATGGATTCTCGATCGCCTCGGCATCGCCCACGAGTGGATCGAGACTGACGCCTTTGACGGGTCAACCCGAACGCCGGAGTTCCTCGCGCTGAACCCGGCCGGCCAGGTGCCTCTCATAGTCCTTAACGACGGGCGCATCCTCGCGCAGTCAAACGCCATGCTGCTTCACTTCGGTGAAGGCACCGATCTGATCCCGAGTGACAGTTATGACCGCGCCAAGATGTATGAGTGGCTGTTCTGGGAGCAGTACAGTCACGAGCCGCAAATCGCGGTGCGCATCGCTCTGAAACATTACCTCGGCAAGCGCGAAGACGAACTGGCGCCCTCTCTCCTGATCAAAGGCAACGCCGCGCTCGCGCGCATGGAAGTACAGCTTAAAGAGGCGCCGTTTCTCGTCGGCAACGCGTTCTCGCTCGCTGACATTGCGCTCGTCGCCTACACGCGCCGCGCGCATCTCGGTGGGTTCGAACTCAGAGATTACCCTGCCGTAAGGAGATGGGTGGTGAGGGTTGAGGAGCTGCTCGGAATTGAATCCCTGCTTCCCGCAAATGGTTAACGCGGGAACCCGCCGCTCTCTGGCCGCATTACGATATGATGGGTAAGCTGGCGTTCAGGCCAGCGAAGAGGGAGCATGGAAGTTTCAGCGGACCTTTGGCCCGGCTTGGCGACCGTGTTCGGCCTTTTTCTAGCGGTCGGATTCTTAGCGCAACTGATCGATGGCGCGGTGGGCATGGCGTACGGCGTCATTTCATCGAGCGTTTTGCTGGCCTTCGGCGTGCCGCCTGCGCAGGCCTCCGCCACCATTCACGCAGCAGAGTGCTTCACCACCGGCGCATCGGGGGCCTCGCACCTCGTTCACCGCAACGTCGACTGGAAACTGTTTTGGCGGCTCGCGCCCGCCGGTGTCGTCGGCGGCGTCATCGGCGCCTATCTGCTTACCGGCTTCGACGCGACGTTCATCAAAGCCATCGTCATTGCGTATCTGGGCGTGCTCGGCGTTTACATGCTGTCGCGCGCCCTTCGCGAACCGAAGGAAGAGCCGCCGCACCTCAAGCACGTCGTACCTGTTGGTGTTCTCGGCGGCTTTTTGGATGCGAGTGGTGGTGGCGGCTGGGGGCCGGTCGTCACCTCGACCTTGCTCGGACGCGGACATACGCCACGCTATGTGATCGGCAGCGTGAACTCGGCGGAGTTCGTCGTTACGGTCGCGATCTCATTAACGTTTCTCTGGACGCTGATCACCGGGCGCTTCGAGCTTGAAGGTGGCTTAGCCACAGGCGGCGCGGCGCTTGCGGGCCTTATCTTCGGCGGGCTCGTGGCGGCGCCCTTGGCCGGGTACGTCACCAAGATTGCGCCGGCGCGGTTCTTGTTGGCTGCGGCGTCCGTGCTCGTGATCGGACTTTCGATCTGGCAGGGCATACAGCTCTGGCCGCGCCTGCTTGAGTACCCAATTTTCAATGACATGGCGCAATCGGCCGGTCTCGTTAACCATTAGGCGCCAACCACACGTTTACGGCTCGTCAGCGAAACTGAACGCTTCGCGGAGTCGGTGTGGTCAACATCAACAGCCTCAACGTCGCGTCCGCCCTGTTGGGTGGCACGAGCGGCACGGGCAGTAGCGGGGTAAGCTCCTCGTTGCTGACCCAATGGGCTGCCGCGCGTGCAGGCATCGGCGCCAACGTCACCGCGGCCACACAGGATCCCAACGCACCGCTCGCGCCGGTATGGACGCCGGGCGTCTCACCTAGCGCGGAGGCGCTCGTCCAGCGCGCGCTGACGAACAAGTCCTTCTTCGATACCAACGCCAAGCTCTACAGCGATCTCGGCGCCAGCGGCGACTACAAGCGCTTGTTTGCGCTCTATTCCGG
>CAYUOC010000062.1:16458-19759 GCA_964446305.1 uncultured Terricaulis sp. | reverse complement strand
GTAACGCCACCCTGATCGGTGAACTTCACGGCGTTGGCGGCGAGCAAATCAACGATCTGCTGCACGCGCGCGATATCGCCGAGGAAAATGCCCTTGGCCTCATCGGCGATTTCGATGTCGAACGAGAGCCCGCGTTTGGCGGCCTCAAGCGCGTGTGGCGCCGCCGCCGAACGGATCGCGGCGACAAGATCGAAGTGCGTGTTGTAGAGCTGACCCTGGCCGGCCTCGAACCGCGCGAAGTCCAGGATCTCGCAGACGAGCTGCACGGTATCCTGCGTCGATGTCTTCAGCACGTTGCACAATTGCTTCTGGCGCTCATCGGTGTGGAGACGCTCAAGCAACTCGATCATCGTCGCGAGCCCATTGAGCGGCGTGCGAATTTCGCGGCTCATGTTGGCGAGGAACGCGCTCTTCGCGCGGGCCGCCGATTGCGCTTCGACCAACGCTTCATTGAGCTCCCGGCGCAGGCGTACATTCTCAAGCGCCACGGATGCAGCGCGCGCCATGGTTTCGAGCGCGTGCACTTCGTCATCGGTCGGGCGGCGCATCGTACCCCAATAGGCGCCGATCGCGGCGATGGGCTCCGCCCCGCCGACAGGCGCCATCGCGAGGCTTTTGACAAAGGTGGGTTGGTAAGCGGCGAGCGGAATGCGCGGGTCGCCGGTGATGTCCTCGATCACCACGGTCTGCTTGTTGAGGATGGCCCAACCCGAGATGCAGGCTTCGATCGGGAAATCCTGCCCCTTCCAAAGCGGACCAACCGCGTCCTCATCGACGTAGTGGACGCGCTCCGCTTTGCGCAGAACGATAGAGATGCCATCAGCGCCGGTGAGCCGGCGCGCGGCGCCACGCACGATCGCGGCAACGTCTAGTTCGTCATTCGCCGCCGCCAGGCGCTCGACCGCGTTCATAAGAACTTCGAGGTCGCTTTGCTCAAGCGTGACCTGATCGAAGGACGTGAAGGACATGCCAGCCGCTCCTGATTCCCGCGCTTAACTTTCGAACAAGACAATGAACGCTTTGCAGCGTCCAGATCAACAATTGGGCGGCATCGTTAGCGCGCGTTCATCAGGATTGATGGCTTGCGGAACCTGAGCCTTTGCGGCGGAGCAAACGCGGAAGTTCCGTCCTGAGGAGGCGGAGGCTGTCGGCCATCGTTGCGCGACCGCGCTTGAAAAAGGCAACGGTTGACCACGCCGCGACGTAGGCGGCGATAGCGCTTACGCCGAGTTGGATCAGATCGCTCGGGAACGGCAGGCGCTGCAGCGCGCTGACGATGACGAACGCTGCCGCCGCGCCCGCGGCAAAGGGCGCTGCGCACGCGTAGAGATCGAGCATCTTGATCGGGCCGCGGCGCGTCACCCACCACCACAGCGCCGGCATACGCAGCAAGAGATCGCTCAAGCCGAAGGCTGCGGCGACGCCGATGACGCCCCATTGCAGGCCGACGACAAACGCCACGAGGCTGGTGATGGTGCTGAAGGCGCTCCAGACCAGGTAATCGCGCATGCGCGCCTGGCTGATGAACAAGAGGTCCATCGACATGCTGACGGGGCGGTGCAGCGCCGCAAGCGTGAGCCAGGCAAAGATCGGCGCAGCCGGCGCCCATTGTTCACCGATAACAAACGGCACCAGCACCGGCGCGGTCACTCCAACGGCAACGACACCGGGCGTCATGAACAGCATGAGTTGGCGAATGACGCGCAGATAGGCGTAGCGATACCGCTCGCCCTCTTCGTTCAGACGCGAAAGAATAGGCAGCAGCAGCTGTTGCAGCACGGTGTTGATGCGCTGGATGGGAACGATGGCGAGCTTGTTGCCACGATCGTAGTGGCCGAGCGGCACGCCACCGACATAGCGGCCGATAAGGATGGCATCGGCCTCGCGCGACATCACCGTGGCGCCATCGGCCAGCATCACCGCGCCGCCGAATTTGTAGAAGCGCAGCAGCCCTTTGAAGGTCGGCTTTTCGCGTGGGAGCCAGCCGACGCCCAGCCAAACGCCGAACAGGCTGACGAGCTGTTGCGCGGCAAAGCCGACCACCAACGACCAATAGCCTGCGCCGAGCAGCGCCGCGATTAAGCTCGCGATAAAGGCGCACGCCATGCCCGTCGCGCTGATCACCGCGACCCAGCCGAACTTCATCTGCCGGTTCAGCAGCGCTTCGTGAATGTTGGTGAGGCCAGTGACGATGAGGAAAACGGACGAGACCGCAGCCACAACACCGGCGCGCGGATCGTTGTAGAAATCGCCGATGAAGGGCGAGGCCGCCAGCATGAGCGCCGCCGCGCCGCAGCCGGCGGCGACCGTGATCCAGAACAGGCCGGTCACCTCCGCGCGCTGCAGCCCCGGCGCTTGGATAACGGCTTGGCTGATGCCGAAATTCAGAATGAGCGCCGAGATCGCGATCAGCGGATCGATCATCGCGTAGATGCCGTAATCGATCGGCATCAGCAGGCGCGGCAGGATCAGCAGCGATGCGGCTTGGAATGGCAGCTTGACCAGCTGAGCGATGCCGATGGCGAGCGCGCCATTGACGGCGTGGGCCTGCATCGACCCTGCCCTTGGTTCAAATATCGGGTCGCCGCCGCTCATGCGGGCTCAGTATAGCGCGGGGCGCCGCGGGCGTGATGCCAGCGCAAGCGGCTGGCGACAGCGGCAAAACGACAGCGCGTTCTTGGAGCGCCGGCGCTCCAAGTGTGACCGTGGACACATTGGTTGGCGTGCGGGCTTCCCACTTGTTGTTCATCAGAGGCGGGGCGGCCCACCACAGATTCGAACCCAGTCCGCTCCACTTCAGTGATTTCCCGGTCAAACCGGGCCAGCTGGTTTTCAACCGCGCAAAGGCTGGTTCGGACGCGACCACACTCGGAAGTCAGAAGGCCCGGCAATGAGCCGGGCCTTCTTCTTAATGCGGATGCCGTGCAGGCGGCGCACTGCTCTGCTCTTGATAATACCAAGGCGTCGGGCCGTAGTCGGGCTCCGGCATGGCGTAGAGCCAGCGGAGCGCGTCGAGGGCGGCGGCGTGGTAGATTGTGGCGTGGGTTTCGGTGGCGCTGCGGTCGCTGTAGCGCCAGGTGACGCTGCCGGCGGGCGCGGCTTCGAGCAGACCCAGGAAGCGCGTCATCCCCGCTTGCGTCGCGCCGCCTTCGTTGGCGATGGCGAGATAGAGGCGCGTGTTGCCCGGGGCGCGGCCTTCGAGATCGTGGGCGCCGTCGCGGGCGAAGTGCTGATCGTCCCACCAGAGGCTTGGGCTGATGGCGATGTAATCGCGGAAGAGCGCCGGGCGATGCAGGAAGGT
>CAYUOC010000062.1:6396-16358 GCA_964446305.1 uncultured Terricaulis sp. | reverse complement strand
GCGCCGTCAAGAACATAGAGCACGTTGTAACGGCGATTGGCGTTGTCGGCGGCGTCGTAGCCCGCCGGGGTCCACACATTGATCTGGCGATCATCGCTGAGCGTTGCGGAATGCAGCGTGTAACTTGTGCCGATCGTGATGGGCGCGCCGGCCAGCGGCGCTTGCTCCGCTTCAGATGTCGAGGTCGCGCACGCGCCGATGAGCGCGCAAAGTCCGATCAGCCAGTTTTTCATAGAGCTCACACCTGCAAGCGATAGCCGCCAGTTTCCGTGATGAGAAGCTTCGGGCTTTGTGCGTCTGGCTCGATTTTTTGGCGCAGACGATAGATGTGAGTTTCGAGCGTGTGGGTGGTGACGTTGGCGTTGTAGCCCCACACTTCGCGCAGCAATTCTTCGCGGCCGACAGGCTTTTCGCCTGAGCGATAGAGGTAGCGCAGGATCGACGCTTCCTTGTCGGTGAGGCGGACTTTCTTCTGCGTCGGATCGATCAAGAGCCGCATCGCCGGGCGGAATTCGTACGGGCCGATTTTATAGACGGCGTCTTCGCTGGCTTCGTGGCTGCGCAGGTGCGCGCGGATGCGGGCAAGTAGCACCGAGAATTTGAATGGCTTCAGTACATAATCATTGGCGCCGGCGTCGAGGCCCTGGACCTGCTGCTCTTCTTCTTGAGCGGCGCCGGTCAACATGATGATCGGGGCTTTGACCCCTTGGTCGCGGAGCTGCTTGCAGGCTTCGAACCCGTCCATGTCGGGGAGGCTGACGTCCAGCACAACGGCTGCCGGCTTGTGCTCGGCGGCGGCGGCGAAGCCCTCGGCGGCGGTCGCGGCGCCGACAGCGCCGAAGCCCTCCTCCAGCTCAAACTGCTCGACCAGCGCCTGACGGAGGTCGGCGTCGTCGTCGATCACCAGGATGGTCGTTTCGCGTGACATTGGGCCCCGAGTGTTGGGCTTAAAGCCTACCCAAACGGAAATGACCATGGCCGATCACGCCTTTGCAACCTCAGACGCCCGTTCCGGCTGATCACGGCTAGGTCAACGGGCGGGCGCCGAAGAGGGCCGAGCCGACCCGGACGTGCGTCGCGCCGAAGCGGATGGCGGTTTCGAAGTCGTCGCTCATGCCCATGCTGAGGACGGATAAGCCGTTGCGGGCGGCGATCTTGGCCAGGAGCGCAAAGTGCATGGCGGGCTCTTCGTCGACCGGCGGGATGCACATGAGGCCGGCGACTGGGAGGCCGTAGGTTTCGCGGGCGGCCTTGATGAAGGCGTCAGCTTCGAGCGGCGCGACCCCGGCTTTCTGCGCTTCTTCGCCGGTGTTCACTTGTATGAGGATTTCAGGGCTGCGGCCCTGCTTCTGCGCTTCGGTGGCAAGAGCAGCGGCAAGCTTGGGACGATCCAGGCTTTCGATGACGTTGAACAACGCGACGGCGTCAGCGGCCTTGTTCGATTGCAGCGGGCCGATGAGGCGCAGCTGCAGATCCGGGTAGCGCGCGCGGCGCTCGCTCCAGCGCGCCTCCGCTTCCTGCACGCGGTTTTCGCCGAAGACGCGCTGGCCCGTCGCGAGCATGGCCTCGACACGATCATCTGGCTGTTGTTTGGAGACGGCGGTGAGCGTGATGCTCTCAGGCGCGCGGCCCGATGCGGCTGCGGCTTGGGCGATGCGGCCCATAACGGCGGCGCGCGCCGCGGCGATGTCGGAAGGAACGCTCATGCGATCGGTCCATGGACTAGCGGCGACGGCGGCGCGGCTCAACCGCGACGCGGGCGCGCCAGCTATTCCGTCGCTGTTTTTCTTTACCGATCCGGAGCGGACGCCCGATCCCGAGGTCGCGGCGCGGCGGTTGCCGCGCGGAACAGCCGTTGTTTACCGGCATTTTGGCGCGGAGGTTCGCGGGCGTGTGGCGGGTAGGCTGGCGGCGCTCTGCCGCTCACGCGGGCTGAGCCTGCTGATCGGCGGCGACCCCGAACTGGCGGCGGCGTGCGGCGCCGATGGCGTGCATTGGCCACAGCGGCTGATGCCAGAAGAACGCGGCAACGCGTTTCGGCTCGTCACAGCGGCGGCGCACGACGCGGACGCGATCGCCAAAGCAAGCGCCGCGCGACTCGACGCGTGCGTTTTGAGCCCCGTCTTTCCGAGCCGCAGCGCCTCAGCCCCTAACGAACTCGGCCTCTTTCACGCCAGCCAATTGGCGCGCGCGAGCGGCATACCGGTCATCGCGCTGGGCGGTGTGAACGCCCGCAACGCGACGCGGCTCGCCGGACGCGGCTTTGCCGGCGTCGCTGCGATTGATGCTTTGATTAAAGCTTAGAAGCGGAACGCCGACTCGATCCGCACGTCGGCGCGCGGCTCTTCGTTTTCGCGGCGGACGGGCGCCACGCCCGGCGCTGGCGTGGTTTCTAGGTTAAACTGGCCGCCAACGCTGATGTTCGGCGTGAACTGGTAGTAGGCGCCGACCGAGGTCTGATCGCCGTGGCCGCCGTCCGGCGAACGTTCGATGCGCTGAGCCTCGCGGACGTCCACAGTGACGCCCCAACGCTGGTTCAGCGTCCAGGCTGGCGCGAGCAGACCCGATTCTTCGTTGCCGGTGATGGATTCGGTGACGCCGTTCGAGGTGGTAAACCGCTGGTACCAGGGTACCCCGGACTGCGTAGCCTGGGCGCTTGGCAACGGAGCAGCGACGCGTTCCTGCGCCTGCGCGACGCCGGCCGTCGCCAGGATGGCGACCCCCGCGATCAAAGCTGCAGACGCTTTAGACACGACTTCCTACCCCTCAGCACCACTTTCAGCCTGCCAATATAACGCAAGCCGAACTGATCCGCAGTGAACTTTAGGACACAGCTCGCGGCGAATATTGAGGCGAAACCTAGGCGCAAACCTGTGGATAAACCAATAAGGGGAGGCCACGCCACAACATAGCCGGGTTCGCAGTGGACCCCTGGCCCCGTCCGAAGCCCATGATATACGGGCGGGCGCGACGCGCCGGGGATAGCGCGGACGACGGCGGAGGAACGACGAATGATGCAGGCTGGGCGCACACTTCTGAAGGGCGCGATTTTCATGGTCGCGGCCGTAGCGCTGGCTGGCTGCTCGATGTTCCGCAGTGACGACAGCGGCCAATCGCGCGCTGACGACAATGCCGGCCGCGGCGGCGGCGTGACCATCTTCGGCGGCGGCGGCGGCAACAACCGCGGCGGCGAAGACGGCATCGGCGTCAATTCGTATCTGTGGCGCGCATCTCTCGACACGCTGAACTTCATGCCGCTGCAATCGGCTGACCCGTTCGGCGGCGTGATCATCACCGATTGGTACTCCGCTTCGACGACGCCGAACGAGCGCTTCAAGGCGACCGTCTACATCCTCGACACGCGCCTGCGCGCCGACGCGCTGAACGTCTCGATCTTCCGCCAAACCAACACGGGCGGCCAATGGACTGACGCATCGGTCGATCCGGACACCGAGATCCAGATCGAAAACGCGATCCTGCAGCGCGCCCGCGAACTGCGACTTAGCAACGTCCGCTAGACAACAACGAGCGTTTGCAGTCTTAAAACGCTCCAAGGAACGGGGCGTGAGTAAGTATGTCGTCAAGGTACAACCACCGCGAAGTCGAACCGAAGTGGCGTCAACGCTGGGCCGCCGCCGGGATCGATCGCGCGCTTTCGCCTGACGAAGCCAAGGGCAAGAAGAAAGCCTATGTGCTCGAGATGTTTCCGTACCCTTCGGGGCGGATCCATGTCGGCCACTCGCGGAACTACACGATGGGCGATGTCATCGCCCGCTTCCGCCGTTCGAATGGCTACAACGTGCTGCACCCGATGGGCTGGGATGCGTTCGGCCTGCCGGCGGAAAACGCCGCCATCGAGCGCGGCATCCACCCGAAAGGCTGGACCTACGACAACATCGCCGCGATGCGCGCGCAGTTGCAACTGCTTGGCCTGATGATTGACTGGTCGCGCGAACTCGCGACCTGCGATGCGACTTACTACAAGCACCAGCAAGCGATGTTCCTGGCCTTCTGGAAGAAGGGCCTCGTCTATCGCAAGAAGCAGAAAGTGAACTGGGATCCGGTCGACAACACCGTGCTGGCCAACGAGCAGGTGGTGGACGGCAAGGGTTGGCGCTCCGGCGCGCCGGTTGAAACGCGCGAGCTTGAGCAATGGATGTTCAAGGTCACGGCGTACGCGGAAGATCTGCTGGCCGCGATCGAGAAGCTGGAGAAGTGGCCGGACAAAGTCCGGCTGATGCAGACCAACTGGATCGGCAAGAGCCAGGGCGCGAAAATCTGGTGGGACATCGTCGAGGCGCCGAGCTTCCTGCCGCCCTCACCTCCGGGCGAGCCGAACCACGCGCGCGATCCGATCGAAGTCTATACGACGCGGCCCGACACGCTGTTCGGCGCGAGCTTCCTGGCGCTGGCGCCGGATCATCCGCTGACCAAAGCGATCGCCGAGCACAATCCGGCGGTGGCGAAATTCATCGAAGAGTGCGCGCACCTCGGAACGTCCGAAGCCGATATCGAAAAAGCCCCGAAATTCGGCGTCGATCTGGGTGTTCGCGTGCGTCACCCATTCGATCCGGATTGGATTTTGCCGGTGTGGGGCGCGAACTTCGTGCTCTCGACCTACGGCACCGGCGCGATCTTCGCCTCGCCGGCCGGCGATCAGCGCGACCTGGACTTCGCGAACAAGTACAAGCTGCCGTTCAAGCCGGTTGTGCTGCCGCCGGGCGCGGATGCAGCCACGCATACGATCACGACCGAAGCGTTCACCGACGACGGCACGATCTACAACTCGCAATTCCTCGACGGCTTGAGCACACGCGAGGCGATCAAGGCTGCGATCGCCGAACTGGTGAAGCTGGGCAAAGGCGAAGCGACGACGCAATGGCGCCTGCGCGATTGGGGTGTTTCACGCCAACGCTATTGGGGTTGCCCAATTCCGGCGATCCATTGCGCCAAGTGTGGCGTCGTGCCGGCGCCGGAAGACAGCCTGCCGATCGCGCTGCCGGAAGATGTGACGTTCGATAAAGACAAGCCTGGCAATCCGCTGGATCGCCATCCGACGTGGAAGCACACGACTTGTCCGACCTGCAACGGCGCGGCGACGCGTGAAACCGATACGCTCGACACGTTCGTGGATTCGAGCTGGTACTTCGCGCGCTTCACCGATCCGAACAACGAAGGCGCGCCGTTCGACAAGAAGCTGGCGAGCTATTGGCTGCCGGTGGATCAATATGTCGGCGGCGTCGAGCACGCGGTGTTGCACTTGCTCTATGCGCGCTTCTTCACACGCGGCATGCGCGATTGCGGGCTGCTAGACGGACCAGCGGACGGCGAGCCGTTCAAGAGCTTGTTCACGCAAGGCATGGTCGTCCACGAGACTTATCGCGTGATCGAGGCTCAGATTTTTGATGACGATTTGATCGAACAACTCGAAGAGGGCGCATACACCATCAAGGGAACGCAGCTTTACGTCGAGTTCCGCTCACTTCCAAACTTGACCTCGCAGTCGCCTCTGTCTGAAAAAATTCGACTTAACGCATTCGTTCCCGCTCAATGGGCGCTACCCGAATGGGTTGAGCATCGTGAGAGTGGCTCGTTTGTCATGGGCACAGACATCCCGGTCGAGACGGGCGCCATCGAGAAGATGTCGAAGTCGAAGAAGAATGTTGTCGATCTCGACGCGTTCGTGACCGATTTCGGGGCCGACGTTGCGCGCTGGTTTGTGCTCAGCGATTCACCTCCGGAACGCGACGTCGAGTGGACGGCGTCGGGCGTCAAAGGTTCGTGGAACTATGTGCAGCGCGTGTGGACGCTGACGGAGGCGCACGGCAGGCCCGCGCCGAGGCCGGGGGCCCAAGCGCCGGAATCGGCGAACGAGGGTGAAGCGTTGGCGCTGCGCCAGCTGGCGCACCGCGCCATCCAAAGCGTCACCGACGATATCGAGAACTTCCGCTTCAACGTCGCAGTCGCGCGCGGCTACGAACTGGTCAACGCTATCGCCAAGCTGAAGGGCGATGACGAAGGCGCGGTGTTTGCGCGCGGCGAAGCGTTGCGCATTCTGGCGCAGCTGATTTCCCCCTTCATGCCGCACCTGGCGGAAGAGTGCTGGGAGACGCTGGGCGGCGAAGGTTTCGTCGCAACCGCGCCGTGGCCAGTCGCGGACCCAGCTTTGGCTGCCCGCAACACTGTTACGCTGCCAATTCAGGTGAACGGAAAGAAGCGCGCTGAAATCGAGGCCCCCAAGGGCGCCGCCGAGGCCGATGTGCGCGAGTTGGCGCTGCAACATGCGGCTGTGAAACCCTTTTTGGAGGGTGTTACTGTCCGCAAGGTGATTGTGGTCACCGATAGGATCGTCAATATCGTCGCCAACTGATTGCGGCGGGAGAAACCCCTGATGCGCGTATTGATTGTCAGCCTTGCGCTCCTCGTCGCGGCCTGCGGCTTCCAGCCCATGTACGCGCCGGGCGACGGCGCCAACGCGATCGGGCCGGTGCAGATCGAAGAAATCGAGGGCAAGGCCGGTCACGTTCTGCGCACGGAGCTGTCGCGCATTTTGGCGGTAGAGAATGACGGATCGCCGCCGGCAAATCTCGAAATCACGCTGAGCGAGCAAGTCACCCCGCTCGGCATCCGCCGCGACGAATCGGCGACGCGCGCCGAACTGCGGCTGACCGCGAACTACATTCTGACGCCGCCGCAAGCTGGCGCGCGCGTCATGCGCGGCTCGGTGTTCACGGTGGTGAACTACGACATCCCAACGGCGGCGTTCGGCGAAATCGCAGCACAAGACGATGCGCGTGAGCGCGCGGCCGAGACGATGGCGCAGCGATTCCGTGCTGAGCTCGCACTGCGCATCGCGCAAGCGCGCCAAGGCTAGGACGTGGCCCAACTCAAAGGCGCCTCCATCCGGCGCTTCCTGGACAAGCCGGACAAGAATGTCCGGGCTGTCCTTCTCTACGGCCCGAATGAGAGTTTCGCGCATGAGGCCGCGCAGAAGCTTGCTGCCTGGGCGCTGGGCAAGTCCGACGACCCCTACGCGGTCACCAAGCTCGGTGAGGATGAGATCAAGCGCGATATCGCCAAGCTCGCCGATGCGTTGGCGGCGCAATCGCTGCTTGGCGGCCCAACGATCGTATGGGCGCGGATCAGCGGCAAAGGCGCGGATGGCGCCATCCTGGACGCGCTGGCCGGCATCGAACGCGGTGAGCCGAGTGGCTATCTGATCGTCGAAGCCGGCGACCTCGGCGGCACAGCCGAGCTGGTGAAGAAGTTTGGCGCGGCGACAAACGCCGCCGTCATCGCCTTCTACGAAGAGACCGACGCGGAGCGCGCTGTTTACGCCAAGGCGCTGGCGAAGGAGTTGGGCATCCCGTTCGATCGGGACGCCGAAGACTATTTCCTCGCCACCCTGCCCCCGGATCGGGGGCTTGCGCGACAAGAGATCGAAAAGCTGGCGCTCTATGCGCATGGCCTCGGGCGCAATGTCAGTGTGGAAGACCTCGAGGCGCTGATGGCCGCAGAAGCCGAGAGCGCCCTCGACGCGGCGAGCCTCGCGGCCGCGCAAGGCAAAGCAGCGCAAGCGGTGGAATCACTGGCGCGGATCGATGCGCTCTCCGGTGTCTCGGCGCTGCGCGCTTTATTGCGGCGGCTGCATCAGCTCCGCGATGCGCGCATCCTGATCGATGGCGGCATGAGTTCGGACGAAGCCATCGCAAAGCTGCGACCGCCGGTATTCTGGAAAGAGCGCGACGCGGTCGCAGCGCAGGCGCGGCTGTGGACCGCGAAAAAGCTCAACGCCGCCTACGATGTGCTCTGGACCGCGGAGATGCGCAGCAAAACCGCCGGCGCGCCGCAGGAGCTGATCGCCGCGGATGCGTATCGGAGCGTGGCGAAGCTGGTGGGGAATTAGATGCGGTCACTCGCTGTGCTCATCTCGACGTGCGCGCTCGCGGGCGTCGCTCATGCCGAACCCGGTGGTGTGTCCAGCGTCAGCGGGGCGAACGTCACCGAAGGTGAGACACGGTTGGAGTTTCGCTCGACGACCTATAATGGCGGCGCGCTGGATGAGAGTTGGAACCATCGCGCGCAAGTGGGGCACGGTTTCACAGATTGGTGGCGCGGGACGCTGATTTTGCGCGCGGCGCAGCCAGCTGATGAATCGGCCGAGCTGACTTCTGTCGGCATCGAGAACGCGTTCGAGTTCACCGCCACGGCGGATTGGCCAATGCAGCTTGCCGGCCAGTTCGAGTACAAGTTTGGCGTCAATGGGCGAGACGATGAGTTCGAGCTGAAGCTGATTGCGGAGCGCACGCTCGGTGACTTTAACGTCCGCTTCAATCTCATCGGCGTGCATGCGCTGAGCGACGGCGCTGAGTGGGAGCCCGGCTACAGCGCGCGCGCCATGTGGCGCACATCCAACGCATTCTCGATCGGGCTCGAAGCCTTTGGCGAGCCTGATGTCGATGCCCACTATGTCGGTCCGCGCGCGGCGCTGCGCGTCGGCGAGGCGACGATCGCGTTGGGCTATCTGGCCGGATACGAGGATGCGCTCGCGGACGGGCAATTCCGCCTCGCCCTCGAGTGGACGCCCAACTAGGCTCGTCCGAGTGGGGGCGCCGCCGGTCGGCGACGCCCGACCAGAGGCGGACCCGCTGGCGCCAAACGCACCAACCTTCCCGAGCGTGGACACGCCTGAATCCGCAACAGGCGACATCCCTCAGGGCCAGACCGCAATGCCTGCAAACTGACGCGGCATCGCCGAGCACCGAGACGTTGCACGTCTGCCCGCTCGCGCTACGCTGATCGCGGAGGGCGGGCATGACACTTAATCGCAGACTGGTCTTGGGCGCGGGCGCGGCGGTGATCGCGGCTGGCGGCGCGGCTGAAGCGGCGACACGAAGCACGGGCGGCGGCCGCGCGCATCGCACCGCCCTCTCGGCGCTCTCGCGTTACGCCGAGCAGCATGTCCGCGATTGGGGGCTGCCTGGGATGACGATCTGCGTCGTCGATCGCGATGGCTACGCGGGCTTCGTCACCACCGGCTATGCGGACATGGAACGGCGCACGCCGGTTGGTCCCGACCACCTCTTTCAGGTCGGCTCGATCAGCAAAGTGTTCACGGCGCTGACGCTCTATTCGCTGCACCAAGAAGGAAAGCTTGCGCCGAGCGCGCACGTCCGCGCGGTTCTGCCTGACATCGCCATCGCCAATGCCGGCGACGTGACGATGCAGCATTTGCTCAATCACACTTCGGGCTTGCCGGGGAACGCGCCGGTCGTGCTCGAGGGCGGATTGTGGAGCGGCTTCACGCCAGGAGATCACTGGCACTACAGCAATACCGGCTACGAGCTGCTCTCGCGCGCGATCGCGCAGGCGGACGGGAAGCTGTTTCACGAAGCCGTCGAGGCGCGCGTGCTGCGGCCTCTCGGCATGACGCATTCAAGCGGCGCAATTCAAAGCGGCGAGCGCGCCCGCTTCGCGCAAGGCTATGAAACACTTTACGCCGATCGCCCCTCCTTCCGGCCGGGGGCTCGCGCACCAGCGCCGTGGGTCAACGTCGAGAGCGGCGCAGGCAGCGTGGCGGCGACGTCGGGCGATATGGCGCTGTTCCTGCGCTATCTGCTTGAGCTGGCGCAGGGCCGCGGCGGACCTGTGTTCTCCGACGCGACCGCGGCGGCGTTCATGGCTGATCCGGCAGCAGCGCCTGGTTGGGCCCCGACAGCGTACTACGGCAACGGCCTGGCGCGCGTCACTATCGGTGAACGCCGCTATCTGCACCATACCGGCGGCATGGTGTCGTTCTCCTCTTCGATGCACGTCGATCCCGAGGCGGGCATTGCGGCTTATGCATCGAGCAATGTCGGCGTCAGCCTGAACTATCGCCCGCGCGATATCACTCTTTATGCGTGCCGCCTGCTTCGCATGGCGCGCGAAGGCGGGGCGGCGCCCACGCCCGCGCCAACACA
>CAYUOC010000062.1:0-6296 GCA_964446305.1 uncultured Terricaulis sp. | reverse complement strand
GCCGCGGACGTGCAACGCCTCGCGGGCATCTATGACTCGGATGATCGCTGGTCGGGCCCGATCTGGGTGATCGCGCGCTCCGGCAAGCTTTGGCTCAATAACGCCGAGCCGCTGACCTTGCTGGACGACGGCTCATGGCGGCCGGGAACAGACGAATGGAATCCGGAACGCATTCGGTTCGATGGCTTCGTCGATGGCCGCCCTACCCGGCTCTTGATCTCAGGTTCGCCGTTCGTGCGCCGCTTCAGCTGAGTTTCGGTTGATCCCACCGCTCGCGGCAGCTAGCGAGGCTCACGACACAAGAAGAGCCGAGGGAACATGGAAACGACCAAAGGCGGCATCCCGTTTTGGGCGCTGATGCTTGCGGGCTTCGCCGTCGGCTTAGGGTTTGGTCTCTGGGTCAATCTCGGCCTCGGGGCGGAGACGCCCTGGGTGGTGTTCGTTACCTCCAACATCACCGGTCCGATCGGCCAGATTTTCCTCGGCCTCCTGTTCATGCTGGTGCTGCCGCTGTTGTTCAGCGCCATCGTCGTCGGCGTCGCGGAAATGGGCGACCTTGGCTCGCTTGGCCGCGTGGGCTGGAAAACGTTGCTGATGACGATCGTCATCTCGACGATCGCGGTGTTGATCGGCCTTGGCCTGGTGAACGCGCTGCGGCCGGGCGACGGCGTCGACGCTGCGCTCGCGCAGCAATTGCTCACCCAATACGCTGAAGGCGCGCAGGGCATTGTTCAAAACGCGCCGGCGGAAGTGAACATCGGCCAATTCTTCCTCGACCTGGTGCCGCGCAACGTGTTCGGCGCGGCGGCGAACAATCAGATCCTGCCGTTCATGGTGTTCTCGGTGTTCTTCGGCATCGGGCTAGTGATGGTGAAAAGCCGCGCCACCGA
Source organism: uncultured Terricaulis sp. (assembly GCA_964446305.1). Lineage (GTDB taxonomy): Bacteria > Pseudomonadota > Alphaproteobacteria > Caulobacterales > Aquidulcibacteraceae > Vitreimonas. The sequence continues at coordinate 5,406 of CAYUOC010000062.1, read as the reverse complement.
TCAGCTGCAGCTCGCGATCACCGGCATCTTCGAAGTGATGATGCGCCTATTGCGCGTCGTCATCAGCCTCGCGCCGATCGCCATTGCTTGCTTGATGTTCAACTTGGCCGCCCTGTTCGGTTGGGATCTGCTGGCGCGGCTGGCTGCTTTTGTCGGCGTCGCTGTCGGCGCGATGGCCCTGCATATGTTCGTGGTTTACCCGATCATCGTGATGCTGTTTGCCGGCAAGAACCCGCTGGCTTTCTTTGCGCAAGTGCGAGACCCGATGGTCGTTGCGTTCTCGACCGCCTCGTCGAACGCCACGCTGCCCATCTCACTCCGCGCCGCGGAGACCGAACTCAACCTGCCGCGCAAGATCGCGCGCTTCGTGCTGACTGTCGGCGCCACCGCCAATCAGAACGGCACCGCCCTCTTCGAGGGCGTGACCGTGCTTTTCCTGGCGCAGTTCTTCGGGGTCGACCTCACGCTGCAGCAGCAGATCGTCGTCATGCTGGTCTGCATTTTGGGAGGCATCGGCACGGCCGGAGTGCCGGCCGGATCGCTGCCGGTCGTCGCGATGATCCTCGCGATGGTCGGCGTGCCGGCGGAGGGCATCGGCCTCATCCTCGGTGTCGATCGTTTCCTCGACATGTGCCGGACGACGCTCAACGTCACCGGCGATCTGGTGATCGCGACCGTTGTTTCGCGCGGCGAAAAGGATCCGGCCGACGCCCCGCCGGAACCGATGGCGCCGGCGTCGCCGGGTTAGAACAGCGCGCGGCGCGCGTTGATCAGCGCCGCCGCGCCGCGATCCAAGGTCTCGTCGCGCTTGGCGAAGCAGAGCCGCACGAGCGCCGGTGGCTTCGCGCCTTCATAAAAAGCAGAGAACGGGATCGTTGCGGCGCCGTGTTCAATTGCATGCCTGGCGAAGGCCTCATCGCTGAACTCAATGCCCGAGGCGGCGAGATCAATGCTCAGAAAATACGCCCCGCGCGCGGGCAGGGTGACGAAGCCCTCCCCCGTGAGCGCATCGTTCAAGCGATCACGCGAACGCTGAAACGCGGCGCACATGTCGTCGAAGTACGAAGGCTGTTTGCCGAGCGCGTAGCTGACGGCGCGCTGCAGGTTTGGCGCCGTGGTGAACGTGAGGAATTGGTGCGCCTTGGCGAAGGCGTCCGTCAGCTCCGGCGCGCCACAGGCAAAGCCCACCTTCCAGCCAGTGAGCGAGAACATCTTGCCGGCTGAACCGATCTTCAGCGTCCGATCGCGCATGATCTCCAGCATCGAGACGTGCTGAACGCCGTCGAAAAGCACATGCTCCCAAACTTCGTCGCTCACACACACCGCGTCGTGTTTGCGGCAAAACTCCGCGACAAGCTCGAGTTCGGCGCGGCTCATCACGCTGGCGCTCGGGTTCAGCGGCGTGTTGATGATGACAACGCGCGTCTTGGCGCTGAAGGCCGGTTCTAGCTTTTCGCGCTCGTAGCGCCAATGCGGGGGATCTAGGCGCACGATCCGGGGCACGCCGCCTGCCCTTCTGACCATCGGCAAGTACGCATCGTAAAACGGCTCGAACAGAACCACTTCATCGCCCGGCTCGATGAACGCGAGCAGGGCCGCGGCGATGGCTTCCGTGGCGCCGGAAGTGATTGTCACCTCACGCTGCCAATCGAGGTCAACGTTCTGATGCGTGCGATAGTGCGCGGCGATGGCTTGGCGCAGCTCGGGCAAGCCGCGAGATGACGGATACTGGTTCGGGCCTTCGAGCGTGGCGCGGGCGGCAGCTTCAAGAATATCGCGCGGGCCGTCTTCCTCGGGGAACCCCTGGCCCAGATTGACTGCACCCTTCTCAGCCGCGAGGCGCGACATGACTTCAAATACGGTCGTGCCAAGCGAAGCGTAGGTCCGGTTCATCGCAAATGTTCCGGCGGCGTCGTGCATCTGCATCCAAAGCGACGGCGTAGCGCGTCCTCTCATGCGGAGGACATGGATGAAACACCTTATTCTAGCGGCGGCGGTGACGCTGGCCGCGATCTCGCCTGCTGCGGCGCAAAATCGGCCGTTCGATCCGCGTGAATATCAGGGGCGGCACATCGGCCAGCCGACACAGATCTTGGTCATCGCCACACCGCACTTGAGCGGCGCGCCCGATAGCTTCGATCCCGCGGTGCTGGAGCCGTTGCTTCAGCGGCTCGAAGCCTTCCGCCCGGACGCGATCGCTATTGAGGCATTGCCTGGGCGAACGATCGATCAGCTTTGGGAGTGGCGCGAGAGCTATCCGCAGACAGCCCAGAATTACGGCGGCCGCTCGATGGCGCTTGCCGGACTCACGCGCGGCTATCTCGGCATGGACATGGCGCAAGCCGACGCCGAAATTCGCCGAACGCTCGCCGATTGGCCCGCCTCCCCCACGCCGGCGCAGCGCCGGCGGCTGGCGGCTTTGTTTGTTGCAGCGGGCGATCCGTCTTCCGCCATCGTGCAGTGGTGGCGCCTCGATCCGAGCGAGCGTGTCGCGGACGACGAGAGCGTTACGCGCCTGCTCGCGGATCAATTGTCGAGCTACGACACCGTGGCGCGGCGCAACGAAAATCATTTGATCGCGTCACGCCTTGCGGTGCGGCTTGGGCAAGAGCGCGTCTATCCGACCGACGATCAAAGCGATGACGTCGTTCCGAACTTCGAGGAGAACATCACGGCGTTCGTCGAGGAACCTTGGTTCGCCGAGTTGATGGCGGACCCAACGTTCACGCCGCTGCGCGAAGCGGGGCAAACCCTCACCACCCCCGAACAAGCGCTCGCCACGTACCGGCTTGTGAACAGCTGGCGCTCGGGCCGCACGGACGCGAACGGCCAGTGGCTCAACATGATCAACCGCCCGAGCCCCGACAATGTCGGTCGCGCACGAGTTGCAGCGTGGGAGACGCGCAACCTCCGCCAGGCCGCCAATATCCGCGAAGTCTCGGCGCGCTATCCCGGCGGGCGCATTTTGGTGATCGTCGGATCGGCGCACAAACCTTGGTTTGACGCCTATCTTTCGATGATGAGCGACGTGGAGGTCGTCGATGCGGCGCGGGTACTGCGTTAGCGCTACCACTAATGGTGCGTGGCAGATCGCACACTGTGAGCATCGAATCGCCGGGCGACTGACGGTTTCTCTTCTCGACGCCGATTAAGGCTCGTAAAGGTGACGGCGGTGCCGGGGGGCACTTCGCTTGGCTAGCACAAGCGCGAACGGCTCTTCCTCACGGAAGAGCCGTTTTCGTTTCTAGAACCCGCCGCGCAAACGGCGGATGACATCGTCCAGTTGTTCGAGCGTCTTGTAGGAGATCTTCACCTCCCCTGCGCCGGCCTTGTCGTTGATCGTCACGTCGAGGCCGAGCGCGTTCGAGAGCGATTGCTCCAGCGCGCGCGTGTCGGCGCTCTTGCCTTCGGCTGATGAGCCGCCCGGCGTGACGCGCGGGCCGTGCTTCTCGTCCTTAGCAATCTGCGCGAGACGTTCGATGTCGCGAACGTTCAGGCCTTCGCTGATCGCGCGCTGCGCCAGGCCGCGCGGATCCGGCGCGGTGAGAATGGCGCGGGCGTGACCTGAGCTGAGGCGGCCATCGCGCACCATCTCTTGCAGATCGTCCGGCAGCTGCAGCAGGCGCAGCATGTTGGCGATGTGCGGGCGCGACTTGCCGACAGCGTCAGCGATCTCTTGTTGCGTGCGGCCGAACCGATCAATCAGCGCCTGAAAACCTTGCGCTTCTTCGATCGGGTTCAGATCCATACGCTGGACGTTCTCGACGATCGCGATCTCGAGCACTTCGACTTCGTTGAGCTCGCGGATCACGGCCGGGATCGTGTGCAGACCCGCGCGTTGCGCGGCGCGCCAGCGGCGTTCACCGGCGACGATCTCGTATTTGCCGTCCGCGATCGGACGGACAAGGATCGGTTGCAGGATGCCGTGCGTCTTGATCGACGACGAAAGATCGTTGAGTTCGGCTTCGTCGAAATGCTTGCGCGGCTGTTGCGGATTGCGCTGCACCAGTTCGATCGGGACCGAGCGCGGGCCAGCGGAGTCAGCGGCAGCCTGCGCCGGAGCAGGAGCAGCCGGCGCAGGCGCGGCAGCAACCGGCGGCGCGACAGGCTCATTCGCCGGCGGCGGCGCCGGCTGCGTAATCGGCAGCTCGAACACATTGCGCGGCGGCTCGATCGGCGCGCGCGGCGGTTCAGGTTGAGCTTGCGGCTGAGGCTGGCCGAACGTGTTGGCGGGCTTCGGCGCTTCGGTCTTCACCGGCTCGCCGAGCAGAGCGGAGAGCCCACGGCCCAATCCCCTCGGTCTGATATCGCTCATTCGTCGCCCTCGTCTCTGACCCGACCCGATTCGGTATGCTTAACAATTTGATGGGCAATCCTTGCCCACCGGTAAAAATTTCCGGCCTCTTGCCTATGCAGCGTTGAGCATCCGCTCCCGCTCGATCAGCTCTTTGGCAAGCTTGATGTAGGCTTTGCTGCCGGTGGCGTTCTGATCGTAGATGATCGCGGGCAGGCCATGGCTCGGCGCCTCGCTGATGCGGACGTTCCGCGGGATGACGGTCTCGTAGACCTTATCCGGGAAGTGCGCCCTCACCTCTTGCGCAACCTGATCCGAAAGCGTGGTGCGCTTGTCGTACATCGTCAGCACGACGCCTTGGATGTCGAGCGTCGGATTAAGGTTCACCTTCACCGCGTTGATGGTGGCGATGAGCTGCGCCAAGCCTTCGAGCGCGAAGTATTCTGTTTGCAGCGGCACCAGCACGCCGTCAGCAGCAGTGAGCGCATTCACCGTCAAAACGTTCAGCGACGGCGGGCAATCGATCAGCATATAATCCACGCCCAGCGTGGATTCCGCGCGGAATTTCTCGATTGCATTGCGCAGGAAAAACTGCGGCTGCGACTCCCCCATGAGCTCGCCTTCAACGCCCGACAAACGCGCGTCGCCAGGCGTGATGTACAAGTTGGGCACCTTCGTCGGCAGCACCGCTTTCGAAAGCTGCAGCTGGCCAACGAGCACGTCATAGCTGGTGACGTTGCGATCGTGCGGATGGATGTCGAGGCCGGTCGAGGCGTTGCCCTGCGGATCGGTGTCGAAGATCAACACGCCCTTCCCGGCGGCCGCGAGCGCGGTGCCGAGATTGATCGCGGTCGTCGTCTTGCCTACGCCGCCCTTCTGGTTGGCGATCGCCAGTACGCGCATGTCCCCGTTCTCCTTTGCGGAGCCTCAGGGTCGCGCGGCCTTTGTTATGCGAACAATGCGGCCGCGCGGATCGCTGAGGCTCTCCAGCACATCTGCCTGGTACGCCCCACCTTTTAGGACGTTAGATGCGGCGGCCAGCTCGGCGTCTAAGTCTGCGCCTTTATGGAAGAGCCCGATCGCGCCGCGATCCAGAATCGGCTTCGCATAGG
>CAYUOC010000061.1:0-20141 GCA_964446305.1 uncultured Terricaulis sp. | reverse complement strand
CGAGGGTGTGGGGGATTTTGGGGGGGCGGGGTTGTTTAGCTGCTGAACACGACTTCCTTGATCTCGGTGACCTTGATGATGCCCTCCGGCGAGCCGCGCATGATCGCAAGCTTGACCTCGCCGATGGCCTTCGTCACTTCGATCTCGCGCGGGCAGGCCGGCGTGCAGTTGAAGATCGTGCGGCAGCGCCACACGCCGTTGGGCTCCGCCAAGATTGCGAGGCGCTCGGCGGCGGCGGCGGTGGCTTCCGCGGCGGCGGCGGCGGTGGCGGCGGCTTCCGTGGCGGCGGCGACCGTGGCGGCGGTGGTGGCTTCGGCGGCGGCGATCGTCCCCCGCGTGCGCCCCTCGGCGATCCGCAGGATGGCGTCGTGAAGTTCTTCAACGGCGCGCGTGGCTTCGGCTTCATCACGCCGGACGGCGGTGGCGCGGACGTGTTCGTCCACGTCAGTGCTGTTGAGCGCGCTGGCCTCACGCAATTGGTCGAAGGCCAGAAGGTCAACTTCCAGACCCTGCCTGACACAAAGGGCAAAGGCCCGAAGGCCGTGAACCTGAAGGTTCTCGACTAATCCTTCAGCCAGACTGAAAAACGAAGGCCCGCCGGGATCGCTCCCGGCGGGCCTTTTGTTTGTCGCTTATCTCCGCTCACTGAAGCGGCATGAAGATCTCGATCTGCGCCGGACGGCCATCGGAGCCCGCATCGTGCATGCGGTGCCAGGGATAAACGCCCTCGCGCTTGGCGATGCGGTGCGCCTGCAAATACGCATCCATCTGAGCGTAGGCCGCGCCGACATTGTTGCGATCGCCCTCCACCAGCACATGCATCACTTGGCCTGACGGGGTCTCGCCCACCTGCACGCCGACAACCGTGAGCGGGCGCGCGCCCGAATACGGGTAGCCGACGCGATAAGTCATGCGCTCGCCGTCCTGATCGGTGACGACGCGCGTGAGCGGGCCAGCCTGCGTGAGCTGATACTCGGTCATAAAGCGGCGCACCTGGTCCAGACCGAGCGATTCCGCACGCTCGATCTCAACGGCGTTATTCGGCGCCGTTTCCACGACCGAGTACACAAAAGGTTGCGGCGCCACTTCGTCGAACTGCGGATTGAGAGTCTCGAAATCGACGTTCGGCAGTTGCTCGGCCAATGTCTTCAGTCGCGCCAGGCCGCTATCCAGCTCCTTCTGCACGACGCCGCGCAGAATGAGGTTCATGTAACGGCACGGCACATTGATCCAGCCTTCACCGCACTCGGCCGTGACCGTCCAGTTCACCGCCGTACCGCCCTCGACACGGCGCAGCAGCATGTCGGCGTTCAGCGTCGCGCGCTCGCCCATTTCGAGGATGCTTTGAACTTCTTCGTTGTGGACCGAGTCCACGATCGACATGCGGCCTGAGCCGACTTCGCGCACGTCGGAAACCCAGCGCATGGTCTGACCGGCGCCAGGATCGCCGTTGAAGGTGTAGTCGGCATCCGGATCGCGCGCGTAGTACGGCGACCATTCCTTGGCGATGCGCAAGTCGTTCACCATAGCGAACACCGCCGCGCGCGGGCGCTCGACGGTTACGGTGCGTGTCACTTCAAGTGAGTTCGGCAGCAAAAACGTGCCGACAGCGAAAAGTGCGCCCAGAACGAGCGCAATCACCAACAGCAATCCAAGAAACCATCTCATACGCCAGTCCCCGCGCGTAAGTTCAAGGACTTAGCATTGGTGCGGACTCGCCGCCATGAAGCGCCATGCATGCTTGCATCGCACAGCTTCGCCTCGCGCCTAGCGCGAACCCTTAAGCAGATTTTGTGCGGCATCACCCCAACCCGGACGACACCCTCCCAGCCGGAAATTTGGTTACCACGGGGAAAGCTTCCGCGTCAGCCGCCCGCTGCAGATGCTCACACGCGTGTGGCATCCCAGACATCAAATTCGTGGGCGATGCAGCGCTCCATCATCTCGCGCCAGACGGGCTCGGCGATGGCCCAGGAGAGCCCGGTGCGCTCGGCTTCGGCCTTCACGTTCGCCAGCACCTGATTGATGCGGGCTTCGTCGCGCACCACATCGCGGCTGGGCTTAATCCGGGCCGCGGCGTGCATATAGCCCTGGCGGCGGGTGATGAGCGCGACCAGCATACGGTCGATTTCATCGACGCCGGCGCGGACGTCGAGCATCGTCTTGCAGTCGTCTGGATCGGGCGCTTCGAAGCGGGTCGCATCCGCCTCCGGCTCGATACGGTTGAGGTTTTTCATGTGGATACCGTGGCGGGAGCCGCCCTCCCCGTCCAGGGGGCGCGGGGCCGCAGGACGATAGGTTCCAGGTCGCGTCCCTGGGATCAGACCGAGCCCAACCCCATTTGTGACGATACACTGACGACTCGATGAGCGGCGCCGACAAACCCATCACGCCTCCGCTGGAGCACCTGCCCGCGGAAGATGCGCCGACGCCTTCCCTGAAGGGCATCGAGGCGATCCGCGACACCTGGAAGCGGCTGCCGATGAAGCCAGGCGTCTATCGGATGATCGGGGCCGACGGCGAAGTGCTCTACGTCGGCAAAGCCAAGAGCCTGAAGAACCGCGTCGGCCAGTACGCCCAAGGCCGCGGGCACACGAACGCGATCTACCGGATGATCCATCAGACAGTATCGATGGAAGTGATCGTCACGGCGACAGAGACCGAAGCTCTGCTGCTTGAGACGAACATGATCAAGCGGCTGCGGCCGCGCTACAACGTGCTGATGCGGGACGATAAGAGCTTCCCGTTCATCGCCATCCGCACCGATCACGCAATCCCGGTTCTGCAAAAGCATCGCGGCGCGAAAAGTTTCAAAGGCAAGTTCTACGGGCCGTTTGCTTCTGCGGGTGCGGTGAACCGGACACTCAACACGCTGCAGAAAGCATTCCTTCTGCGCTCGTGTTCGGACTCTACCTTCAGCGGCCGCACGCGGCCGTGCATGCTCTACCAGATCAAACGCTGCTCGGCGCCGTGCACGGGGCTGGTCAGCGACGTTGAGTATGCGGCGCTGGTGAAGGACAGCGTTGATTTTCTCGAAGGCCGCTCGGTTGAGCTGCAAGATCGCCTCGCGATCGAGATGCGCGAGTCGGCCGAGAAACTGGAGTTCGAGCACGCCGCACGCCTGCGCAACCGCATCCGCGCGCTGGCAAGCGTGCGCGCGTCCCAGGGGATCAATCCACACACCTTCGATGAGGCGGACGTCTTCGCCCTTCACGTCGAAGGCGGCCAATCCTGCATCCAGGTTTTCTTCTTCCGCGCCGGCCAAAACTGGGGCAACCGCGCCTATTTCCCGCGCCACGGCGGCGAAGAAACGCCGGAAGACATTCTCGGCGCCTTTATCGCGCAATTTTACGACGACCGCGAACCGCCGAAGCTCGTGCTCAGCAACGTTGAGCCAACCGATCGGGAGTTGCTCGAAGAGGCGCTTTGCGTCAAAGCCGAATGCAAAGTCGAAATCCGCAAGCCGGAGCGCGGCGAGAAGCGCGAGATCGTCGAGGCCGCATTGCTCAACGCGCGCGAGGCGCTTGGGCGGCGCATGGCGGAGACGGGCAGCGTCGCGAAGTTGCTTGATGGCGTGGCGGAAGTGTTCGGCCTTTCGCAGCGGCCAGAGCGGATCGAAGTTTACGACAACAGCCACATTCAAGGCACGAATGCGCTCGGCGCGATGATCGTCGCGGGGCCCGAAGGCTTCACCAAGAACCAGTACCGCAAGTTCAACATGAAAGCGGACGAGTTCGACGGCGACGACTTCGCGATGATGAAAGCGATGATCCGACGCCGGTTTGCGCGGATGCTGCAGGAGCGCGAAGAAGACACGCCGTCCGAAACCTACTCCCTTGCGGAGAAGGTGGCGAGCGACAGCGAGCCGGATGAGGGGCGCTCCGACGAGCAGGCGCCTGATCAACTGAACGCCCCTCACCCCCTAACCCCCTCTCCGCAAGGGACAGGGGGAAAGGTTGCGGACGGCGGAGTCGATTTCTCGAAAGAGCGCGACGAACCTGAGCGCGATTCAAAATTCGGCGCGTGGCCGGATCTCGTGCTCATCGATGGCGGCGATGGGCAGCTCAATGCGGCGCTCGAAGCGTTGGATGAGCTTGGCCTCAAAAACCGCATCACCATTGCCGGCATCGCCAAAGGCGTGGACCGCGACGCCGGCCGCGAGCGCTTCTTCATTCCGGGCAAACCGGCGTTCCGGCTCGACGAGAAGAGCCCGGTTCTCTACTACCTGCAGCGGCTCCGGGACGAAGCGCACCGCTTCGCCATCGGCGCTCATCGCGGCAAGCGCAGCGCTGGGCTCACAAAAAATCCGCTCGACGAAATCGGCGGCATTGGTCCAGCGCGCAAACGCGCTCTGCTTGATCGCTTTGGCTCGGCGCGGGGTGTCTCGCGTGCAGCGCTGGCGGAGTTGGAAGGCGTCGAAGGCGTCAACAAGGAACTGGCGAAGCGCATTTATGACTTCTTCCACGACAACAAACGCTGACACGCCCGCGAAGCCGAGCGTGATCCCGACGCTGCTGACGGTGCTCCGCATCGCCATGGGGCCGGTGATCGCCGCGCTCGTTCTGTGGGCCGCCAACGATCTGCATACCGACCCGTTGCTCTCGGGTTTCATCTACGCACTGGCGTTTATCCTCTTCCTGCTCGCCGCCTCGACCGACTGGCTCGACGGCTATCTCGCGCGCAAATGGAATGCCGTGACGCCGCTCGGCGCAGCACTCGATCACGCTGCGGACAAAGTGCTGATCACATGCGTGCTCGTTGCGCTCGCCTACGCGGCTCTGCCGATGATGCTGGTCGCGGCGGCCGTGCTGATCCTCGGGCGCGACGTTGCAGTCGCGGGTTTGCGTGAAGGCATCTCGGCGCAAGGCAAGTCACTGCCCGTGAGCCAGTTGGGCAAGTGGAAAGCTGCCGCCGAGATGGCCGGGGTCGCGGCGTTTCTCGCGTTTCAAAGCGCTGCGCTGTTGAGCCCGGTGTTCGGGTTACCCGGCAGCATCGACGATGGTTTGGATTGGGCCGCGCGCATCCTGCTCTGGACGGCGGCGGTGTTGGCGCTGGTCAGCGGCGCGCAATATGTCGGCGCGCTGCTGAAGCGCGATTAGTCCGCCAAGATCAGTCCGGGCGGCCGAACTCGATTGTGTTCAGCACGAAGATCGCCACGATGAAGACGCCGATGGCAATGAGCGCGGCCATGTATTTCCCCGGATTCGAAATCTAGTCCCGGCTCTAGCTGATCCGCCCCCGCCCCGCCAAGGGGCTATGCGTCACAGCAGGTCCTCTGGGCTCTTTTTCATGAACGAATCCGGGGCCCTCCAGCGCTTCGGCAGGTGGGTTTCTCCCCAGCTACAGAGCGCCTGGATCATCGGCAAAAGCGCCGCCCCCTTGCGGGTGAGCATATACTCGTAGCGTTTCGGCCGAAGCTGGTAAGCGCGCGATCGGATCAAACCGTTTGCCTCCATCTCTTTCAGTCGAGCCGTGAGAATATTGCTGGCAATGCCTTCGGGACTGCTCATGAACTCGCTTGAGCGCCGTTTGCCGTTCACCAGGTCGCGCATCAGGACAAGCGTCCAGCGGTCGCCAATGACTTCTAGTGAAGAGGCGATCGGACAGCCCGAGCGAAACTCGTTCTTTTCTGGAGCCCGGCCCATCAAACAATCATCCTTGTATATTGCATGTTGCAATACGCAATGTAGTATGACTAAAGCCTGAATGCGCGGGAGAGGGTGATGAAATTTACTGGCGGCTGCCTTTGCGGCGCGGTGCGTTACGAATGCGCGGCTGAGCCCGCCATGGCGGGCATCTGTCACTGTGAAGATTGCCGGCGTTCCAGCGGCGCCGGGCACTCGGCACATCTCGCTGTCACGGAAGACAAGGTCAAACTCACGGGCCCAACCAGCAGTTATTCCAAGCCCGCCGACAGCGGAAACATGGTGACGCGCCATTTCTGCGGAACGTGCGGCGCGCCGGTGTTTTCGCGCAATGCCGGAATGCCCGGCATGATCTTTTTCCGCGCTTCTAGTCTCGACGACTTAGAAGTTTTCAAACCGGAGATGCATGTCTTTGCAGCGCGCGCGGCGAGCTGGGATCGCCCACGAGAAGGAGTGCCGACATTCGACCGCATGCCTCCCGGCATGGGCTGACGCGGCTCACGCGTGCTGAACGACGGAGAGCAAATTCAAATCGGGGTCATGAAACCAGGCGACCTTGGTCCCGTCTGGCGCGCTCCAGATGCCTCGGGCGTCCTGCACGAAGAAGCCAAAGCGGGCGAAAACGACGCCCTTGGCGGTCAGCCCATCCACCGCCTTCTCGATGTCGTCCACCTGAAACGCCAGAACCGCATAGGCCGCCGGCGTCACCCCCGGCACGCGCGAGACACGCACGCGCGCGTTCTTGCCTTCGAAAACGAGCGCGAAGCCGTCATCGCTGATGAACTTGAGCCCGAGCGTATCGGCGTAAAATGTCTTTGAGATCTCCGGCTTCATCGTGCCGACAAGGGCCGTGACCGTCGCTGATCCGAGCATGTTCGCCTCCGCCGGCGACATAAGCCCAAAACAAAACCGCCGGCCAGTGGCCGGCGGTTCGTTTCGTTTAGGCGCCCTGTGGAGCTGCGCCGCCCCAGCCTGTGGCGGGCTGTTCGTCCTCGTCCGTGACCGGCAGCGCCGGCGTCGGCGGGGTCGGCGTGGCGGGCGTATCGTCTGGGCGATCGAGCTTTTCGCCGCGCAGAACCTTGGCGATCTCTTCGCCGTTCAGCGTTTCATACTCGAGCAGCGCTTCGGCCAAGAACTTATGCTGCTCGGCCTTCTCAGAGAGAATGCGCTTGGCTTCGTTGTAGCCTTCATCGACGAGGCGTTTCACTTCCGCGTCGATCTTCTGCGCGGTGGCTTCGGCGACGTTTTGCGTGCGCCCGACTTGCATGCCAAGGAACACTTCGTCGTTGTTGTCGCCGTAGGCGACGAAGCCGAGCTCGTCCGAATAACCCCAGCGCGTCACCATCATGCGCGCGAGGCGCGTGGCGGCGGAGATGTCGCTGGCGGCGCCGGACGTGACCTTGTCCTTGCCGAAATGGAGCTCTTCGGCGACGCGGCCGCCCATCATGACCGCGAGGCGCGAGGTCATCTGGGTGTAGTTCATCGAGTACTTGTCGCTCTCGGGCAGCTGCATAACCATCCCCAGCGCGCGGCCGCGCGGGATGATCGTGGCTTTGTGCACCGGATCAGACTCCGGCACTTCGAGCGCGACGATGGCGTGGCCGGCTTCATGCCAAGCGGTGAGCTGCTTTTCACTTTCGCTCATGACGAGGCTGCGGCGTTCCGCGCCCATCATGACTTTGTCCTTCGCGTCCTCGAATTCCTTGTTGGTGACGACGCGCTTGCCGCGGCGGGCCGCGAGCAGCGCCGCTTCGTTCACGAGGTTGGCGAGATCGGCGCCGGAGAAGCCCGGCGTGCCGCGTGCGATGGTTTTCAGATCAACGCCCTGCGCCACCGGCACGTTGCGGGTGTGCACGCGCAGGATCTTTTCGCGGCCGCCCAGATCGGGGTTCGGCACGACGATCTGACGGTCAAAGCGGCCCGGACGCAGCAGCGCCGGATCGAGAACGTCGGGACGGTTCGTCGCCGCGATCAGGATGATGCCTTCATTGGCCTCAAAGCCATCCATCTCGACGAGGAGTTGGTTGAGCGTTTGTTCGCGCTCATCGTTGCCGCCGCCGAGACCAGCGCCACGGTGACGGCCGACGGCGTCGATTTCGTCGATGAAGATGATGCACGGGGCGTTCTTCTTCGCTTGCTCGAACATGTCGCGCACGCGGCTGGCGCCGACGCCGACGAACATTTCAACGAAGTCCGAACCCGAGATCGAGAAGAACGGCACATTGGCTTCGCCCGCGATCGCGCGCGCCAGCAACGTCTTACCCGTACCCGGAGGGCCGACGAGCAGCGCGCCCTTTGGGATTTTACCGCCCAGGCGTTGGAACTTGCCCGGGTCTTTCAGGAACTCAACAATCTCGCCGAGTTCTTCCTTGGCTTCATCGATGCCGGCGACGTCATCGAACGTGACGCGGCCTTTGGCTTCGGTGAGCAGGCGCGCCTTCGAGCGGCCAAAGCCCATGGCGCCACCACGGCCGCCGCCCTGCATCTGGCGCATGAAGAAGAACCAGGCGCCGATCAGCAGCAGCATCGGCAGGATGGCGAGCATCATGTCGCCGATGCCGGGCCCCTGTTTCGGCTGCTTTGTATCGACGACGACGCCGGCGGCGTCGAGACGCTCGACGACATTGGCCATCGTGCCCGACGGCAGATAGGTGACGAACGTCTGTTTACCGTCTTTCGACGTCGCGATGATCGTATCCGCCTGCGTGGTGACGCCGCCAATGGAGCCGCCTTCAACGCGGTCCATCAGTGAGGAGTACGGCAGCTCCTGCGCATTGCGGAGAGGATTGTTCCCGCCGTTCATCGCAGCGAACAAAACGACCAACACAAGAGCGATGACGCCCCAAATGAGCAGTGTGCGGATGGGCATTTTTTGGTCCGACCTTCTGGTCCGCGCTCCGGCCCCGGGCGCGGCAATTAATCCTTCAGCAAGATAGGGACCCACCCCGCCGCTGAACACCCCTTACTGCCATCAGGCGCGTCAAGGGTGGGTGAACGCTTAGGTGGAAAATGCGGCGAAAATCATGGTTTCGCGCGGTTAATATCCGGAGCGAAGGCGTGCGCGATCCGCTCCGCCGCCAGCGGGTGAAGGCGAAGGCGGCCCTCCATCTCGGAGTAGTGCCTGCGAACCGAGCCATTCTCGAAGACCAGCCGGTGTCCATTGCGCGCTGGAACAACCCGCCACCCGGGCTCCGTGGCCGTTACAGCAAGGCGCCCATCCCAGATGACCTCAACGCCGGTGGCAAGCGGCAGCGGCGCAAGCGGCGGTACGCCATCGGCACGCCCGATCGAAGCGCCAAGGCTGCGCAGCAGCGTCACGCTGTGCATCTTTGACGTAAAATCCACGCCGCTGTGGGTCGCGCCATAGTGGGGCTGCGTCATGATCTTCCATTCGAGCCGCGGCATCTCCGTCCATGGCGGCTCGCGCGAGGCGCCGGCGGCGGCGGCGATCAGCGCCGATAGCGCACGCAGACGCACCTCGCGCGGCGCCACCCAAGAATCGCGGCGGATGGTCGGCGCGAAGTCCACATCGACAGCGCGCAAAATGAGCTCATGTGCTGCGCCGTCCAGCGCATCGCTTCGCCGTCTGAGACGCTCAGCGAGACGCACAAGGCGGCGTGGGTCGAAACCGCCCGCCTCCATTTCCGCCAATCGCGCGCGGACGCGCACGCGTTCGAACTTGGGATCATCGTTCGCCGGATCTTCGATCCAGGCCGCACCGGTGTCTCGCAAGAGCGCGCGCAGTTCTTCCCGCCTCGCGCCAAGCAGCGGCCGCGCCAACGCGATGCCCCGCCCCTCCGGCCAAATCGGCGCGAACGCAAACGGCGCAATGCCGGCGAGACCGCGCCAGGTGGAGCCATTGGCTGCGCGCATCAGCACGGTTTCCGCCTGATCGTCGCCCGTGTGAGCAGCAACAATCGTGTTGAGGCCGTCCGCGCGGGCGTAGTCGCAAATGGCGCGGTAGCGGCCTTCGCGCGCCGCCTGCTGTGCGCGATTTGCGCCCTTCTCCCAGCTGAGCGTGAGGACAGCGGCGCTGACGCCAAGCGCTTCCGCAAAGCTCTGCGCGCGGCGGGCGTCATTCACGGAGCCTTCGCGCAGCGCATGGTCCACGGTCACCGCGCGCAGCCGCGCCGCGCCAAGCTCGGCGACAAGCAAATGCAGCAGCGCAACGGAATCGCCTCCGCCGGACAGCGCGACGAGAACCGGCCTATCGCCGGTCCACGCCATCATCCGCTCGATCGTCAGCCGATCGAGCATGAGGCTAACTTAGCTAGCGCAGTTCGCCGCGCGCGCTTCGCGGGTGGCGAGGTCGCGCACGTTGCGGGGGGCGTTGGGATAGCGGCTGGTGAGTGAAGTGAACGCGCCGCACGCTTGGCGTAGCTCAGCCGCGTCGTTGGCGCCGTCGCGGGCCATGCCGGCGAGCGCCATGCCCAGGCGCACTTGCGCTTCCGGCGCCCGCGGACCTTGCGGCGTCCGCTGCAGGTACTGCGCGAAGCTCTGCGCTGCATCGGCGTAATTATTCCGAGCCAACAAAGTGAACGCATACCAGAAGCGCGCGTTCGGCGTCTGCACGACGTTCGGGTAGCGCTCCAGGAAATCCGCGAACGCGGTTTCCGCATCCGGGTAGCGACCCGCGGAGAGATAGCCCTGCGCGCGGGCGTACAATTCATCCGCCGTCGGCGCCGGCGCTGCTTCCGCCGCCGGCGGCGGCGGCATCGTGCCGGCTGGTATGGTGCCGAGCGTGCCGGTGTTGGCTTGCTGCGCCGAGTTGAGGGTCGCAGGCGCAGGCCCGCCTTCGCTGCGTTGACCAGGGGCTGGAGGCGTCGTCGTCGCGCCATCGGCGGGCGGCGTGGAGAGCGATTGGTTCACGCCGGCGAGTTCGCCGACCATGCTGCGCAGACGCTGGATTTCGCGGTCGCGCTGATTGAGTTCGTATTGCAGCCGCTCGTTCTCGGCCGTCGCTTCGGTGAGCTGCTGCTGCAGCTCCTCGATGCGATCCTGACGCGCGTCGGCGTTGCCGAATTGCGCCGGCGGCGGCAGCTGCGTTTGCGCCGAAGCCGGCGCGGCGAAAAGAAACCCGGCCGCAGCGATGCACGCCGCGAGCCGGGTTGTTGCCTGAAATGAGGCCGAACGCTGGGTCATGGGAATGTTCCTAGTCCGCTCGCTCGGGCCAAATTTTGACGCTTACGAGACCGCGCCGCTCACGATGTTGGTGTGTGCGTTGCGGTTCACACTCCACGCTTCCTCGTTCGCACGGGCGTCGAGCGGGCGCTCCTTGCCGTACGAAACGGTTTCGACGCGATTCTGCGCGACGCCGAGCGACACAAGGTAGTCGCGCGCAGCGGCGGCGCGGCGGGCGCCGAGTGCGAGGTTGTATTCGCGGGTGCCGCGCTCGTCGCAATTACCGGCGACGAGGATGCGGACGTTCGGATACTGGCGCAGCCACGCGGCTTGGCGCTCGAGCACCGAGCGGGCTTCAGCCGAGAGATCGAAGCGATCGTAGCCGAAGAACACGCGGTCACCGACCGAGACGCGGAAATCTTCGACCGAGCCCGGGACTGGGCCTTGCGGCGCGGTTACCGGCGGCGTCGTCGGACCTGTCGGGCCCGTCGGCGTCGGCTCTGGACGGCTGGCGCAAGCGGCCAAAGAGGCCACAGCGGCCATAACGAGGATGGTGTTACGCATTAGGACAATTCTCCCCTAGAAGCGGCGCATTCGGCGACGGCCGTACCCCCTGTACAAGAATGCAAACCTTACAGAGCAGGTTCCTAGCCGACAATCGTGTTCCGGTCATGGCAACAACGGCGACCAGGCTGGGTCTGAAGCATCAGTTTGCGTTGGAATCCGGCGCAAATTTCGCCCGGTGAGGTCAACGGACCAGAGCTGTGGACCTTCTCCACGGCCTTCGCGGAAGAACATTATGACGCGACCGTTCGGCGACCACGTCGGAGATTCATCGAGATAGCTCTCGGTTAAGATGCGTTCACCGCTTCCATCCGGACGCATCACCCCGATCGCGAAGCGCCCGCCGCTCTGGCGCGTGAAGGCGATGAGATCGCCGCGCGGGGACCAAACTGGCGTTGAATACCTGCCTTCACCAAAGCTGATGCGGCGTTGCCCAGAGCCATTTGCGGCCATCACATAAAGCTGTGGGGAACCGCCGCGATCTGAATTGAACACGATCTGTGAGCCATCCGGTGAATAGCTCGGCGAGGTGTCGATCGCGGCGTGATTGGTGAGCCGCTGACGTGCGCGGGAGCCGAGATCCATCGTGAAGATTTCAGAGTTCCCATTCATGTCGAGCGTGAACACGATGCCGTTGCCGTCGGGCCGGAAGCGCGGCGCGAACGTCATGCCGGGGAAATCGCCCAACACTTCGCGGCGGTTGGTGTTCAGATTGTAGAGGAACACGCGCGGCGCGCCCGTCTCGTAGCTCATATAGGTCAGCACGCGCGTATTGGGCGCGAAGCGCGGCGTCAGCACCATTGCGTCCGGGCCAGTCAGGAAGCTCGGATTGGCGCCGTCCTGATCCATGATCATCAAGCGCTTGATGCGGCGCGTGCGCGGGCCGCTTTCCGAGACGAACAGGATTTGCGTATCGAAATAGCCGCGCTCACCCGTGAGCTGTTCGTAGATCTGATCGGCAATGCGGTGGGCGATGCGCCGCCAGCCATCCGGCGTGCGATCGATCTGAAACGCCGTCAGCTGACTTTCGCCAAACACGTCCCACAAACGGAAGACGACGCGGATGCGTCCGTCTGGCAGCGGTTGCACTTCGCCGACGGCCAAAGCCTGCGCGTCGATGATTTTCCAATCCGCGAAGCGCGGGGGCACTTCGAGGCCTTGGATACGTTCGATGAAGGCGTCGGTCCCGATCGGGCGGAATAGGCCCGAGCGCTCAAGGTCAGCGCGGATGACGCCGGAGATGTCACGCCCCACTTGCTGCGCGGCGGGGCTGTTGCCGAGAAAATCGATCACGGCGACCGGCATCGGGTTCAAGTGCCCCTGCTCGATATCGACATGCACGCGCTCTGGCTGCGCGAAGCTCGGGCTCGCGGTGAACGCGATCGCGGCGATCGCCACCAAACAAGCAAAGAAGGATTTCATCAGACGCATGGGCTTCTAGCCTTCAAGTGATCAACTGCGTGGGCGGAATGTAAACTCGAGCCGACTCCAGGTGTCGTAGTGCTCGCCGACGACGGGGTCGGTCGCAAACGGAAATGGATCGCACGTCGTCACCGCGCGGCGCGCCGCGTCGGCGGCGACACGCATCGGCGGGTCGAACGTGAGATTACCCGACGGGTTCGTAACGCGCGGCGGACCGCGCAGGTTGCCGTTGCGATCGAGATCGAACTCGACGGTGACGACCAAGCGCTCGGGCTCCGGCTGATCCAGCGGCATACGCCAACAGCGCATCAAGTGACGCTGCGCCAGCGAACGGACGCGATCGCGCATAGCCGCGACTTCGGCCGTACCAAGCCCTGCTCCGCGTTGCGTACGATCAGCGCGCTGGCCTTCGGTTCGCTCCCGGCCCGGGTCGCGCTGCTTGTCGAGCAAGCCGGCGACGGCGGAAAGATCGAAGCTATCGTTGTTTTGGCGTTGGCGCGGCGGCGTCGGTTCCGGCGTCGGCGCGGGCGCCGGATCTTCTTGCGTTGGCGTCTCTTCGCTCGCGGCCACTTCCTCGTCCGGCAGGTCCTCGGCGAGCGCGCGAACGTTGGACTCTTCGGCCACATCGACAATTTCGATCGGCACGATCGCGCCAGCCGCCGGCGTCATGGTCGAGCGCGCTTCCCAGGCCAGCATCGTCATGATGATGAAGCCGACATGTCCGATGAGGGAAACGACCCAACCGGCGCGCATATCATTGCCCGCGCGGCTGCGTGTCAGGCCGACGCGGCCCGTCGCGCGTATCGGTGACAAGCTGGATCTTGCGGAAGCCGCCGGCGCTCACGCGCGCCAACACATCGGCCATCACGCCGTAATTGGTGTTGGTGTCGCCGCGAATATAAATACTGCGGTCGTAGCCCTCGCGCGAAATGGCGCGCAGACGCGGCACCAGCTCCTCCACTTCGACCTGCGTTTCCTGCAGATACACGGTGCCATCGGCAAGAATGGTGATCGAGAGCGGCTCCGTCTCCGATGCCGATTGCTTGGCGTCCGTGCGAGGCAGCTCGATCGGAATGCTCACAGTCAGCAGCGGCGCGGTGACCATGAACACGATCAGCAGCACCAGCATCACGTCGACAAACGGCGTGACGTTGATTTCGCTAAGGCGTCCGCGCCGCGCCGATCTACGTCCGCGGCCGCGCCCCGAGGCGGCGAGTCCTCCAGCCATCAGCCACGCTCGCTAAGGCGGCGTGAGAGACGCGCGGCGACTTCATCGCTGAACGTATCGAGCCGATCGCCGAAGCGATCCAGGTCGCCGGTGAACTTGTTGTAAAAGATAACCGCCGGGATGGCGGCAACGAGACCAAGCGCCGTCGCGAACAGCGCCTCGGCGATACCGGGCGCGACAACGGCGAGATTGGTTTGCTGTTGAGCGGCGATGTTGGTGAAGGCGTTCATGATGCCCCACACGGTACCGAAGAGACCGATGAACGGCGCCGAGGCGCCGACGGTGGCGAGCACGCCCATATTGCGTGATGCCCGGCCCATCTCCCGCGAGATCTGCGCTTGCATCAGACGGTCAACGCGATCGAGCATGAATTGCGCGTGTTCGCCGGCCGTGCCGCTGCGGCGCGCTTCGCGCCACTCACGCGAGGCGGCGGCGTAAACCCGCGCCATCGCATCGCGCGGCTTGTCGCCGCGATCTTCCATGTCGTCGAGCGAGCGACCAGACCAAAACTCGCGCTCGAACCGGCGCGCATTCTGTTCGAGTTCGCCGAACTGCAGCCATTTCTCGACCGCGATCGCCCATGACCAAACCGAGGCCACGGCCAAAACCAACATCACGCCCTTCACGACCGGGTCGGCCTGAAGGAATAGGTTCAAAACCGTGATCTGCTCTGCGCCGGTTTCCATGCTCGCTCCCGCTATCGCGGCCTTCGTTTCAGCCACGTTCCCCACATGGCTTAGAGCCGTATGAGTTTGTCAAAAGCTGGACGCGGAGGGCTCTAGAAATGGTTTAAGCCGTTCCAAAAGCACCGCTGGCGGTTTCTTGGCCCGCCCCGTGAGCGATATGCAACAGACCTGCACCTTCGCCGTCACCAAGATTTCACCCGCCTTTTCGAGCGTTTGCGAAATGAAGATGCGGGGGCCGCGCATCGTTTCGAACGCGGTTTTGACCAAAAGCGCGTCATCGATCCGCGCCGCCTTGAGGAAATCGAGCTCCATCTTGTTCACCGCGAATGCGGTGGGATCGGCCGCCGCGGCGAGCTCGTTATGGTGAATGCCGGCGACACGGAGAAAGTCGCTCCGGCCGCGCTCGAAGAAGCGCAGGTAGTTGGCGTGATAGACGACGCCGCTGAAGTCGGTGTCTTCGTAGTACACGCGCACCGGCAGGTGATGGATACGGCCTTCGAAACGGCCGGCGCTGGGGATGTCCTCACTCATGCGCGCTGCGATACACGAACGCGCGCCAAGTTAGAACAGCTCGGCAATCGCCGACGCGCGCGTGCGAATTTCCGGCACGGCGGTGGATTCCCAAAACGAGCCGACTGTGATCGGCCCGATCGCATAGAGGCTCCCCTGCACTTTGCCCCGCGCATCGAGCACGCGTGCGTCTTCGTCCAGGTCGAGGCCCAACCCGCTCGGGTGGGCGCGCGCCAGGCCTTCGCTCAACATTTGCTGGATCAGCGGATCGCTGGAGCGCGTGAGATCGAGGTTAGCGCCGGTGCAATTCACCACCGCCGCGACGTCGAGCCGATGGCGCACCATGCTGCCGCGCTGGCGATGATAGAGCTCAAGCGAGCGCCCCTTTTTCTCGGCTGAGACAATCTCGCCGGCCAGCACCCGCAGCTTGCCTTCGCGCTGCAGCGCCTCCGCGCGCGACGCGATTTCCGGCGCCGTGCGATGGCGATGAACGTCCCACCAAACGCGCAAATGCCGCAAAAACCGGCTTTGCTGCTCGATCGAGAGCGCCCGCCACAGGCCCGGCGTGACGCTGCGCATGCGGTCAACCGCAAGCTGCCACGACTCACCCCGCTCAGCCATGGCGCGCGCTTCGCGGCGAAACTGGTGCAGCGCATCGCTCAAATTCTGCGGCAGTTGCAGCGGCGTCGATGGCGGCGGCTGCGGCGGATCAAGATGCATGCGCGGCGTCTGCCCGCGCCGCGACAGCGCGTAGATCGTTTGGGTTTTGGAGCGCTGCGACAACGACAGCGCGACATCGATCATGGTGAGGCCGGCGCCGAGCAACAGGACATCGCCGCGCCCGATTTTTTGTAGCGCCTTCGCGTCCCAAGGATCGAGAACCGGGACGTTCGCGTCAGCAAATACGCTCGGCGTCGAGACGGCTTGATTGCCCAGCGCCAGCACCACGCCGTTGGCTTCGATCTCCTTGCCGGAAGCGAGCGTGACATGCCACCAGCCTGAGCCGGCCCGGCACGCGACCGCTTCGCCGCGTACACGCTGCAAGCCGCCACCGAACATCGCCGTGCGGGTCGTGCGTTTCAGCACGTCCTGAATGTAGGCCCCGTAGCGGGCGCGCGACGCAAAGCTCGTCGACGCCGCGCCCGTCTTTGATTTGAGCCAATCGGCGAAGTCAGCCGGCTTGTCGGCGTAGGCGCTCATGTTCGAGGCGCGGACATTGAGAAGATGGGACCGGTCCTTGGTCCCATAGGCCAGGCCGGTCCCGAATTGGTCGCGCTCGATAAGGGTCACCCGCGGCGCATTTTTTCGGCGTGCGAGCGCCGTGGCCGCCGCCACGCCGGAAAAGCCAGCGCCGATGACGACGACGTGCTTGCGCGTCATCGGCCACCCTTCCCAGCGCTGATCTTCCCTGCCGTCACGCCGAGCCCCTTAGCCGGGATTGTGACCCGGCGACCCGCCATTTTGCCCATCCAATACGGCATAGCTTAGCCCATTCCCCGCTCGGCAGAGGTTGACATGCAACCATTTAGTTGCCTATAAGAGCGCGTGGACACCGAAGACGAGGCCGTTGACGGCGTTTTCCGCGCTCTGGCTGACCCAAGCCGCCGCGCCCTGCTCGACACGCTTTTCGCGCGCAACGGGCAGAGCTTGAGCGAGTTGTGCGAAGGCCGGGGGATGAGCCGCCAGGCTGTCACCAAGCACCTGGCCGTTCTGGAGAGCGCCAATCTCGTAGCCAGCGTGAAGCGCGGCCGCGAGAAACTGCACTACCTCAACCCGGCGCCCATCCATGAGATCGGCGAACGCTGGATCTCCAAATACGAGCGAGCACGCCTCGAAGCGCTGTTCGACTTGAAGAAGGCGTTGGAGAGCGACAATGGCGAATGACGGCGACGAGCGGATTGTGCCGCCCGATCTGGTCTACATCTATTTCATCCGCGCGACGTCCGAGCGCGTCTGGGATGCGCTGACGCAAAGCGCGTTCACGTCGAAATTCTTCTTCGGCCGCACGGTCGAGAGCGATTGGAAGCAAGGCTCGCCGTGGAAGATGCTGTTGCCTGACGGCGGGCTGGACGTCTTCGGCGAGGTGCTGATCAGCGACCGCCCGCGCAAACTGCAGCTGACCTGGGACGTGGAATGGAGTGATGAGCCAGATCCGCCAAAAGCCGCGATCATCACTTACGACATCGAGCCCGCCGGCGACGCCGTAAAGCTCACGATGACGCAACACACGACGAGCGCCATTCCGCGCAAGTATCTCAAAGCCGGCGCGCAAGGCTGGGCGATCATTCTTTCATCGCTCAAGAGTCTGCTCGAAACCGGCGAACCTCTCATCGTGAAGATGGAGCCGCCGAAATGAGCGCGCCCATCGTCAAAGCGGAAATGCTGATCCGCAAGCCGGTGAGCCAGGTGTTCAACGCCTTCATCGATCCGGCAGTCACGACCAAGTTCTGGTTCACAAAATCGAGCGGCAAACTTGAAGCCGGCAAACGCGTACGCTGGCAATGGGAGATGTACGGTGTGGGCGACGACATCGACGTCAAAGCCATAGAGCCGACCGCGCGCATCGCCTTCGAATGGTCGTTCCCAAAATCCAACCACGTCGAGATGACGTTCTCGCCCCATGCGAAGGGCACGATGCTCAGCATCGTGAACTCGGGTCTGCGCGGCGATGATGTGATCGCTGAAGCGCTCGATCTCACACAAGGCTGGAACCTCGTGCTCGCCGCCGCGAAGGCGTGGCTGGAGCACGGCATCAATCTCAACATCGTCGCCGACAAGGCGCCGGATCATAACCTCAAGGGGTGGGACACATGAGCAAACCAGAATTCGTCTACGTCATCTATATCCAAGCGCCAAAGCAGAAGGTCTGGGACGCCATCACAACGGGCGAGCACACCAAGCACTTCTGGAAGCGCTTCGTGCGCTCCGAGTGGACGCAAGGCGCGCGCGTTGAATTCATGTATCCGGATGATCAGACCAAGCTCAGCCACGATGGCGACGTGCTGGAGATCGATCCGCCGAACCGCTTGGTGATGACGTTTAGCTTGAAGCCGGAAGGCATCGATGAGCCCGCCTCGCGCGTTACCTACGAACTCGATGAGCACGAGACCGGCACGAAGTTCACAGTCATCCACGAAGGCTTCCCGGCGGAGAGCAAGGTGCTGCCGGGAATTTCCAGCGGCTGGCCGCGCATTCTCTCGAACATGAAAACCTACATCGAGAGCGGCAAGCTCGGCTAAGCGAAGATGGCGACTGCTTGCCGGCCCACGGCAAGCAGTTCGCCGCTTGCGCTCCACATCGCCATATTCTGCAGCGAATAGCCTTCGCCCGCGTGTTCGCTCGACGCCCACAGCAAGTGCCAGCCGTCGAGGCTCTCCGGCACGCGCGCGATATCGACGGTCCAGGTCATGGTGCTGATCGGCGCGGGCTCAGGAAAATGCACCATTGCCGCCGGCGGCAAGCAATCAGCGATCGCGAGCAGCGCCGTTGTCGGATCCGCGCCACCGACGTCGAGGAAGCGCGTCCATGTGGCGAACTCCGCACGATCAGCGTCCGGCTCGAAGAGCCGCCCACCCGCTGCGAGCCGCGTCTCAAAATTATTCCAGAAGCCGCGCCGCGTATTGCCACCTTCCTTGCGGAACGCGCCGACTTCATCGGGTCCCGACACGCGCGGCATCGGGAAGAATGCGTGCGCAACCCTGCTTTCGCGCGCGGCGCCAAACACGAACACTGCCCGCGCCGCCGGCCCTTCCTCGTTGAAGCATTCCGCCGCGATCAGCGCCGATGAACGCCCGCGACGCAGCAATGTCGACGTGAAGCGCAATTGCCCCGATGCTGGGCCGATGAACGTGAGCTGCGCCGAACGCAGCGGCCCCAGCGCATCATGCGAGCGCCGCACAGCTTCATGCGCGAGCGCCGCTGTCATGCCGCCATAGAGCGTGCGCCCTTGCGACCAATCCTCCGGCGCTTCGATCGCGAAGCCATCCGCCGCCGGGACGAGCGTTTCCACAATTGCACGCAAAGAAGACATGACGTTGGTATGCCTCAGATTTTTCCGCACGGCATCAGTGCCGCCGCGTCAATTCGGGAACCTTTGGCGCGAGCCAGCCGTTGCGCTCCTGAAGAATTCCGCTAGCGGAGACCAATAATGCTCGAACTCGCCGCCATCATCGCCGTCTCCGCCATCGCGCTGACCTTCGTCACCGACGCCACCTCCGGCACGATGAAGGTCGCGCGCGCCATGAACCGGCGCAAAGATAAAATTCGCGTCGCCGACCAGCACTAAGGCGCACACCGCCGCGCGATGCTAAGCTCGCGCCATGCCGCAGACGCCGCATCAGCGCGCCGAAGCCGAACTTACCAAGCTCGGCCTCACCTTTCCGGAAACGAGTGCAGGCCCCGCATGGCCGCCGGCGCGCGGCCTCTACATGCGCAAGAAGATGTTCGCGGTCTTCGGCGCCAAAGCCGAACCGCTCGACTCGCTCACCATCATCATGAAGCTGCCGATATCGGCCGAGATGGCCGAAGACCTGCCCTTCGTCCGCCCTGCGCGCGGCTGGTTCAAACAATACAATTGGGTCACCGCGCACTTCGGCCCGGAGGACGACGTGCTCGCAGAAATGCCGACCCTGCGCGGCTGGCTGAAGCAGAGCTATGTCGCCGTCGCGCCGAAAAAGCTGGGGCGGATGCTGGAATAAAGCGGCAGGCCAAAAAATACGTTGCACTCGGGTGCAATGAATACTACATCGATTTCACTGCACTCTGGTGCAGCGAATTATGCCGGGGAGGCCGAGCCCATGTCCGCGACTGAAACGCCAACAAAATCAGAAGAGAGCCACTTCATCCTGGGCGAAACCCTGAAGCCGATGCTGACCAACGCCATGGACTCGTCGATCGAGATTTTCGACACTAAGGGCATCCCGGGCGGCGGCCCGCCGCCGCACAAGCACAAGTGGGAAGAAATCT
>CAYUOC010000060.1:16077-20172 GCA_964446305.1 uncultured Terricaulis sp. | reverse complement strand
CAACTTCAAAGGCGCCGATCAGCAGAAGAAGGTCGGCCAGCTTTCGGGCGGTGAACGCAACCGCGTGCACCTCGCTAAGACGCTGCTCACCGGCGCTAACGTGCTGCTGCTCGACGAGCCGACCAACGACCTCGACGTTGAAACGCTGCAATCACTTGAAGCCGCGCTCGAAGATTTCGCCGGCTGCGCCGTCGTGATCAGCCACGATCGCTGGTTCTTAAACCGGCTCGCGACGCACATCCTGGCCTTCGAGGGCGACAGCCACGTCGAATGGTTCGAAGGCGACTTCGATAGCTACGAAGAAGACAAAATGCGGCGCCTGGGCGTGACGGAAATTATCCCGTCCCGGATCAAGTTCCAGAAGTTCGGGCGCTAGCGGATCGGTTGATCCGCTGATTTCCCGACTTCGCGAATGTCGATGTCTTCGCGCCAAGCCAAATAACTCGAATTGCCGCCGCCGGCGGCATGAAATTCTGCGACGCCCGTCGCGGCGATTTCGCGCATGAGTTCGATCGAGAACTCGCGGTTCAAGCCCGATTGATTTTCGACGACGTCGGCGGACGATTGCCGCATATTTTTCTTCAGTTCAGACAAATATCTGAAGAACCGCACGTTCCGTTCTCTGCGCCCGAGCCGATAGATGGCCTCTCTTTGCGCGTCCGTTAGTGGCATATTTGACCTCCCCAATACCGTACCCAGCTAACAACCTGCCGAAGTGGCAGACAAGAGAGCGAACCGAGAACGGGCCAGCGAAACGGCCGCGCAGCGAAAGCCGCGCGGCCGTTCAACTTGAGCGGGTCGGTTTAGCTGCGGCGCGTGTTCTCATCGATGCGGAAGACGACGCGCAGGTTCACCGGCGTGCCGGTGGCGTCGCTGCCATCGGAGCGCACGGCGGCGTGGCGCAGGGAGCGTGACACGCGCAGCGCAGCGTTGCCGAAGCCGCCAGGCGTTTCCGACATCTTATCGCAAGCCAGCGAGCCGCCTTCCATCACGGTGCAGGCCAGGCGCGCTTCGCCTTCGCGGCCACGCTCAAGCGCGCGCGTTGGGTAGTAGGAGGCAAGGCGGCGTTCGCTCGGCGTGCGCGCCCAGATCGGGCGGATCGGCGCGGTCACGACCAGATCGCTGCTTTCGGCGGCGGCCATTTCTTCTTCGGTGACGTTGGCCGGCGTCACGCCGATCGTGGCTTCCGGAACTGGCTCAGTGCGCGCTTGTGAGCGGCGCACTGGCGCCGGCGTGCTTTCGGTCGATGCGGTGGACGCGAGTTGCTCCTCCGACGCGTCGTCTGCTTCGCTGGACTCAATCGGCCCGGCGCGGAGCGGATCATCATCGTAGGGATCGGTGGCGTAGGAGTCGTTGTAGGCGGTCTGCGCGCCATCTTGCGGGGCGTAATTGCTCCAGGCGTAATAGCCGCCGCCGAGCAGAATGGCTGCCGCTACCACGCCAAGCAGCAACTTGCCGCCGCCACCGCCGCCTTTCGAAGCGCGAATTGTCGTTGCGCCGTGCGCATGCTCGTCGTGATCTTTGCTCACAATTGTCTCCTCGCCTGGAACTGAACGAACCCGCATCGCCCGAACGTCTGCGGTAATGTTCGGTTCCTAGAAGCGCAGCCGCTTTGCGCGCGCTGTGCCCGCGGTCACAGTCGGCGCGGTGCGTCAGCGGGCGAGTAGGCTCATGAGCAAACCGTAATCCTCATCCATGAGGCCGTTGCGGCGCGCGCGCTCAACCGCCTCGCGCCCGTCAGCGGCGACGCGCGGGGCCCAGGCGGCCATCGCTTCGCAGCGCTCTTCGGATGGGCGCTCGCGGCGCTCGAGGGCGAGGGCGGCGATGGTGAGAACGTAGCGCGATACGCCCTCGCGGACTTCGCGTTCGCCGCCGCGGCTCATGGCGGCGTTCATGGCGCCGAGTTCAAGTGCGCCCGTGAGGCCGGCGTTGATGACCTCGCGCGTCGGCACGCGGCAGGCGAAACTGTCGCCCAGCGCGCGCGACCAGTTTTCAGTGGTGCGTTCGACTTGCGCTTCAGTTGGCCGGCCCGCGAGGAGCGCCGCCCAGGCGCCGCGGCTGGCGGCGTCGGCGTAGCGCAGCGATGGGCCGCTTTCGCCGATCGTGGCGCAGGCGCCGAGTGCGAGAAGGGCGGCAAGAAGAAATCGGCGCATGTGAGTTCCCATCAAGCGCTAGTCTATGACGCTCGGGCTCGAAATCTAGCGGCTTCCGCTCGCACGCGCAGTGCGCCAAGCTCACGGTGAAGGCGGAGGGGATGCATGAGACTGTGGGCTGTCGCGGCGATGTTGGCATTGTTGGGCGCGTGCGGGCCAGCATGGGCGCCGCCCAATGCGCCGACGCGACCGTGCGAGACAATCGATCTCGCCGCGTTCGACGCCGCGCGTGAAGAGGGCGCGGCGGTGGGCCGTGCGCGCATCTACGAAAGCGGCATGGTTGATCTCCAGAACGGCCCCGGCGTTACACACTGCGCCACCTTCAGCAGTGCGATGCGGCCATGCCGGCGCCCGAACGACTACGTCATCGAATACACGCAAGTGGACGGCGCAAAAATCTATGTGCGCGTGCCGGCGAACACCGAGTATCGCTTCAACGTGCACGCCGCCCCGAACACCTGCGAGATCGTGCTGCCGCCGGAGTGATGACTAGCGCTCAAGCAGCGCCGCTGTCGCCATGCCGCCGGCGGTGCAGACGCCGATGATGGCGCGCTTGGCATCGCGGCGGCCGAGTTCGAGCAGCGTTGAGCCGAGATAGCGGATGCCGCTCATGCCGTACGGGTGGCCGAGTGCGATGGCGCCACCGTTCACATTCGTGCGCTCCCACGGTGTTTCGAGTTCGCGCTGATTGTAGAGCGTGGTGACCGCGTAGGCTTCGTGCAGCTCCCAGAGGTCAACGTCACCCGCGTGCAGCGCGTTTTGCTTGATCAGCTTCCGGATCGCCGGGGCGATGGCGATGCTCATTTCTTCCGGATGCACGGAGCCGAGCGCAAAGCCGCGCCAATAGCCCAGGATCGGCAAGCCGCGCTGGGCCGCGAGATCCGCGTCCATCATCACAACAGCGGCGGCGCCGTCCGAAAGCTGTGAAGCGTTGCCAGCCGTGGTCGTGCCGCCTTCATAGACCGGCTTTAGCGCGGCGAGCTTTTCGTATGTGGTGTCCGGGCGTGGGCCTTCGTCGCGATCGAGCGTGATTTCGGCTTCGCTGGATTGGCCCGTGGCTTTGTCGGTCACCTTCATCTTCGTCGTGATCGGGACAATTTCTTGCGCGTATTTGCCTGCGGCGGCCGCGTCGGCAACGCGCTTCTGGCTCATGACCACATACTCATCGAGCGCCTGGCGCGAGATGCCGTACTTGTCGGCGACGAAGTCAGCGGTCTGGTTCATCGTCCACCAAACCGCCGGCATCATTTGCTGCAGCGGCTCGTAGAAGAAGCCGTTGAAGTTCAGATTGAACTGCACCAGTGAGATGCTTTCGACGCCGCCGGCGATGCCGCATGCAATTTCTCCGCGCGCAATGGCGTTGGCGACGAAGGAGGCGGCGCTGAGGCCGGAGCCGCAATAGCGGTTTACGGTGATGCCCGGAACGCCTGTGCCGAAGCCGGCATAGAGGGCGGCGTTGCGGGCGACGTTGTGGCCGGTCGCGCCCTCGGGGAGGCCGCAGCCAAGCACGACATCCTCGATTTCGGCGGGCTCGATTTTCGCGCGCGCGACGGCTTCCTTCATCACATGCGACGCCATGGCGATGCCGTGTGTCTGGTTCAGCGCCCCGCGCGTCGCTTTCGCGATCCCCGTGCGGCAGTAGCTGACAATGGCGACGTCTTTCATGGCGGGCTCCTTGCGGCGCACTGTGCGCGCCGGGCCTCCGCGCGCCAATCATGCGCAGGTATGTGAGTGCTAATTTTGCATGCGCAACGATGCAGCTCTGATTCTGTGCATAACGCGCAAATCAGTTCATCATTCCAACCCGTCACCGTTCCGGACCCGGTCCGGACTAACGCGATGGGAGCGCGTGTATGTCAGCGTTGCGTAAGTATCAGCCGTTGCAGGCCCACCTCGAACGCCGCCGTGGCCGGCCGGAAATGCTCACATTCGAAGACATCGA
>CAYUOC010000060.1:0-15977 GCA_964446305.1 uncultured Terricaulis sp. | reverse complement strand
GGATGCATCTCTCTGCTTGAAAGCGGCTATGACGACCGTGCGCGCAGCGAGTGCGACCGGAATACGAGCGCCGGAAATCGCGGCGATTGCTACGATCGGGTGGAGCAAAACCGCCGCGAGCGACGGAGAGACCAATGATGAGATTGCTTCTGCTGACACTGGCCGCGCCGTTGCTGCTGGCAGCTTGCGATGGCTCGTATTCTTCGAGCGACGCTGCCACCCAGGACCCCGCCGGGGGTTACACGCTTGAGGTTCGCGCCGTTGAAGGCGTGCAGACCTACATCGTCACGGCGCCGGACGGGCGACAGACTGCAACGCGTGTCGCTGAAGGCGCTTCAGCGCTGCTCGACGCCGACACCATTCAGCGCCTCGGCCCAATGGAAGCTTTGAGCGACGAGCCTAATCCGGAGGTATTCGCGCTGCGGTTTCCCGGCGTGGATATTTCGGTTGCGGCTGATGAGTCCGATCCCAACAGCGAGAGCGCAACGGTTCGCGTGAATGCGGGCGGACGCACGGTGCATGTGGACGCTGAAGACGGCGGCCCCGGCGAAAACGATGATCGCGCCAATGTTCGCATTACCGGTGCGACAGAAGAAGACGCGCGTGACTTCATCAATGACGCCGAAGACGTTTCGGCTGAGGTGAAGCAGCAGATGCTCACCGCGCTCGACCTCTAAGCGGGAACTTCCTTCGTCGCTTGCTCCAGCGGGTCAGTTCGCGTTTCCTCGCGCGCAACTGACTCGATGGGGAAATCTATGCGCCAGAACTTGCGCGCGGCCGCGGCCGTTATCGGAATGCTTGGGCTCTCGTCTGCGCCGGCTGCGCAGGCCGAAGAGGGCATGTGGACGTTTGATAATTTCCCCGCTGAGCGCATGCGCGAAGACATGGGCTGGGCGCCGGATCAAGCCTGGCTCGACCGCACGATGGCAGGCACGGCGCGTATGCCGGGATGCTCGGCCTCCAACGTCAGCGAAGCCGGGTTGGTGCTGACCAACCATCACTGCGTGATTTCCTGCGTCACCGCGCTTTCGACGACCGATAACAACTACATCGCGGACGGCTTCATGGCCCAGGCGCGCGAGCAGGAGCTGCGGTGCCCGAACATGTCGATCGACGTGTTGACCTCGATCACGGACGTGACCGGCGTGATCGAAACGGCGACGGCGGGCGTCACGCCGGAAACCTTCGCGCGCGCCCGTGACGCGGAATTCGCGCGGCTGACGCGCGAGTGCACGACGGCGACAACGCGTTGCGAGGTCGTTACGCTCTATCAAGGCGGCCGTTACGGGCTCTACCAGTATCGCACCTACGGTGACGTCCGCCTGGTGTTCGCGCCTGAGCATCAGATGGCGGCGTTCGGCGGCGATCCGGATAACTTCAACTTCCCGCGCTACAGCCTCGATTTCTCGTTCTTGCGTCTCTACGAGAACAACGCGCCGGCGGCCACGCCGAACCACCTCGACATGCGCTTCACGCCATTGGCGGAGGATGAGGTAGTCATGATCGCCGGCAATCCGGGCCGGACGTCGCGCCTGCGCACGGCGGCTGAGCTCGCATTCGAACGCGACACCAATCTGCCGTGGCAAATCGCTTCGCTCTCAGAACTGCGGGGACGGCTGATCGCGTATTCCGCGCAAGGGCCTGATCAAGCGCGCATTGCTTCAAGCGCGCTGCAGGGCGTGCAGAATTCGTTCAAGGGCCTTTCGGGTCGCCGCCAGGCGCTGGCCGATCCGGCAGGTTTCGCGCGCGTTGCTGAACGCGAAGCGGATTTGCAGCAGCGCGTGCGCCGCAATCGCGCCGCTACGCGTGAAGTCGATGGCGCGTGGGAAGAAATTGAGCGGGCCCAGAATGCCTATCGCGGCATGTTCTATCAGTACCAGTATCTCGAGCAGCGCGCCGGCGAGCGCTCGATGCTGTTCCAGTGGGCGCGCGATCTCGTTCGCGGCGCGGCCGAGCGCGACAAGCCGGATGAGCAGCGTATGGCGCGTTATGCGGACGCGCGGCTGCCTTCGGTGACGCAAAGCCTGCGCGCGAGCCGGCCGGTAACGCCGGAGTTCGAGGAGATTTTCCTTTCGTTCTGGCTTTCGAAGACGCGCGAATATCTGACGGTCGATGATCCGATCGCGCGGCGGATTCTCGGAAGCGAGAGCCCGGAGGCGCTGGCTGCGCGGCTTTCCCAATCGCGCTTGGCCGATCCGCGCTACCGCATGGAGCTCTGGGAAGGCGGCGCCGCCGCGATCGCGCAGTCGGATGATCCGATGATCGTGTTCGTACGCAGCTGGGACGCTGAAGCGCGCGCGGTGCGGGAGCGCTTCGTGAGCGAGGTCGAAGGGCCGGTGGCGCGTGCGCAGGAGCGCATCGCCCGCGCCCGTTTCCGCGCCTTTGGCGAAGCCCAATATCCCGACGCGACATTCAGCCCGCGCATCACTTATGGCCGGGTCATTGGCTGGTCCGAGCCGGGTGGGCGCGTCGTGGGGCCGTTCACCTATACCGAGGGACTGTACGAGCGCGCGACAGGGCATGCGCCCTTTGTGCTGAGCCAGCGTTGGATCGATGCGCGCGGCCGCCTTGATGCGCGAGCGATCTTCAATGCCTCGACGTCGAACGATGTGATCGGCGGCAATTCCGGCAGCCCGTTGCTTGATCGCGAGGGCGATGTGGTCGGCGCCGTGTTCGACGGCAACATCCATTCGCTCGGCGGCGAATATTTCTATGACGGCAATCTCAACCGCTCGGTCACGGTGACATCGACGATCATCCGCACGGCGCTCTCGGATGTGTACGGCATGAACGCCTTGGTGGCGGAGCTTGAGGGACGCTAAGCAAGGATAGGGACGCCGGCGGCCGACACTCGGAGCCGGCGCCGGCGTCCCAACCTCCTGGCTCATGAGGGCGAGTTCGGAGGCCTCGTGACTGACGACAACGGGGGTTCGCGGCCGCCAGATATCAACACAGCGAATGCGTTGAAGAGACGTGCGTATGAGCGCGCGGCTGCGCGCGTGTTTCAATTCGAGAGAGACGAGCCGCCGTCCGAATGCGGCGAACGCAAGCTCAGGTCAGCGCAGCGTTCAGGAATGCGATCTGACTTTTGACCGATTGCGCTGCTTGCGTGTTCGGGAATGCGATGAAGCCGTGGCAGGCGCCGGGGTAGATATCCAGCTCCGCCTTATTGCCCGCCGCAATCCAGCGCGCGTGCATGAACAGGCTGTCGTCGAGCAGCGCGTCCCGGGTGCCGATTGTGAACAGAGCGGGGCACAAGCCCCGCACATCGGCATAGAGCGGCGAAAGTTCCGGCGAACGCTTCTGTTCGTCGCTGAGCCCCGGCAGGAATGCGTCTCCGAACTTCTGAATGTCGAGCGTGCGCAGCACCAGGCGTTCATCGCCAAAGACGCGCGCGCTCGGCGTCATGCCCAAATCAAACACGCCGAAGACTAAATTGGCCGCATGGAAGGGCGTGCGGCCGTGCTTGTCGCGCAGGCGCAGGATGGTGAGCGCCGAGAGGTGCGCGCCGGCGCTTTCTCCGCCGATGGCGAGCTTCTCGCCGCCAAAGTCGCGGAGATTGTCGGCGACCCAAAGTGCTGCGGCTTCGCAGTCGTCGGGGCCGGCTGGGTAGGGGTTCTCCGGCGCCAGACGATATTCGACGCTGATGGCGGTGAGGTTGGCGCCATCGGCAATGCGTTCCAGCAGGCGATCCTGTTGATCTGCCGCGCCCAGAACGTGGCCGCCGCCGTGAATGTGCAGATAGACGCCGCGCGAGACGCCATTCTCCGGCGGCACGACGCGGAGCTTCACTTTGCCTGCGGGGCCGTCGATCTCGATCCACTTGGCGCGTTCGGACTTTACCGGCGCTGGAAACGCGCCTTCGCCCTTGGCGCGGGCGTCACGCACCTTTTGCGCGCCGACATCCCACCAATTGTCCATGTCTTTTATGAGCGCGACGATGCCGGCGTTGAGCTGCTTGGTCTCTTCCGGAATGGCGGCGTCGGTGAAGAGTTTCGGGTCGAGATATTGCGTCACTTGAGGCCACCCATCTTTCGAATTGCTTTCCACTCGTCGGCCGTCACCGGCTGCACGGAGAGGCGTGAGTTCTTGACGAGCACCATATCGGCGAACGCCTTCTCCGCTTTCAGCGTTGCGAGCTTCACCGGTGTTTTCAACGGTTCAACCGCCTTGAAGTCGACCGCGTAGAACGCGTTCGTTTTGTCGGTGGGGTCGACGTAGGCCTCCTTCACTACCTCGCTGACGCCTACAATCTCCTTGCCTTCGTTCGAGTGGTAGAAGAACGCCTTGTCGCCCTTTTTCATCGTCTGCAGATGCACCTTGGCCTGGTGATTGCGCACGCCAGTCCAGCTATCGGCGCCTTTCTTGACGTGCTGATCCCAGGACCAGGTGTCGGGCTCACTCTTGATCAGCCAGTACGCCATCAGTTTGATGTCCGCGCTGCGAGGGCTTCGATCTGAATGGTGACGAGATTGCCGATCATGTTCGGCGCCTGCGCTGTGGTCGAGCCCCATTCCGAGCGCGAAAGCGAGCCCGTCGCCGAGAAGCCCGCGAAGCGATCGTTCGGGCGGTTCGGTGTACCGCCAATATTGTTGAGCGTGACGTTGAGCGTCACCGGATGGATCTGGCCGAGCAAGGTCAGATCGCCCGTTACTTCCGCCGTGCGATCGCTGGTGAGGCGGACGGCGGTGGAACGGAATTCAATCGTCGGAAATTGCGCTGCATTCAGCCAGCGCTCGCCGCGGATGTGTTCGTCGCGCGTGTCATTGCTGGAATCGACGCTGGCGACTTGGATGGTGGCGGTCACCGAGGAGTTGGCCGGATTGGCCTCGTCGATCACCATCGTGCCGGTGACGTTCTCGAAGCGGCCGAGCACGCGGTTGAAGCCGAAGCGATCGATCGAGAAGGCGACCTGCGTGTGGGCGGCGTCGAGCGTGTAGTTTACAGGCTCGGCATAGGCTGCGCCGCTGGCGGCCAGCGCCGCAGCGATGATCAAAGCTCGCATTGAAGGTCCTTCCACCCAGAATTCAGGCGCGCGCCTCGAACACCAGGTTGAAGGGTGTCTCGGCCGCTCGCCGGAATTTACTGAAGCCGGCGTCCTTGGCCACCTTTTTGAGCCGCGCCTCACCAGCTTGTGCGCCTAAACCAAGGCCAACCTCCTGGCTGAGCGAGGCGGGGGTGCAGATCATGGTGGAGGCCGAATAGAAAACGCGGCCAACGGGGTTCAAATTGTCGGCCAGATCGTCGTGCGCGAACGGCTCGACGATCATCCAGGCGCCGTCATCGGCCAGGGCTTCTTTCGCATGTTTGCCCGCGCCGACAGGATCGCCCATGTCGTGGAGGCAATCGAAGAACGCGATCATGTCATAGCCGAGCGCGGGATAGTCTTTCGCGCTGGCGCGTTCGAACTTCACGCGCTTCGAAACGCCCGCCTCCTTGGCCAACTTGGTTGCGCGTTCGATCGACGGCTCGTGATAATCGTAGCCGTAGAATTTCGACTTAGGGTAGGCGAGCGCCATCAGGATCGTCGAGGCGCCGTGCCCGCAGCCTACGTCGGCAACGGTCGCGCCTTTCTCCAGCTTGTCCTTCACGCCGCGCAGCGACGGAATCCATTCCGAGACAAGATGGCGATTGTAGCCGGGGCGGAAGAACCTCTCTGTGCCGTGGAAGAGGCAGGTCGAATGTTCGTGCCAGCCTACGCCCTTGCCGCTCTTGAACGCCGCGGCGACTTTCGGCTCATCAAGCCACATCGATTGGGCGACTTGGAATGCGCCCGCAAAAAACGCCGGTCCGCCTTCGTCGGCGAACGCGCACGCCTGCTCGGGGTTGAGTTTGAACTTCTTGCTTTTTGCGTTGTAGTCGATGTAGCCGGCTGCGGCTTGAGCCGAGAGCCATTCGCGCAGATAGCGCGCATTGAGATTGGTCTTCTCGGCGAGTTCCTCGGGCGTGACCGCCTTACCATCGGCCATCGCCTTATAGATGCCGAGGCGGTCTCCCAGGAGCACCAGGGATGCGCCAGCAGCGGCGCCGAGGTCTCCAACCAGTCTTCCAAGCAGAGCGTTGAGCTTATCGGGATCGGGCGATTTCATACGCGGCCTCCCACGTTGGAACGCCGGAGCTAACGCCTAGCTTTTCTAAACTTCAAGCACCGCTTGGCTGAATGGCGCAAACTTCACGCCGCTCGAGCGAGCCGCGTCGCCACTAGGGCGCCCACTCCCACTCCCAAGAGCCCGGCGGCCCACGCCCACCATGGCAGCGGAATGAGCATCATGTTTGCGGCGCCAAGCGCCAGCGCGACCGCGCCAAAAACCCAAGCCGCCCAGCGCTTGCGGGAAATCAGGGCGGCCGCGCCGCCTCCGACCAAGGCAATCAGGCACCAAATTAGGGGCGCGCCGGCGAGCGCGGCTGTCACATTGGATGCGAGAAATTCGCCGTATCGGTCAGGACGAGTGGCATCCGCCCCGCTCGGCGCGATGACGTATTGCTGATACGCTTGGTTTCCGAACCAGAAAATTGACGCACTTACCAAAAAGCCGACCAGCAGGCCGAGTGCACTTCGCATCATGGCGTTTCCCCTCGCTCCCGGCATAGCTTTTGCTCCTTTGGGGGGACGCGTCAACGCGTGCTGGGGCGCGCGCTTGATCTCGCTTGGCCGCCCGCTAAACGTCAGGATGCATGAACGCAGCGCTTGAAGCAGAAGGCCTGGTCAAGCGCTACGGCGCCCGCACCGCGGTGCACGACTTGAGCTTTAGCGTCCCGCAAGGGTCGATCTACGGCGTGCTTGGGCCGAATGGCGCCGGCAAGTCGTCGACGCTGCGCATGCTGGTTGGCGTATTGCGTCCCAGCGCGGGGCGCATTTCGGTTCTTGGCGGCGCTGCCGATCGCGAAACCATGAAGCGGGTTGGGTATCTGCCGGAGGAGCGCGGGCTTTATCGCGGCATGAGCGCGCGTTCGGCCATTGCTTATCTCGCGCGGCTTAAGGGCACGCCGGCCAGCAAAGCGTTCAAGCGCGCCGACGCGCTTTTGACCGATCACGGGCTTGGCAAGGTTAAGCGCAAGAAGATCAAAACGCTCTCGAAGGGCATGGCGCAGAAGGTTCAGGTGCTCGGCGCGATCGCGCATGAGCCAGATCTGATCATTTTCGACGAACCGTTTTCCGGTCTCGATCCGGTTAACCAGCGTGGGCTCGAGGAGACCATCCGCGCGCAAGCCGCGGCTGGGCGCACGGTGCTCTTCTCGACGCATGTGATGGAGCACGCCGAGCGGCTGTGCGATCGCATCCTTCTTATCGCGCAGGGCAAGGCGGCGTTTGAGGGCACAGTGCGTGAGGCTCTGGCGCTCGCGCCCAGCGTCGCTGTGGTCGAGACCGATGGCAGTTACGACATGGCGCCGGTGCTGGGGCCGCTTGGGTTTCAGTGGACGGAAGAGCTCGGCGAACACGGCAATCGCCGTTGGCGCGTTCGGCTGGAGAATGGCCACGGTTCGCGGCAATTGCTGCAGGCATGTGTTGAGGCTGGCGCGCCGCTTTCCTTGTTCGAGCCAGCGCGCGCAAGCTTGCATGAGGCATTCGTGGCGTTGGTCGGCGACAAAGCCGCGATAACGGCGGCGGAGTAGGGCGATGTCTCCGGTTCTCCTCGTCGCCCGCCGTGACTATCTCGCCTATATCGGCGCGTGGGGCTTTTGGCTCTCACTGCTGACCGCGCCGGTCATCATTGCGGCGCTGTTGTTCGGGCCCATTCTACTGGCGCGGGCGGAGCCGCCGCGCGCGTTGGCGATTTTGGCGGAGCGCCCGACCGACGCCGAAGCAGTGAAGGCCGCGTTCGCTGCCAGCGCGCTGCGTGACGCTCGCGGCGATATCCGCGCCTATCTTGCCGCGACCGCGCCCTCGGTCGAAGCGCCGGCGATTGCTGCGTTTGATGCCGCCGCTGATCGCCGCGCGGCTATCGCCGCCGCACGCGCCGTCGTGGCCGAACGTGCGCCGAACGCGCTGACGGCGTTTCCCTCGCCGTTGCCGCGCTACCAAATCGTCGATCCACCGGCGACCGAGATTCAAGCATTGCGGCCGTACCTCGATGGTGCGCAGCCCTTGAGCAATGGCGGTGCGCTTTACGGAGCGCTCTATCTCCGCCGCGATGCGCAAGGCGCGCCGGTGATCGAATATTGGAGCACGGCGCTCAATCACGACGAGCCCACCAATCTCGCGCACCGAGCAATGCGGCTTGAAATGCAGCGTGAAGCATTGTCAGCGCAGGGATTGCCGCCGACCGAGGCGGAGCGCTTGCAAGCCTTCGATCCGCAGATCGTCCAGTTCGACCCGCGATCTTCCGGCGCCGAGGGCGTGACGCTCCGTGAGCGCGCGCCATCCTATGCGGCTTTGGCTCTCGCCTTTATCCTGTGGAGCATCGTGTTCTCGGTAGCGAACATGCTGTTGAACGGCGTGATCGAAGAGAAATCGAACAAAATTCTCGACACGCTGCTGACCAGCGTCAGCCCGATGCAAATGCTGATGGGCAAGCTGTTGGGCGTTGCGGCTGTCAGCGCCACGCTGTTCCTGTTCTGGGGCGCGCTAGGCGGGTCGTTGCTGACCATCGCGGCCGAGCGCGCGAGCGACAATATCTTTGGCCAGATTGCCGAAGCCTTCCTGGATCCGCGCCTCTTGGTGGCGTTCTTTATCGGCTTCATCGCCGGCTATCTGATGTACGGCGCGATCTTCCTGGCGCTGGGTTCGCTCTGCGAGTCGGTGCAGGAAGCGCAGACTTTGCTCGGCCCGGTCGCGCTCGTGCTGGCCATGCCGATGATGCTGATCACCCCGGCGCTCGATAATCCGAACGCCCCGATCATCGAGACCGCGAGTTGGATTCCAATCTTCACGCCGTTCCTGATGTTGATCCGGGCACCCTCTGGCCTCGATTGGATCGAGATCGCAGGCCAGGGCGGACTAATGGTCGTGACCGTCGTCGTGATCCTCTTCCTGGCGTCACGCATTTTCAAAGCCGGCGTCGTCGACCAGGTGAGCCTCTCAAGCTGGCGCGGGCGTAAGAGCGCGAAGGGCTAAGCCGCGCGCCAGCCCATGATCGCGAGCGTGTGCCCCTCTGGGTCCTTGAACGCGCGCAGCATCAGTTCGCGGCCCGGCGCTTCCTGCAGCTTTTGCGCGGGATGCAGGAAGGCAATGCCCCTGGCCTCAAGCGCGCTTTCGGCGGCGCTCCAATCACGCGGCTCGAAATAGAGCACGGCATCGCCGCCGACCTGTTGTCCAGGATGTGCCGCGCCAATCATCAGACGCGTGGCGCCGGATTGGAAGAATGTCATGCCGCTGGCTTCGAACAGCACCGGAAAGCCCAGCGTGTCGCGATAGAACGCGACCAGCGCGCCCGGATCGGCGCTCGCCAACGCGACCTGACAAATCCCCGTAAGCATCTGCGGCGCTGCATTCATCGCTTCAATCTCCAACGTCAAAACAATTAGTTTGACTAACTAATGAAGTCAAGCGAGATTCCGCGTCACCATGGCCCGCACGGATTCACTTGAAGTCGCCACCGCGCTCCACCGCGCCGCTATCCGCCTGCTCCGCACCGTGCGCACGGCGGACGACGAAACCGGCGTGTCCGCACCGAAGCTCTCGGCGCTTTCCGTGCTCGTGTTCGGCGGCGCGCAAAGCCTCAGCTCCTTGGCCCGCGCCGAGCAAGTCACGCCGGCTACGATGTCGAAACTGGTGAGCGATCTCGAAGGCCTGGGTCTCGTGGCAAAACGCGTGGATCGAGATGACAAGCGCGGCCTGCGGATCGAAGTCACCGCTAAGGGCCGCGCGCTGATGGAAGAGGGCCGCAAGCGGCGGTTGAATTTGCTCAACGCCCGCATCGCGAAGCTCACTCGCGAGGAGCGTGCGCTCCTCGCCAATGCTTCAGTGTTGATGATGCGTCTTGCGGACGACCAATGAAAAACGCCGCCCGGCGAGGGGCGGCGTTTCAAAATTCCAATCGCTTCAGAGTTTGGTCTCTACCGCGGCTTCGCCGGCGGGCGCGGAAGGAGACCTTCACGCTGCGCGCGCTTGCGGGCCAGCTTGCGGGCGCGGCGGACAGCTTCCGCACGTTCACGCGCACGCTTTTCAGACGGCTTTTCGTAGTGATTGCGACGCTTCATTTCGCGGAAAGTGCCTTCCCGCTGCATCTTCTTTTTGAGCGCCTTCAACGCCTGATCGACGTTGTTATCGCGGACGAAAATCTGTACCAGGACCCGTCTCCCCGTAACCGAATACCAAACCCAACAGGCCGTGTGCGCGGGTTGCGCCACGGCTCCGTTCTGAAGCGAAGGCGGGCTGATAGCAAAAGCCCGCGGCGCTGTCCATTGCTGGGAAGCCCCGGCGGGCTTAGCTTTTCCCCATGCCAGACACCCCCTCGGATCGCTTCCGGACTCGGATTTTGGAGGTTTTCCCAGCTCATGCCGTGCGCGAGGGCTGGACTGAGGCTGCTTTTAGGGCGGCGGTAGCGGAGGGAGGCCTGAGCGAGGGGGAGGCAGCGCTGGCCTGCCCGAAGGGTGTTTTCGACCTGTTTGACGCCTTCGCCGCCCGGGCCGACGCCGCCATGTTGGAGCGGCTGGAGGAGCTTGATCTGGGGGCCATGAAGATCCGCCAGCGTGTTCGCGCGGCGGTGCAGGTCCGGCTCGAAGCGCAGCAGCCGTACAAGGAAGCGGCGCGGGCGATGACGCGGGCGCTGGCGCACCCGCTCCGCGCACCCGAGGCGGCGCGGCTTCTCTGGCGCACGGCCGATCACATCTGGCGCGCGCTCGGCGACACCTCGACCGACGGGAACTTCTACTCCAAGCGCGCCATCCTCTCCGGCGTGCTCGCCAGCACTTACGCACGTTGGTTCAGCGACGAGAGCGAAGACAACGAAGCGACCTGGGCCTTCCTCGATGCGCGCATCGAGAATGTCATGCAGTTCGAGAAGTTGAAGGCGCAGCTGAAGCCGATCGCCGACGGCGTGGAAGGCGCCGTCGGCGTCGCTGCGCGATTTCGCTACGGCGGAAACTAATTCGGCTTATCGCTGTTGGAGGCCGACAATGTCGACTGTTTCGCCGGGAAGGACGGGATATGTCCAACGTTCGCCGAGATGGCCAGTCAAAGTTCGCGAACCGCGAGAGTTTGTAACGACGTATTGGAATTGATATCTGCGACCATCCCGGTGGCATTGATTCTCGATCACGTGCGTGTAGCGGTATGCGGAGTTGGGAGGGTCGTCATGAAACTCACGCAGGCAATCGTCGAGCCAGCGGCCCGATTGCGCCTCCGCTGGTGGGGTTGACGCCATCATCGCAACCCCGACGAACATCGCCATTCCGGAAATCCATTTCATACCTGCTTCTCCTTGTCCCTCGATAGGCGAACAGCGCGTTGCGCCGTATCTCATCCGGTTTCAGCCCGCCCCGGCCCCCGGAACTTGACTTCATGCTTGCGTTGCGCGGCCGGTTGCGCATCATCCAAATGCATGATGATAGGCCTGGGCGTGACGTGAGCGGCTGGATGGACTTGCAATGGGGCTAGGTGCGGAAGCACGCGTCGATCACGCCCGCCAATTGCTGCTTGAGGCCATGTTCGACGTGGGCCGCTGGGACGCCGCGCTCGACGCCGTGGCCGATGCGTGCGGCGCGCGCACGGGACAATTGATAGCGTTGAATGGCGACAACGACGTCGTAGGCCATGTCATCACCCGCGTGCCCGACGGCTTCTCGCAAATGCTGGAAGATTGGGGTTTTGCGAACCCTGTCGCCAATCCTCGTTTTCGTGCGGGATTGACAGCCCCCCTGATGACGCCAGTCGCGGATCAGGATTATGCGTGTCGGGAGGAGCGCAAGCGCAGCCCCAGCTACGCCGAGATCTACGAGCCGCACGATTTGCCGTTCAACTGCCAAGTCGTGCTGATGCGCGATGAAGACGCGTTCGTGCGCGCCTCGGTGACGCGTACGCGCAAGCAAGGTCCGCTCGACGAAGAGGCGTTCCGCGCGTTCCACGCGCTGATGCCGCACATGCTGGCGGCGATGCGCGTGCAGCTGAGTCTTTCCGCTGAACGGTGTGCGACAACGCTGCGAACAGCCGATGCGATCGATGCGACGGCGTTCCTAATTTCCGACAGCGGGCGTGTCATTGGCGCCTCGCGCGGCGGCGAGGCGCTGGCGGTGAGCGGCGAGGTGCTGCAGGTCACGGGCGGGCGGCTGCGCTTGCGGGCGCGTTCTGATCAAAGCGCGTTCGATGCCGCGCTGTTGCAGGTGTTGCGGGCGGCGCGCGATGGCCGTTGCGTGGCGCCTGCGCCGATCAACTTGTCCACCGACCCTCTCGTGCTCGATGTCCAGCCTTTGCCGCGCGAGCGCGTCTGCTTTGGCGGCTCACCCGCTGCGCTCGTTGTTGTGAGGGCGGTAAAGTTGGGAGAGTGCGCAGCTGCATTGCGGCGTGCTCACGGGCTGACGCGCGCGGAAGCGGATGTGGCGCTCGCCCTCGCGGACGGGCAGGGACTAGACGCGATTGCTGCGCATCGCGGTGTAGCGATCGCGACAGTGCGTTCGCAGGTTCAATCCGTGTACGCAAAGATGGACGTGCATCGCCAAGCCGAGCTGGCCGCCGCGGTGCGGCGGCTCAGCGGGCGCTGAAATTTCCTTCATTGTGCTGACATCACGGATGCGTGAGCGCATAGTCTTGCGTGACACGAACCCGTGTGGAGGCGCTCATGGCTGCTGCTCCGTTGCGGTTCATAAACGCAGCGGCTTGGCCGCTGACGATCTGGACCTCTTTGACTCATTTGGACGACCATCCCGCTGACGACTACGTCGAGCGCACAAGCCCCATTGTGGCGACGGCGATTGCGTTCTGGATTTGCTTCATCGCGCTGATCGTGCTGGCCAATCCCGCGGTCACCGCGGTTGGCGGGCTCCTGGATGATGGCGAGGAAGTCGTCACGTTCGTACGCCGCGCCCCGGGCGCGATTGTCGGCGTGCTATGGCTTGTGACGCCGGTGCTCTACGCGATCGGCTTCTGGATGTTCACGTCGCGCGATGAAGCGTTTCCACGCGCTTAGCTCGATTTGAGCTTGGTGACGTGTCCCATTTTGCGGCCGGCGCGAGCGTCGCGTTTGCCGTAGAGGTGGAGGCGCGCGGTCGGATCTGCGGCCAGTTGCGGCCAGGCGTTGGCGTCTTCGCCGATGAGGTTCAGCATTTCGATGCTGGCGATGCGCGTTGTCGGTCCGAGCGGCCAGCCTGCGACGGCACGGATGTGTTGTTCGAACTGCGAGGTGAGCGCGCCCTCAATCGTCCAGTGCCCCGAATTGTGAACGCGCGGCGCCATTTCGTTGGCGATGAGCGAGCCGTCGGCCATGACGAAAAATTCGATCGTCAGCACGCCAACATAGTCGAAGGCTTCGAGCACTTTTTGCGCGGCGCTCCGCGCTTCAAAGATCGTCTGTGCATCTACAGCTGCTGGGAGCTTTGTGCGCGAAAGGATGCCGCCGGTGTGCTCGTTCTCGTTCAAATCGTAGCAGTCGACGGAGCCATCGGCTGCGCGTGCGGCGATGATCGAGACTTCGCGTTCGAACGCGCAAAAGCCTTCGAGGATGCCGGGCGCGCCTAGTTTCTCGAAGGCGCCTTCGGCGTCGGCGGCTGCCTTGATGCGGATTTGGCCGCGGCCATCGTAGCCAAGACGGCGCGTTTTTAGAATTGCTGGCGCGCCGATTTCGACGATTGCCGCGTTGAGATCTTCTTGCGAGCCAATCGCCCTGAACGGCGGCGTGGCGATGCCGGCGCTGAGGAAATAGCTTTTCTCGTCGAAGCGATCTTGCGCGATGGCGAGTGCGGCTGGCGTCGGCGCAACGCGCGCGCCGGCGGCGATCAGCGCTTCCGCGGTTTCGGCGGGGACGTTTTCGAACTCGGTCGTCACCACTTGAACGCGGCGCGCGAAATCCGCGAGCGCGGCGTGATCGAGGTAATTGCCGACAATGGTCTTAGCCGAAACGCGCGAAGCGGGGCTGTCGGGTTCGTCGGTGAAGATGCAGACGTCGAAACCCAGTTGTGCGGCGGCTTGGCTTAACATGCGGCCGAGTTGGCCGCCGCCGAGAATGCCGATCGTGCTGCCGGGCGGGAGCGGGCTCATAGCGGGCTTTCGGCCACCGCCTCTGTCTGCGCGGCGCGGAAGGCGTCGACACGCGCGGCGAGCGTCGCGTCGCCAAGCGCCAGAATTTGCGCGGCCATGATGCCAGCGTTCGCAGCGCCCGCTTCCCCAATGGCCAGCGTGCCAACGGGGACGCCCTTCGGCATCTGCACGATCGAGAGCAGGCTATCGAGCCCCTTCAGATCCTTGCTCTTTACCGGCACGCCGAGCACCGGCAGCGGCGTCATCGAGGCGGCCATGCCGGGCAGGTGGGCTGCGCCACCGGCGCCGGCGATGATGATTTTCAGCCCGCGCGACTTGGCGCTGGTGGCGTAATCGTAGAGGCGCTTCGGGGTGCGGTGGGCGGAAACGACCTTGGCCTCGTACGCGACACCGAGCGCATCAAGCACTTCGGCGGCGGCCTTCATCGTGTCCCAGTCCGACTTTGAGCCCATAATCAGGCCGACTTGTGGGGTAGCCATGTTTCGGCTGCTCCTAAAAAACGGCCCAGTAAATGAAGCCGGGCGCGGCGTCCAGTCCGGTCCCGCAAGCAGTTAATCCGGCTTTTACCCAGAGGGCGCATCCCTGTGGGTAAAGATGCTGTTCAGACGCGCCAAACTCGCAAGCGAAACGAGCCAGCTCCTGCAAGGGCTGGGGCTCGGTGCGCGCGATGTTTCCGAGAGCGGAATCGCGGTTCTCGAGCGACTCACCGGCGAGCTGGCTGAGATGAAGGCCAAGCTGGAGGCGGCCGAGGCGCTGGCCGACCGCGATACGCTGGCGCCCGTATTCAATCGCCGCGCGTTCCTGCGGGAACTTCACCGGACGATGTCCGAGGTCGAGCGCTACAAGACGCCGGCGGCGGTGATTTACATCGACCTCGATGGCTTCAAGGCCGTGAACGATGAGTTCGGGCACTCAGCGGGCGACGCGGTGTTGCGTCATGTCGGGTTGCTG
Organism: uncultured Terricaulis sp.; assembly: GCA_964446305.1. Lineage (GTDB taxonomy): Bacteria > Pseudomonadota > Alphaproteobacteria > Caulobacterales > Aquidulcibacteraceae > Vitreimonas. Next base: position 895 of record CAYUOC010000060.1, on the reverse strand, counting down.
CTGACCGACAGTGTGCGCGAGAGCGACGTCGTTGGCCGTTTGGGCGGCGATGAGTTCGGCATCATCCTCAACCGCGCGACGGCTGAAGAGGCGGCAGCGAAGGCGGCCTCCCTGAGCGACAAGATCAATTCGAGCGCCATTCTTTACGCGGGCGTCCCGCACCGCATTCGTGCGTCCGTCGGTGTGCACCCGATAGCGGTGGTTGAAGATCCCGAGACGGCGATCGCGCGCGCGGACGAGGCGATGTACGCCGAGAAGCACGCGCGCCGCGCGCAGACGCAGGCGTTTGCCGGGTTCTGATCTCATGTGTTTTGCACCCGACGGCGAGACGCCGGCGGTCCAAAACAGTGGAGGGCGGGATCGCGAGACGTTTGCGCTGGCCGAAAAAAGAGGAATGGTTGGCGCTAACGCCTCGCGTTCCCGCGACCGGTTTTTCGAGGCCCCGGAGGGGGTGGAGCTATTCACTCCGGCCTCCGGCGCTTACGGCGAGCGAGACGTTCCAGTTTGTCTCGGACCTGGCGGTTTCAATGTCCCCGCCAGCAACCTCGCTTCGATCGCATTCCGCTTCGCAAACTGGGCTGGAATTCCTGTGAGCCCCTCCGTGATGCGGAACGGGAGAAGTGTAACTCAGCTTTGAGCCCACCGGATTGATTGGGTTTTGTCCCCGGTTTTTTCCGCTCTCTTCTCTCATTCCGGATCGCGCTCCGCGCGTTTGGAATGAGAGGGGAAAGAGGGGTGTGAGTGCGCTGGATAGAGCCTTAGAGCCTGACGCTGATTGCGAGCGCGCCGAAATCTTGGCGGCCGCCTTGAGTTTCAAACTCTTCCGTACGCCAGACGTAAGTGTAGGCGAGGCGCCAGCTGCCGGAGCTGATGGCGAAGCCGGTCTGGAAATCGC
>CAYUOC010000059.1:0-20369 GCA_964446305.1 uncultured Terricaulis sp. | reverse complement strand
AAACAACATAGATGGCGGCCTGCAGCATGCGCTCTTCGGTCTGGATGGCGAGCAGATCGAAGCCTGCGCGCCAAGGCTTGCCGGTGTCGGGATTGGGCGAAATTGGCGTGTCCATGCCGCCTGACTCGCCGCCCAGCTTGGGGAGCGCGGCCCGCAAGCGATCGATGCGCCGATCCGTGGTGATCGGCGGGCAAACGGTGATCAGCTCGATGAGCTTGCGATTGATCAACGACGATGCCGGGATCGGCCGTGACGTTTGGCCTTGAGGCAGCGCGCTCCAGACGGGAACGCCGCGGCCATCACGCGCGCGCGCCTCGAGAAAATTGTCAAAGCGCTTGGCTATGCGACGACAGCGCGCGGCGTGTGGGAACTGGGCGTCCTCGGCGCGGATACGCTCAGCGCGACGTTTAAGACGCTCCCACTCGTCGCGGGCGGCGAGAATATCGGGGGCGAAGACGTTGACGTATTTGATCGACCAGGCGAGCAAGGGCTCGATGATGCTCTCCGGCAGCCGCGGCGTGCTGCACTCGCCCGGTGTGTTGCGGGCGCCGGCGACTTGATAGGCGGCGCGCCCCCGCCAAGGCGCGAAACGCAAACCGCCGCTCGGCATATGCGCGCTGTAAAGATGCAGCTCGACGACGATCTGAAGCAGGTGGGCGATCTGATAGCGGGAGCGGCTGGCCCCCTGACGCAGGCTGGCGAAGTACGCTTCGACAAGGGGCTGATCGACCCGCATCAGGTCGCAAACGCCCAATTGCTCGACAACGAAATCAAGAAAGCGGCGCGTGCGATTGAAATAGGCGCGCAGCATCGATGGCGGCAGGCGCGCGCGCGTGCCGGGCAGATCGACATTGAGCCGGGCGTAGAGGAACTCCTTAAGCGTCCGGACGAGGCGGGTATCACGGATGTCGCCAAAGTGCGCGGTGATGTGGCAACGGCGCGTATTGGCGCGCATCACCGCTGGCGAAAAGTCCCAACTCGCATCGCCAAAGCGCGACAGCTTGGAGCGTGAAAACCCTGGCCGGAGCGGCGCGCTCTCCAGAGCGGGGCGCCGGTCAAGCACATGATCGGCGCTGGGACGAGAGGCGAGCGCCGTCATCCTCTCACCTCGATCGGCAAATGCAGATGCGGCCGCGGCGCCGATTGGGCCTTGGCGACAATCGTCTTGGGAAATTTGGGCAGGATCTGCTGGGTGATGCGCGCATGAGCCTGACCGAACTTGGCGCGCCAGTCAGCGGCGGAGAGGCCAGCGCGCTCGCTTTCGATGAAATCGAGAAAGGCGAACAGCGCCGGCAATTTGGCGGCGGTGATGATGGCGTTGGGGCACTCAAGGCAGGCCCACGCCGCATGTGGACATGGGGCGCCCGCCGGCGCGTGCGGACTTTGGGTGAAACCGGAACAAGTTGCGAGCCACACATCTTGGGCGGCGTCGAGAGCGGCCGCTTCGCGACGCTTGCGGCGCAGCGCCGTCTCCTGCCTTGGCGTCACGACGCGCAGCTTGAGCGCGCTGTCATGGGCCTCCTGAAAAGCGCACGCGACCGCCGCCTCATGGATCGGGCGCAGCGATGGGATGTCGGCATAGTGGCGCGCGGCGACCTCGGGCGTATGCCCAACAGCGAAGCGCGCGATCTCGCCTTGGCTCTTTAAATACCATAGCGCCTTATGCGTCTTGCGCAGCCGGGAAAGCGTGAGGTGAACCAACGCGCCATCGTCATCGCGAATGTTATGCCGCTTCACCCAGGCGGTGACTGTCCACTCAGGCTGCTTGATCACGTCGCGGAGAGCGCCGTCGCGCCAATAGACCCAAAGGCTGTCGCTCGGATGAAAACGGCGCGCGCGCTCCGTAAGCGATAAGATCGCGCGAATGACGCCGCCCGGCGTCATCGGGCCTGCGTCGCGGACGCGGATGTGCTTGAACTCATCGCCGCGCGCGCGGCGCTTGCGATAATGGATCTCGATCGTGCCGGCCTTGGGATGCTTGAGGCAATCGACGCGGAGCGCCTTGAGGCACTCGATCTCCAGCCCCGTCTCGATCGACAACAGCACCAGAAACGGAACCAGATCGGCGGCCAGCATACAATGGCGGCTATGCATGAGCGGAACGAGGGCGACAAATGGCGCACGCGCCAAGGATCGAAGCGCATAGATGCGCAACACATGCCGATGGGTGTGCGGGATCGAACCGTCGCTGGCGATGATGGCGTGAATCTGATCAAGCAGGTCTTGCCTGCCGCCGCCCTCGGCGACACTGACGGGACCAGAGCCGACGCGCCGGGCAATGGCGGCGATGTCGGCGCGAGCTGCTTCTCTCAACTGGCGCGCGACAAATGGCGAATACGCATCGCGCGGCGTGGACCGGCCGATCGGACGGGCGCTGGTGTAGCTCAAACGCCGCTTGAGATCGGGCGTCAGCAACGAGGGCGTGTCGGCGTCCAGGGCACGCAGCGCCTGAAGCGGCTTGGCGATCAGCGTGTGGCGGTGAATGGGACGCTTGCCAGCCGCTTCGAGCCAGCTCTCGAACCCATCAATGTGTGACGCGCGCAAATCCTCCGGGCCGCGCACGCGCGCACCCGTCTCGGCGAGATACGCAAAGAAGATGCGATAGGCGCAAGCATGCTGCTTTATGGTCGAACGCGCGCCGAGGGCGCCGCCGGCCTGGCCCATGGACCGCAGCGTCTTGGCGAAGGCGAGCGCCAGGCGCCGCGGCTTCAAGTCGACGAAATCGAGCACCACCGAGCCGCCGTGCGCCGGCTCAATGGTGAAGCGAAGACCGGCGATCTTGTCGTCCTGCGACGGCGCTGTGTCGTCCTTGGCGAAGGCGACGCGTCGGCCTTTGCGCGGGCGCGTCACGCCGCGGCACGTACGGATGGGCCAAGCAGCTCTTCGACAGCCTGGTCCACGGTATCCTGCAGCCCGGCCAAATGATCGAGATAGATGTAGGTCGTCTCGATGCTCGCATGGCCAAGGAGTCGTTGCACCGTGTGCAGCGGATCGCCGAGCAAGCGACGATAGGCGGCCGATGAAGGATCGCGCTCATCAGAGTCCGCCTCAGCGATCGTCTTGCGGATCAACATCGCCAGCATGTGCACGGCGAAGGCGTGCCTGAGCTGATGCGGCGTCACTTTGATGCGAAGCTTTGCCGCCGCGCAACGGCGGCTTGCCCGCTCGAACACCTTCTCCCAGGAATTGGGCGCCACGGGCAGCCCGATCTCCGACAGCCAAAGCGCCGCGGGCTCAATTGGACGCCCGCGTGCATCGACGAGAACGATGCGCTGGCGCTCCTCAGGCGTCAGCTCGTCCAGCGCCAGCCGCTCACCGCGGCGCGCCGTCATCAGCGCGTGCGAGCGAGACGATGGGCGGCAAAAAATCGGGTCGATCGAATGCCAACCCTCGCGCGCGCGGAAGGCGGCGACCGCAATAGCGCGCTCAAGCTCGATATATTGCCGAAGCGCGACGACAATCGAGCGCGGGATGATAATGGTGCGGCCCTTGTCGCCCTTGGTGAGACGCGTCCCCAATCGCAATCGCGCGGGCCCGCGCTTTGGCGGCGGCTCGATCTCCATGGCGAGCAGGGATGAAGCCTCCTCAAGTCTGAGGCCGGTGCTGAAAAGCAGCTCGGCGAACAGCGCATTGCGGGCGCCATTGCGATCGCGGGCGCCAGGGCGGAAATCGCCGTCGGCGGTGAACCCGCGCAAACCGACATCGCAGAAGCGCCGAAACTCGGGCATGGTGACGAGCGCAATGTCGGCACGCTTGGGCGCAGCCTCATAGGATGAATTGCGCGCCGCCGCATGGCCGGATCGTCCGCCACGACCACGTCGCCAGACCGTGCGATGTCTGAACGGGCTCGTCTTGATGAGCGCTTCATCGAGCGCCCAGCCATAGAGCTTGTCGAGCGAAGCGATCGCGCGATTCCAGGACGAGGCGGAAATGCGCTCCTGCACGGCGCAACGCCGCCGCGCCCGATGATAGGCCGCAACGTCATCACGATCAGCACGCCAGATCGTCTTGCCGCGCGCCTCATCAAGAAACCGCGCCCAGACCATGACGTCATAGCCATAGGCGCGCAGTGTGTGGCGCGAACGGGCGCCATTGGCCGGCAGGTCGCAAAGAAAACGGTCCAGCGCGGCGTCGTAGAGGGCGCCGTCTTTGAGAATGATGGGAACGTGACGATCGCCGCGCGTACGTCTCTCTTGCAGCGTGATCATTGCTCACAGCTTGTCCACATATCCACCGCCGGTCATTTGCAAACCCTCCCCCGGACCCCCTCCCGGAGCTTGAACCAACCGTCTCAGTCTCTTGCCGCCAGGCGCCCTCCAAGGCGTCCGCCGCCAGCCTCGTGACGGGCGCGTCGGCCGCCTTGAAGTGCACCTGGCACATCAGTGCAGAGCGAAGAGATCAGCCGCCGAGTCGCTGCGATCTGTCCAGGGACAGACTGTCAAGATAACGCGACCAGCTCTTCGGCGGCAATCGCATGTTGGCTGAATTTCTTGCCCATGTCGCGACCGACGCGGTGCGGCGCTATGGTGGCGTGCACGCTCTCGTGATTGAGCGTGGCGGCATAGTCGTCGCCGGTGTCGAACGCCGCCACCGGCGGCATGCCGATCACGTCCTTGCTGGGGATGTAGCAGGCCAGGTCGCGCGTGAGCATGCGCGCAATCTCCAGTTTCGCGAACCAGGCTTCGTGCTCTGCGTTCGCAAGCATGCCAGTGACGGGCTCAGGGAAGAAACGGGCCGGCAGATTGTCGATCTGATCGGCGGAGAAGACGACGTAGCTCTTGAGGAAGCGGAACGGGTCCTCGATCTCGGCGCCGGCTTCATCGAGGCGCGTCCGCACGCCTTGACCATAATAGACGACGATCTCGCCCCGCTCACCTTTGCGGACGTGGGCGCCCAGCTTCACCGCTTGTTTGAACGTGAGCCAATAGGGCGAGCGATAGCCGCGCTCAGCGGCGGCGCACCATAAGAGGATGACGTTGACGCCTCTGTAGGTCTCGCCGGTGACGCGGCGCGGCAGCGCCAGACCGGTGCGGGCGCCATCCCAGGGCTTGCGCCATGGCATCACGCCGGCGTCGAGTTCGGCCAGGATCTTCGCGGTGATGTCCGCGGCCACATCGCGGCGCGCGGGATGAGATGAGTCCTTCATTGCAAGCTCCGGAAACAAGAGCGCCGCCGGAGCTACCGGCGGCGCGAAGTAAAAGAGAGGGAAGCGCGCTTAGGCGGCGTCTGCCGCGGCGCCGCCGGCGGCGGCTTCGCCGCGCGGGGTGAGCGCCAACGCGCCGGCCCTTGGCGGCGTGATCAATTCGTCCGGCAGCCACCCCGACGATTGCAGGGTCTTGGCGGCCATGCGCGCAAGCTCGGCCTTCTTCAGCTTGGCCAATGCGGCGAGACGCACTTTGCGCGCTGCTTCCGACATTTCCGCGATCGGCGCCGCGCCCGCGAGCGCCTCGATGATGAAGGCCTTGGGGGCGCGCTCCCAGAAGTCGCTGTCAGCATCCCAATAGCGGCGCATGTCGAGGTCGAGCGCGGAGGCGAGCGCATCGCTCATGGCTTGCAGCTTGCTGTCCTGGATCGAGGCGCCTTGATGGGCGAAGTCGAGTGTCTCGGCTGCGAACACCGCAAGCTTGTCGCAGAGTAGAGCGTCTGGCGCGGCGATCAGCGCCGCGAGGTCTTCGTTCAGGGCGGCTTCGGACAATGCGATGCGGCGACGCTCGAAGGCGTCGGCGTCTTCATATCCGACCGGGTGACTTACGATCTCGACACCTGGGACTGCCACAGAAGCGGCGCTGCGCTGCTGCAGCGTGTGCACCACCAAAGCGAGGGCGACGTGCGGCGTCTTTGCCAGAAGATCTCTGATCGCGCGCGTGCGGGCTTTAGTGATCTCTTCGATCAACGTCTTCGGCAGTCGCGGACTTGCCGGCGTTGCAATGTCCTCAGTGGCGTCCGCGCCGCTCTCCTCGTCCGCCACCGCCTCGGCCGCCTTCTGCAGCTTGCGCACGGTCTTCGCGTCGGCGCGTTTGATGAGCCCGCGCGTGATGACCGGCGCGCCGGTGTGATCGATGGCGATGACCGCGCCGGCATGGGTCATGAGATCGGGATCGAACGCTTGTGTTGATTGCCGCAGAACGTCGAGCTTGGCTTCCGCTTCGTCGCGTTTCCGCCAGAGCGCGTCATCGTCCTCCGCAGTCTCCAATTGCTGATCGAGCGCCTCGATCTCGGCTTCGAGACCGCGCGCCGCGGCGTGTTCTTCATCCGACAGTGGACGTGAAACGGGGCGCAAGCGCTCGGACGCGCAACCTCCGATCTGGCCGTGCGAGAACTGAACCTCGGCCCAGCCCCAGCCTTCGCCGACGAGGTCTTGGCGTAGCGTTTCCATCCGCTCGCTGGCCAGACGCTGCAAGATGTCGCCGTCTTCAAGGAAAGCGACACTGTCTTCGAAGAGGTCGCGCATGAGCCGTCCGCCTGCGGCCTCATAAGTCTCGATGCCGACGAAGCGGGCGAGCTTGTCGGTGGCCGGGATGCGCCCGCCGGCAAGCGCAGCGCGCACGCTCGCCGCATGCGTGATCGGCTTGCCGAATTGTTTGAAGAGCCGCTCCTGGGCTTCGATGTCGTCGGTCAGGCAGAAGGCGCGGGCTACGTCGAGGGTGATTTCCTCTTTCCGGTAGGCGGCGCGCAGCTTGGGCGAGAGACGTCCAAGCGCCATGCGTTGTTCGACGTGGCGGACGCTGACGCCAAAGCGGGCCGCGACCTCCTCCACGCTCATGCCGTCATCGACGAGGCCGGCGAAGGCTTCCATCTCATCCATGGCGTTCATGGCGACGCGCTGCACGTTCTCGGCGAGCGAGGCCTCGGCGCCGAGGCTCGCTTCGACAATGGTGCAGGGGGCGGGAAAGTCGCGGGCGATTCTGCCCTGCTTGGCCAAAAGCCGGAGCGCGGCCAATCTGCGCGCGCCGGCGACGACGGCGTAGCGCCCGTCCTCGCTGCGCACCACCGACAGGTTCTGCAACAGGCCATGCGCCGCGATCGAGGCGGCGAGCGCTTCAACGTCGGCGCGCTTATCGGTGCGGCGGACATTGCCGGGATGGATGGTGAGTTTGGAGATCGGCACGAAACACGCGCGCGCATCTTCACGCCTGGTGTCGAGGATTTCTGTGGTCATGGGGATTGCCCCTGGGGCTTGTGCGCCCGGCGCCAGAACGGGAGGCCGGGGCCGCGTGCGCGGCCTTGCTCTCTCGCCCCGCGCCTCAGGGCGGCCGGGTCGAGGGCTTCAGAGCGCCAGCGTCCCTCGACGCGGCCGGCCGCGCGGGGCAATGGCGGCTGGACGCGCGCGCGGGCCCGGTCCCCTGAGCAAAAGCGCTGCTGACACCGCTATACCTCAACCTTCGATTGGCGAATGCGCTGGCGGGGATTGAGGCTTGGTTTAGGCTGGTTCGGCTGGGCGCCAGGTCTATCGCGGGCCGTGTGAGGGGAGGCAGGAAAGGAGTTGGCCAAGGCCTATGCGCAAGGTCACGGCGACGATTGAGTTTGTGGAAAAGTGTCGGGCGGCCGCGAGTGTGGAAGCGATCGGCGCGCTCTTGTTTGCGGAGATGTCCGCCTGCGGAATCGCTTTCGTGGCGCTCTCCTCGCATGTCGATCCGTTGAAGCCGCCCAAGGGCGCGGTGATGTTCGTCAATTATCCGAAAGTCTGGGTGGAGCGGTTCTCCGAGCGGGATTATGCGCGCCGCGATCCGGTGTTCTGGGCCGCTGGTTGGGCGGCGCGCTCGTTCTGGTGGAACGAGATGCTGGCCAATTATGATTTGGCGCACGATCAAAAGCGCATCGTCGCCGAGGCCGAGGCATGCGGGGTTGCGCACGGCATGACCATTCCCATTCATTCGCCAGGCGCGCTGCCAGCCTCATGTTCGATCGTCCCTGGCATGGACGGAATTGATCCGCTGCTTGTCCCCGATCTTCATTTCATCGCCTTGCACGCGCACGAAGAAGCACGCCTGCGCGCCGGCGCTGAAGTAAGGCCGCCGCCCATTCTCTCCAAACGGCAACGCGAGTGTTTGGCGCTGGCCGCGCACGGTAAGAGCGACTTCGCTATCGGCGCCATCCTGGGGATCTCGCCAAGGACGGTCGAGCACACGATCGAGAGCGCGCGCCGCAAGTTTGGCGTCTCGCACCGCACTCAGGCGGTGGCGCTGGCCATTATCCATGGCCTCCTCACTATGACCGATCTGTCAGACTGAAGAACGAATCACGCTCAAGCCTGTGTCAATTGGGTGAGCACGCCCAATAGGGTCTCTGCGCTCGCTCAACGCAAGCTTCGCGTCCTCTGACGAGGAGGCGAGCCCCATGATTCACATCATCACCGAAGACAACCGGCGCGGTTTCCACCACCAGCTGACGGAGATGCACCGTCAGCGCCGCAAGCTTTTTGTCGATGAAATGGGCTGGCGGCTTGCAACGCACGCGGGCCTTGAGATCGACGCCTATGACAGCGCTCAAACTATCTATCTCATCGAGATCGAAGCAGGCTCGGGCGCGCTGGTACAATCGGCGCGGCTGACGCCGTCAACGGGCTCGCATCTCCTGGGCGACGTGTTTCCCCAGCTCTGCACCAACGGTGTGCCGAGAGCGCCGGAGATCTGGGAGGCCTCGCGCTTTTGCCCGGCGCCAAGCACGCCCAAGGGTGCGGCGCGGCAGACGCTTTTGATGCGCATGATCGCCGCCATTCTCGAGACCGGGCTCCTCTTTGGTCTTCAGAAGGTCACTTATGTCGCGAGCGCAGCGCTCGCGCCGCGGGCGGCGAAAGCCGGTTGGGACGTCACCGCGCTTGGTCCGGCGCAGCGCGTGGGACGCGAGAAGGCTTCAGCGCACATCGCCGAGGTTTCGGCCGCGGGCCTAGCGCGCGTGCGCGCGCTGCATGGCCTTGCTCTTCCGCTCACACGCTACAGCGCCGGCGATCTCGCCCGCGCGGCATGATGCGCGCAATCAATCGAAGGAGAATCGACATGTTGGGCGCCCATCAGGCCCGTGAGCCTTCATCGTTGCTACCGATCGAAGCGGATATCGTCGCTCTGGAGCGCGACGGTTATCTCATTGTGAAAGACCTCTTGCCCGCGCACGAGACGGACATGCTCGCCGCCCAATTGGCGCCCTGGCTTGAGGCGACCCCGCGCTGTCAGGGCGATTTCTACGGCTGGCGCACGACCCGGGTCGGCGGGCTCTTGTCGAAAGCGCCGATCATGCAGCAGCTGGTGCAGCACCCGCGCATCCTCGCCATCGCGGAAGCGCTGCTCAAACCGCACTGCGACTGCATCCAGCTCAATCTGACCCAAGCGACGCGCGTGCATCCGGGCGAACGCGCGCAGGCGCCGCATCGCGATGAGGAGATGTGGCCCGCCGATACGCAGGGGCGCCATTGGCTCTTGAACGTGATGTGGGCGGTCGACGATTTCACCGAAGAGAACGGCGCGACCAGGCTCTGGCCGGGGTCGCACCGAACCGAACTGGATCGCAACGCGGATGCGGACGCGAGCATCGCCGCTGTGATGCCGCGAGGATCGGCGTGTCTCTTTCTAGGATCGCTGACCCATGGCGCCGGCGCCAATCGCTTAGACAGCTCACGCACCGGCGTCATCGTCAGCTATTGCCTGGGCTGGCTCAAAACCTACGAGAACCAGTTCTTGACCTATCCGCGCGACGTCGCACGGTCGTTTCCCGAACCGCTGCAACGGCTGATCGGCTATCAGATGCACAAACCCAATCTCGGCGGCGTTGACGGGCAGGACCCGATTCGGCGCCTGCGCGACGAGTCGGATCCGGTTCCTCATGTCGACGCGTTGCCCGATCACATCGCCGCCGAACTGAGGGCGCTTGTCGCCGCGAGCTAGAGATGGCGCAGGACGCCACCGCCGTCGAGCGCGCGCATCAGGAGATCAAAGCGCTCATTCTGAGCGGCGAGCTTGGCGTGCGCACGCGCCTTGAGGTCGACGCGCTGGCGCAGCGGCTTGGCCTTAGTTCCATGCCGGTGCGCCAGGCGCTCGCCATGCTGGCGTTCGAGCGTCTGGCCCGCCGCACGCCGAACGGGGGCTATGAAGTCGCGCTCTGGTCGGAACCTGAATTGGCCGAGCTTTATCAATGGCGCGGAGACTTAATGGTGCTGACGCTTCCCGCCCGCGTATCGGGAAGCGAATCCAAGCGCATCGCGCGCACCCAGCCTTATGAGCAGGCGGTATGGGCAATGATGCGCGCGCTCGAGAAAGACGCCAGCGAAGATCTGAAACGCGCCGCGCTGAGCGCCGATGAGCGTCTCCAAGCCGCGCGCATGGTTGAAGCGGAAGTGCTGGACGACATCGAAGCCGAACTTGAAAACTTGGCCGCCGCGATCGCCGAACGGGGCCGGCGCGCCAAGACCGTGATCGCAAGCTTCCACCGCCGCCGCAGCGAGAAGGCCGGCCTCTTGCGCCGGCAGGCCGCGCTCAGAGCCCTGCCCAACAATGGCGGCCGGCGCTGATCTCCGACGTGATCTTCATTCTTATCGGCTGGGTGATCACGCAGCGCCGGGGCAGGCTCTCCACGGGTGATGAACCAACACCCGATGGAGGAAATCATGCAAGACACCCGTGACGACCTGATCGATCTCGGCGCCGTGTCCGAACAAACCCATGGCGGCGTGGAAACCGAAATCGAAGACCGCGAACCGCTCTTCTGACCGCGGCAAGCGATAGCGTGCGGGATCCAATGATGCCGCGCGCTATCGCACGACGACGGATGAGATGCGAAAGATCAATGGAGAAGTTTCATGACCGAGTTCAATGTAATCGAACTAGGCGCCGTGTCGGAAGAGACGCAAGGCGGTGCGGAGCACCTCATGGAGGATCGCGATCCGCTGATGTGACCTGTGCGGACCTGCGACATCAAACTGCGCGCCGGTGTGTTCATGGCGCACGCCGACGGCATGATCGTGTTTCTCGATCTGGATGGCGACCGATACTTCGCACTGCCGCGCGCGCTTTCCGGTCACCTTGCCGAAGAGCTCAAGCGGGGAGCGCTGACCGACGAAGTGGTGGCCGGATTGCGCGCGGCCGGGGTTGTGGCGTCGGGCGAGGGGCGTCCTCTTGCGTTTGAAGCGTCGCCGGAACCGGTTCGCGACATCGCGCCGGCTCGAACGTCCCTTCTGTGTTTGCCTCACGCCGCACTCTGTCGCTGGCGCGCAGCCATGCTTCTACGGCGTAGACACATTAGCGCGGTCGTGGACACGCGCCGCAACCGGCGCCGTGGCGGCGCGGCCTCAGATGAACGCATCGTGGCCACGGCGGCGACGTTTGCGGGAAGTCGCCCGCTGACGAATGCCCGCAATGCGTGCCTGCGGGAGACCTTGGCGCTGCTGCTTTATCTGGGACCCGCGGGCGCGGCCGTGGATTGGGTCTTCGCCGTCAAGGGCGCGCCCTTCGCCGCGCATTGCTGGGCTCAGCTCGGCGATCGGGTGCTCAATGATAGCGCCGATCATGCGCGGGCCTACCGGCCGATCATGGTCGTCTGAACATGAACCGGTTTATCGCCTTGGTTTGGAACCATCGCTCGGACATCGCCTCCAAGGATGCCGGTGACATCGTGACTACGCTACGGGGAAGGTGTGGCGAATGGCAGTGCTCAAAGGAGGCGCCTGGCTTGTTTGTGCTGGAAGCGCTTCACCGAAGTGGCGCCGAGGGCGGCCTCATCGTTGGAGAGAACGTCGCGTTCGTGGGCGCCGTGTTCGCTGGGCGTGGGCGCGCTAGTGCGAGTGATCTTTCCGAGACGGCTCTGATCGCAAGCCGCGGCGCCGATGCGTTTGCGCGGGTGTGGGGTAGGTATGTGTGTTTCCTGCGCGACGTAAACAACGCTTGTGTGTTTGTTGCACGCGACCCCTCTGGGGCGTTGCCGTGCTACGTCGCGCGGCGTGGCAACGCGTTCGCTTTCTTCTCCAATGGCGAAGACGCAGAGCTAATAGGACTTGAGGATGGGTCGATCGATTGGGGATATGTCGCGCTCAGACTGGCCAATAACCGCGCCACGAGCGAACGCACGGCGGTCGCGGGAGTAGTGGAGCTGCGGCCGGGCGCGGTAGCGCGCGTTGGCCAATCGCGCCTGAGCATCGAGCAGATTTGGCGCCCCGAAAGCATAGCTCAAGACATGCTTGAAGGGCGCGAGGCTAAGTCGCTGCTGCGAGATGCATTGGAAACCGTATGCGCCGGCTGGTCTCAGCGTGCGCCGCGGATGGGATTGCGGCTTTCGGGCGGTCTCGATTCCAGTGTCGTGTTGGCTTGCCTGCCCAATCCAGCGTCTGTGTTCGCCATCAATTTCGCAACTCCTAGCGGCGAGGGTGATGAGCGCGCTTATGCGCGCGCGGCCGCCAAATGGGCGGGCGTATCGCTTATGGAGGTTCGCCGCGATCCCTGCCGCGTCGACTTGCAGGCGGCGGTGCGCACAAAGCCCACCCTCAATCCTCCGCTTTGGCTTGCTGATGGTGAAACCGACGAAGTCGAGGCCGCTTTCGCCGCAGAGCACGGCCTTGCCGTAATTCTCTCCGGACGCGGCGGGGACAATGTCTTCTTCCGCACCTTGCGCGACGATGTTTTGATCGATCTCCTCCTGACCCGCGGTCCGGGATTGAGATTCTGGCGTCGGTGCTGGTCCCACGCTGCCGAGACCGGCGCGCCGTTTCTGGGTTCGGCTCTCGGAGCGTGCCGGCAAGCGCTCGCACGTACGCCGCCTTCGGCAGCGCAGTATCCGATGTACCTGACCGAAAAGGTGATCGACCTGCTTCCTGACGCGGAAGAACGAACACCAAGCCTCCCGCCCGGAAAGCGCTTGCACATCGCGTTGATCGAAGACCGGCTCAATTATTTCGATTGGCGCGCCCACGCGGACTACATCTATCCCTTGGTGTCTCAGCCGGTCATCGAGGCGTGCCTGAGATTGCCCACCTTCGTGTTGTCTCCGGGCGGTAGGGACCGCGGTTTGGTGCGGGACTTGTTTTCCGCGCGCATAGCGCCGCTGGTGCTCCAGCGCCGCTCGAAGGGACAGACCAGCGGCTATCTAGCGGAGATCTTGCTGGGCCAGCTCCAGTTCATTCGCGGCTACTTGCTGGATGGCGCCTTGGAAGGGCATGGGCTGGTGCGGTCGCAAGTGTTATCTGCCATGTTGAGCGAAGCGGGCGTGTTGCGCGACTCCAGCATTCTACCGCGGATTGTCGGTTTGTTGAGCGTTGAGGCTTGGTTGCGCAACCTGCCCAAGGGCCTCAGCGCCAGATGACGCGTCGCGCCAAGCGCGCCAGCGCGCATACTCGTCAGCGAAGGCAGGAGCGCTGTCTTGCTCGCCAAGCAGCCAAAACCGAAACCATCTGAGGCTGCGCTGATAGATGGCCAGGCGATGACGCGGGCGCCATTTCACATGGTACTCGTCCGGAAAAATATAGACGTCGAAGGGCTTGCCGAGATCGGCGAAGGTGCGATGCGCCTGCAGCATGAAGAGCGCTTCACGGTCGGCGACTTGAGCCAGGATGGGCGCGTTCACGCCTTCAGCGTTGCGCGACAAAGACATCTGGTTCCAGAACGCCTCCTCCGAAGGCGCGCGGCCGTTGGCGCGCATGGCCGCACGCTGACGGTCAGAGGTGAGATAGTACGACATCGGATCGTGAACGCCGCTGCTGATAGCGGCGGCGGCGATGCAATCGCAATGGATAAGCCCGAAGACGGCGGTTTCGGCCCCGTCGCTCAGACCGGTGACGCCGACGCGCTCTGGATCTGCGAGGCCCATCGCGGCCAAGTGCTCAATGCCGGATGTGAGCGCGGCCAGCGTGCGTCGGCGTTCAGAGAACGCTTCCCATTCGCGGCGGTCGATTTCGTCGGCGTCGCGAACGAACGCGCGCAGCGCGAATGGATCGGGCCGTTCGAGCGCCAAGACGGCAAAGCCGGCGCGAACAAAGGCCTGGATGGGATATTCATCGCCGACGCCGCCACGCAAGAACCCCGTTGCACGATACTGCACGACGATCAGCGGATTGGGGCCGGCGCGATCGGGTGGAGTGAGCACGTAGCCAAACACCTGGTCGCCCAGCGGGCTTGTCCACTCTATGCGCCGCGCTGGCGCGAAGGCGGCTTGCGGTAGGTCCGGGTTCGGATCGACCAGCGTGCGCAGCGCCCCGCTGGCATAGTCGAGCGCCACGATGCGGCGCGGGCTCGTTGGTCCTTCAAATAGGCAGATCGTGTTTGTGCGCCGGGGTGTGCAGACGCGAATGACGTTCTCGCTGACAAGAATGGGCCGCACACTGTTGGCAGCGAGGTCCCACAGATAGACCCCGTGCGCGCCAAACCCCCAGCCCTCGCGCCGGATGAAGAGGATGGTGTCCTCATCGCGCGCGGCGATTTCGACGATATAGCCCTCGCACTCTGGGGCCGAGCAACGCACCTGGCTTGCGTCTCGTGAGGCGAACAGCGCAAGCGGAGGCGCGCTGCCGGAGGCGTCGGTGCGGGCCGGCGCGGTCCAAGCCGCGCCCCTCGCGCCGAGCCTTATGAAGTCGCGAACATCGAGATCGCGCAAGAAAGGAGGGCGTTCGACCGGTGCGGCGGCGAACACGGTCGCGCTGCGACCGGCGCCCATGGTGGTGGAGATGGCGTTGCGGCGGCCGGAGCGAAAGCGCTCGATCTCCTCGGCGTGCACTGGGCGCACGCGTCCGCTCACGGCGTCGACGAAATGAAGCTCTGGCGCCGACTGAAAGCCGCGCATTGGTGTGAGCGCATGAAACACATCGAAGCGGTCGTCGAAGTGAAAGCCTGTGTCGGCTTCGGCAGCGCGTGCGGTACTGAGCTCTGAGGTCGAGCGAGTGCTGGAAACAATGAGTCCGGCGCCATCTTCGCTCCAGATGAAATCCTGAATGTCGCCGTCGATTGCCAGCGTGCGGCAGCCGGTGCGGCCGAGCGTGCACACTTGGGCGAAGGTCTGATCGCCGCGCCGCGCCAGCATCGCCAAGGCGCGCCCGTCGGGACGCCAGCGCGGCTGAAGCGTCATCCACATGCCGGTGCGCCGTCCCAGTCCGGCCAAGACCGGCATCGCGATGTCGCCGGCATCGCCCAATTCGCGGATGCGGCCGGTGTCGAGATCTATGTGACACCAGAGCGAGCGATATCCGTCGCGCGCCAAGTCAGCTTGCTGGAGCTGATAGACGGCGCCGCTACCGTCGGGCGAAAGGCTCAGGCCCGAGACATCACGCAGCCCGATGAGTTCGCGGGCGCCGACCGTAGTGGCAGGATCGGCGTGGAGCGGCATGCAGGAGAGTGCCGCCGCCGCAGCCCAAGCCAGCACGACTTAGAACCGCGTTTTCAGTTCGAGCGCCACAAAGCGTCCGAGCGGATCGGCGTTGCTCGGATCGTAGCCAACGCCCGCGGCATTGTTGACGAACGGCGGGTCTTCATCGAAGGCGTTGATGATCGACAAGGACAGTTCGGCGCCGCGCTCGGAGTCCGGCGGCGAAAACCGCCAGCCAAGATTGAGATCGATCGTGGTCCAAGACTCGACGCGGCGCTGCGGCGAACTCAGATTATCGTCGAAGGCGTCCGTGTAATTGGCAAACGCCGATGCGTTGAAGCGCCCCGTGCGCCAGGTGGCGCCTAATCTGGCTCGGAGGTCGACAGGGTTTCCGACCGTGTCGACGACGTTGACCGGGCTGGCCAGCGGCGAAGCGGCGCGCAGGAAGTCGAACAGATAGGTTGCATCCGCGCGCAGTATGAGTTCACCGGCGCCGAACTGGGCGCGGTAGGACAGGCCTAGATCCATGCCGCGCACATCGGTGAGTGCGAGATTGGTGGCGCGGGCGTCGACGATCACGCTGATGTCGCCTGCGCTGAAGCCCCCGCTGGTGCCGAGCGCCTGGGCCTCGGCCAATAGGGCGGCGACCTGCGCGGGGTCGGGACTGCGGTCGATCAGCGAGGCGAATTCGGACGCCGGATTGAGTGCGGCGGCGATGTTGGTGATGCTTGCGATGCGGTCGGAAAACTGGACGTCGAAATAGGTGAGATCGGCGCGCAGTCCCGAAGCTGGCGGCGCATAGGTAAGGCCTGCTGACCAACTCTCCGCGCGTTGTTCCTGCAGGTCCGGGTTGGCGCCGAGGACCAAAAGTATGTTGCTGCGTCCGCTGGGTGCGCCCGTGTCGGTGATATTGAGACCCCGCACCTGTCGGCGGGCCAGCGTGCCGTCGGGATCGAGGTCAGAGAGGTTGGGCGCCCGGAATGAGCGGCCGTAAGAGCCGCGCAGGCTCAGTGCATCGGTAAGGTCCCATCGCAGGCCCAGCTTCGGGTTGAAGGTTTCACCGAAATCGCTGTAGCGCTCGAAACGTCCTGCGAGCGACAGATCCACACGCTCGCCAATTAGCGGCGGGGCGCTTTCACCGAAGAGCGGGATCAAGAGTTCCGCGAACGCCGCTTCGACGTTGCGGTCGTTCTTGCTCGATGTCGATGGGCTCGGCGCCGCCGTCGTGGTGAAGCTTACTTCGTCGATACCGAAGAATTCGTGCCGATAGTCAGCGCCCAGCGCCAGCCGCGCTTCCCCGGCCGGCAGCCTGAACAGCGGTCCATCGGCTTTGACGGAAACTGACCAAGTTTCGGAGACGAGGTTGCTTTGCCCGAAGCCGCGAATGGACGCGATGGTCGCTGGATTCGTGAACGAGCCATCGCCAAACGGATTGAAGGCGACGTTGGGGTCGGCGCTTGCAAGGGCCGCGTTTAAGGCCGGGACGTTCACGAGATTACGTCTAACGTGATCGCTCGCCACGCGTGCGTAGCTGAGCAGAGGCTCGATTTGCCAGCGATCACCGACATCCCAGCGAAGACGCGCTGCTAAGTCGAGCGTCTCGGTTTCGCCGTCTTCCAGGCGGGGACCCAGGTCGCGATAGAAGTCGTAATCGGCCTGGACCGTGCGGCCGGGGAAGAGAGCGTTCTGCGCTCTGAACGCATTGCTAGCCGGTATGGTGATGCGTTGTGTGACGTGTGCGTTCGCCGACAGAAAGCTTCGACGCGCGTAGCGGGCGTCGGCGAAGAGCGTAGCGTCGGGTGCAAGGTCGAATTCGGCGCTCAAGAAGGCGGCGTGCTGATTGTAGTCAGGCAGTGCATCCAAACCCTCGTTGGCGTTGGCGGTGTTCACGGCGCCGGCGATGAGGTCGCTCTGCGCCAGGTTCGACCCGTCCTGGCCAAAGGGCACGGCAAAAACGCCCAGCCCGCTCACGATCAAAGTGGTGGGGTTGGAGCGCAGCGAGTCGAAATTGGCCCCGCCCATCGCGGTGAGATCGCTATCGGCCAGATAGGCGCGGTCGGCGTTCCGAAGCGCGGTTCGGTCAAAGAATTCATAGGCACCAAAGAGGCGGAGCGCGCCCAAACGCGCGCCGGCGGCGGCGCTGAAACGCATTTCCTCGAGATCGCCGTCTGTGACCGCGCCTGTCCGGGCGCGAAACTCCGCCCCCTCGAAGTCGCGTCGCAGGATGAAGTTGACGACGCCTCCGACCGCGTCGCTGCCATAAATCGCCGACGCACTGTCAGGCAAAACTTCGATGCGCTCGATAGCGCTGGCCGGAATGCTCGATATGTCGGTGAAATTGCCACGCAATCCCATGACCGGAAGGCGCCGCCCATTCACCAGCGTCAGGGTCGCGTCCGCTCCTAGGCCGCGTAGATTGAGACCCGACCCGCCGCCAATATTGCCGTTCTGGAAGGAGATGTGTTGCGCGAACCCGCCGCTAAACACTTGCGGCAAGGTGCGCATGATTTCCTCTGTGGTGGAGAGGCCGCTTCGGTCGATCTCTGCGCGATCGACTGTGACCAAATTTGAACCGACGGGCGCCGACCCGCGAATGCGCGTTCCGGTGACGACAATTTCTTCTTCGCCGACACCATCTTCGCCTGTTCGTTGCTCTTGCGCGCGCGCGCGCTCGGACGGATCATTGGCCTGCGGAGCTTGACCGCTGCGCTGTTCAGCGCGCAGGCGCTGGGGGCGCGGGAGGTCTCCGGCCAAACGCACGACACCGCCAGCGCCGATCTCGGCGCGCAACTCGGTGCGCGAGAGCAGCAGGCGCAGCGCCTCTCGGGGCGTGTACGTTCCGCGCAACGCTGGCGCGGAGAGACCACTGAGCTCCTGTTGCGAGAAGAGGATTTGCAGGCGCGATTGCGCGGCAAATTGGGTGAGCGCCGAACTCAGGGGCTGTGCGGGGATGTCGTAGGCGACGCGATCTTCGGCGACGCTCGCCGGAGCGGTCTGTGCGAAGGCCGCTGCGCCCAGAGCTAGCCATGATGTTGAGGCGAGCGCTGTCGCCAACAAAGCGCGCAGACCCCGCGCGCGCCGTTTCGCAATCCCCATGACCGTTCCCCCTTTTGCCGCTCTCAGGACGGCGGCTTCAAAGGGGAGACAAACGGGATGAGCCGATTGCGCAGCGCGGCGGCGAGAAAAGTAGTGATCGTGAGTGGCTATTCGGCCCGGCTGAGCGTGATCACGCCTTCGCGGCCGCGTACGGCCTCGATGGCCAGATTCTCGCGCAGCAAGAGCAGGAAGGCGTCAAGATCGCCGGCCTGTACAAGCCCGCCCACCGGAATTTCAGCCAGCGCGGGTTCGGCAAAGACGAAGCGCACGCCGGTTTGCCGTTCCACATCGCCGGAAGCCTCCAGCAAGGTCTCGCCGTCGAACGCGAGCAGGCCGTTGCGCCACGACACACGGCGCGTGATGACGTTGGCCTCCGCCGGCCGCTGCTCAACTCCGCCTCGGTCAAGGACGACTTCGGTAGCGGGTGCAAGCTCTACGCGTTGTGTGGGCCCCAGGAAGCTGTCGCGTTGGGCGATTGCCGCGCCTTCAATCAAGGTTGCGCGGACGCCGGCTGAGAGAATTTTGACGACCACAGCTGCGGCGAGTGCACGGACTTCGCCGAAGGGCGTCTCGATGTGAAACGCCAAGCCCGCTCCTGGCGCGATGTCGAACAACGCCTCGCCGGCGACAAGGCGCGCCAAGCGCCGGTCGTCGTTCACCGACACTTCGATGCGGCTGGCTGCGTTCAAGACAACGCTCGTGCCGTCGCTAAGCGTCAGCGTCTGTTGTTCGCCAACGCCGGTTTCGTAAGCGAGAGCAGGCGAGGGCGCCAAAGCGGCGTAGCCGGCAAAACCGGCGATGCCCGCCGCCCCAACTCCGAGACCTGCCAGCAGCGCACGCCGCGACGCGAGCGGGCGGCGTTCCAGCTCTTCCGCCGCAAGGTCCAACCCACCGTCGTTCTCCAGCGTTTTAAGCAGGTCGAGCCGGTCCCAGGTCCGTGCGAGCGCTTCATAGGCCGGCTGGTTTTCCGGTTTTGCGGCAAGCCAGCGGCGGAAGGCGTTGTGATCGGCGAGCGACACATCTGGACCATCCAGGCGGACGATCCATTCGCTGGCTTCCTGTTCGGCCCGCGTCGGTCGCCGCGTCTGCATGGGCTTATGGCCTGTTCAGGGCTCGCCGGTCTCGAAGGCGGCAAGCGCTGCATGGCACTTCGCCAGGGCCCGGGCAAGGTAGCGCGCGACATTGCGATGCGAGACGCCCAAACGCACCCCGATTTCACGGTGTGAAAGCCCGCCAAGCTTAAACCACAAAAGCGTCAGCCGCTCGCGCTCCGGCAACGCCGCCACCGCGCGCAGCATGTGCGCGATCCGCTCGCGGGCGATGAGAAGGTCTTCTGGCGAAGAAGTGTCCACCGCCCCGGCCAATCGCTCAAGCGCTTCGCCGGTAAGAAACGCCACCGGCGACCGGGCAGTGCGAGCAACTTCGTTTAACGCCGCGTTGCGCACTGCGCGCGCGAGATAGGCCTCTGGTCGTTCCAGCGTCACAAAGGGCCGTGCACATAGGTTCTCAAACGCCTGCTGGATCACATCGTCGGAGGAAACCCGACCGCGGAAGCGCCGCAACATCCGGCGTAGACGCGGGGTCTCGCGGGCGAACAGCCGGGCAAGGTCTGACCCGCTCACGCTGCCGCCTCCGCTTCAGCGGCGAATTTGGCCATAAGCGTCGATACTTCGCTCACATGGTAGGTCTCGATCTCTGTGTAGAAGACGGACTTTTCGGCACGTTCGTAGACCAGTGCTGCGAAAGAGAATGGGCCCTCGACGAGCATTGTTTCGAGGGCGCGACAATCGTCAGGGCGGGCCAGATCGGCGCATCGCACTATGCCTAGCTTCTGATCGCCAGTTCGAACGATGGCGTCCACTGCGCCGCGGCGGACGTGGACCCTGGCCAGAGTCCCCAAACCCGTGTTTTTGAGCGAGTCAAAGCACATTGTCATAGCGCCTGGGGCCTACAGAGGTGCCGCACTATAGGGACTATAGTCCCTGGTGACTATAGTCCTG
>CAYUOC010000058.1:20512-20674 GCA_964446305.1 uncultured Terricaulis sp. | reverse complement strand
TTGACCAACGCACTCTCCGTCCGCGCGCTCACCAAGAAGTTCGGCGAGAAAACCGCCGTCGACGCGCTCGATCTCGATATCCGCGCCGGCGAGCTTTACGCGCTGCTCGGCCCCAACGGCGCCGGCAAGACGACGACGCTGCGCATGGTCGCCGGCCTGCTG
>CAYUOC010000058.1:16380-20502 GCA_964446305.1 uncultured Terricaulis sp. | reverse complement strand
CGCGCCAGCTCGAGGAAGCGCTGCGCTTCGACATGGTCACCGGCCTGCTGAAGCCAGACTCAGGCTCGATCCAAGTCTTCGGCACGGACGCGCTCGCCGATCCAATCGCCGCAAAACGCCAACTCGCGTGGCTCCCCGACGAACCGGCGCTCTACGACAAGCTCACCGCCTGGGAATATCTCGAATTCATCGCCGGCCTCTGGGGCGTTGATGCGGCCACCGCCGCGCCGCGCGCCGAAGAGTTGCTCAAATTCCTCGGCCTCTGGGACAATCGCGACGAGCGCACCGAAGGCTTCTCGCGCGGCATGAAGCAGAAGACCGCGCTCGCCGGCGCGCTCATCCACGATCCGAAATTGCTCATGCTCGACGAGCCGCTCACCGGCCTCGACGCCGCCGTCGCACGCCAAGTCAAAGACCTGCTGCAACAACGCGCGCGCTCCGGCGGCACCGTCATCCTCACCACCCACATCCTCGACGTCGCTGAACGCCTCGCCGATCGCATCGGCATCATTCAAGGCGGCAAGCTCCTCGCCGAAGGCACGCTCGCGGAATTGCGCGGCCGGGCAGGGCGGGCGGACGCGACGCTCGAAGACGTCTATCTCCAACTCGTCGGCGCGGGCGCCGCCTGATGTTCGGCCCCGGCGGCGTTCTCTTCCTGCTGCGCCACGAAATGCTGCTGACCTGGCGCGCCTTCCGCGCCACCGGAAAAGGCCGCCATTGGCGCCGCGCCTTCTTCTACTCATTCATGGCCGCCGCGCTCGGTTTCGGCGGCTACTGGGTCGCGCGCATTCTCTCCGATCTCACGCCGACGCCGGACGTGCTGAGTCTCGGCATCGTCGGCGGCGTGTTGGCGATCCTGTTTTCGCTGATGCTCAGCCAAGCGCTGATGCTCATCACCGAAACGCTCTACCAGCGCGGCGATCTCGATCTGCTGCTGGCCTCGCCCGTTCCGCTATGGCGCGTCGTTCTCGTGCGCATGAGCGCCATCGCCATCAATGTCGGGATCTTCTACCTCATCCTCGTTGCCGCCGTGTGCGTGTGGCTGCCGTTCTTCGGCGGTTGGGCCTGGCTCGGCTTCGCGCCCGCCATTCTGCTGCTGACGCTGTTCTCGACCGCCATCGCGCTCGTGCTCGCGCGCATTCTGTTCGCGCTCATCGGCCCCAAGAACACGCGCATCGCCGCGCAAATCCTCGGCAGCCTCATCGGCGCGGCGTTCTTCATCGCCACCCAAGTGCCGCGCTTCGCCGAGAACGAGTCCAATTCGCGCGCGATGATCGATGTGTTCAACGCCGCGGTCCCGATCGTCGGCAACCCAGAGAGCATCATCTCGCTTCCGGCCCGCGCCGCCTTCGGCCTCAACGCCGATCTGCTGATCTGGGCTGTCATCGCCGCCGGCGCCTTCCTGCTCGCCGTATGGTGGTACGCCTCCGGCTTCGCCCGCGACGCCGCCGCGATCGCCGGCCTCGGCCAGCGCCGCAAGCGCAATACCCGCGCCGCCCGCGGCATGCGCGCTGGACTCAACGCCACGCTCGTCTTCAAGGAATGGCGCTTGCTTCGCCGTGACCCGCTGTTGCTGTCGCAAATCCTGCTGCCGCTGCTTTATTTCGCGCCGCTCTTCTTCGTGTTCGGCTCGCGCCTCGGCGAGGAGGGGTTCAACCGCATCTCCGCCGCCGGCTTCTCATCGGCGTTCGTGCTGCTGGTGACATCCTTCGCCGCGAGCCTCGCTTGGCTCACCGTCTCGGCGGAAGACGCACCCGATCTCATCGCCAGCGCGCCGGTCTCGCGCGATCAGGTCGACAACGCCAAGGCCGCCGCCGCCGCCGTGCCCTCTGTCCTGCTGCTCTCGGCGCCCGTGATCGGCGCTTTCATCTTTGTCTCGCCAATGGTGGGCTTCTGGCTGCTGCTCGGCGGCAGCGCCGCGATCCTCTCGTCGTGCCTGATCGCCATCTGGCATCAGACGCCAGGCAACCGCAAAGAATTCCGCCGCCGCACCCGCGGCAGCCTCGCGCTCAACGTCAGCCGCGTCTTCGTCTCGCTCGGCTGGATCGCCGCCACGGGCCTTGCCGTCTCCGGCTGGGCGCTCGCCGCGATCATTCCCGCGATCATCTCTCTCGGTTTCATGGCCGCGCTGCACGAAAGCCGCCCGAAGGAACCCGAGCCGGCGTAAGCAACGCCCTGTGAAAATTGCCGAACGCTAACTTTGCAACCGCGCGTCTCTGGGTTTCTCCTGAGTTCCGAAGCGAACGAGGGGAGATCGGTCGTGTTGATACTGACTGCGGAGCGCATTGCGCTCCTTGCGCTTGATCGCGACCTGGCCGCCTTGCAGGCCTCCAGCCGCACCGCCTTCTTCAACGCCATCGCGGTGACGCACGAACCGGTCTGGCCGCCCGCGCCATTCGAACCCGGCTCGCTCACCTGGGCTGAACAAAACCTCGCGCACGATCCCGAAGGGCAGGGCTGGTACGGCTGGGCGCTGCTCGCCAACGAAGGTGAACGCGCGCCGCCGCGCCTCGTCGGCATCGCCGCACTCATCGGCCGCCCGGACGAAGACACCGGCGATGTCGAACTCGCCTTCGGCCTGTTGCCGGAATTCCGCGGCCGCGGCTATGGCGGCGAAACTATCCGCACTCTCGCGGCGTGGGCCTTCGCCAACGGCGCCAAGCGCGTCATCGCGCACTTGGACGCCGAGGACGTAAACGCCGCCAACACACTCGCCAAGAACGGCTTCACCGACACCCGCGACCCGCCATATCCCGGCGTCGCCAGATGGGCGCTCGCGGCCGCTTAGCGCGGCTCATCGCGGAAGAGCCACACCATGGCCTCGCTATAAACCTCGCCCATGTCGGCGGCGTGGGTGCCGCCGTCGATCGTCACGGTGTTCAATCGCCATGGGCGCTGCGGGCGGGCGTTCCAGTGCTCGAACCACTCCAGCGCACCCGAGCGCAAATTGGGCCGATCGCGTGAGCCGCTGGCGACGAAGAGGCTCAGATCGCTGCGCACCGACGCCGCCGGCGGTCCAAAATAAACATCGCGATTGAAATCGAAGGCTGGGTTGCTGGCGATCCTTCCCCAAAACAGGTCCGGCGCCGTGATCGCCGAATAGACCACGAAACTCGCCCCGCGTGATTGGCCGACAAGCACCCGCCGCGCTTCATTCGAGCGGAAACGCCGCTCGATCTCCGGGATCAGCTCTTCGGCCAGAAAGCGCTGATACACATCGGCGTTTGCGCCCGGCAAATCCGGGCCAGGCGCGGTGTAGTCGACGCGGCGCATGTTGCCTTCGCCGAACGTGCCGTAAGCAATGCCGACGATGATCGCCGGTGGCACCGGTTCATCGTAGCTCAGAAACAGATGCGTCGGCACCAGCATCGGGAAGAGCGAGTCGCCGTCCGTGAGGTACACAGTCGGATAAGTGCGCGTCTCGCTGGCGTAATTTTCCGGCAGGCTGACGTGAATGTGCAGCGGCCGCCCGAGCGCTTGCGAGTTCAGGACGAAATAGTCACCGCGTAGAGCCGCCGGTGTCTCCGCGGCCGGCGCCGTTTGACACGCCGCCAGCGCCAGTACCGCCGCCACAAGTGTCCTGCGTGCGATCATCGCCGTCGCTCCCGAATCTATCCAACACCTTAGCGGCAAATTTCCAAGCGCCACCAATGCCCGCGCCGAAATCAATCCAACAGCTCCCATCCCATGCGATACTGCGCCCGTCTCGGTTAGGGAGGCGAAGGTCGACCAAGCCAATCGCAATCGGGACGCGGTTTGAACGTGATGCGATGGAAGTCCGCGAGGAAGGAAGTCGCTGCTCGGTAAGCAAAGGAAGCCGAGGTCCAGACACGGTGCTCCGCCTGCACGTTAGCCGGGAACGTGAAGCAAGGCGCTAAGAGATCGCCAGATACCCAGCGTCGTGGGTGATCGGTCCGTTGAGAGCGGCAGCAATGCGCGGGGAGAAGTCCCGCACTGATCGAACTACCCAAACCCACCTGTCAGAAAACGCATGGCCACCTGGGATGTCCCTGAACGCCTCAAGCTTCCGCCGGTTTGCCCAACAAACCGCGCAGGGCGCGCTTCGGCATGACCCACAATTTTAGTTTTAGAAGCTTCGACCGAAGCGCGTCCTGCTCTCCC
>CAYUOC010000058.1:11685-16280 GCA_964446305.1 uncultured Terricaulis sp. | reverse complement strand
AGCTTGGAGAGATGCGTCGAGAGATTGCCGTCGGTGGCGTTGACCTTCCCCTTCAGCTCCACGAACGGAGCAGGGGAGACGGTCGAGAGATACGCCATGATCCCCAGCCGCAAGCGGCCGTGGATCACATCGTCGATCTCGGTGTGGTCGAACTTGCTCACACGATTGCCGAGGGCTCGCGCTTCAGGAGGATGATGCCAGGCACGCCAAGCGCCAGCAGGCTGCCGACGGCCGCAATCACATAAACCCAGCTCTGATTGGCAAACAGGCAGCAATTCAGCGCCACACCCACGGAAAGCCAGCCAAAGCCACGCAACCAGGTCTCCCCAGACAGCAAAGCCGTGCCGAACAAGGCCGCCCCGTAAAGCGCGAACGCCGCGCCGAGGATGGCGTTCGGCGCTGTTTGGTCGCCGGTCATGATCATCCGCGCAATCGAGCCGATGACCACGGCGATCACCGCAATCCCGGCGCCGCTCCACAACGCCCGCTCGGCCCGCGCGCCGATTGTCGTAAGACCCGGCTTGTCGCGCGTGCGCATGCGCAGAAGCGTCATCCCGATCGCCGCGACGATGCCGTAGCTCGTCCAAAGCACGGCGTACGCCGCGCCTCCGGCAGCCGGTAGCGCGCCTTCGATGATCGCGAACTGAGTCCCGAAAGCGATCGCGTTCACGACGCCCCAGAACAAGAGGTAGGGGCCGCCAAGCAAAGGCGCGTGCCGGCCTTCCTCCGCCAGCGTGCGCGCGTAGGCGATATCCGCGATCACGTCGTCGCGCGTCATGGCCATCTCCAGACTTCAACTTTGAAACGCAAAGTAGATGAGCAAACCGCTAACGTCAAGGTGTTCGCGCTGCATCGATGTCGAGAGGGATGGGAGGGCGCTTAGCGAGAAAGGATCGGTCGTTTGAATTGATAGCGCGAAAGTCGACGGTGTTCGTAGCGGGAGCGAGGGCAGCGAATAACCGGAGAGCGCATCAAGATCCTTGGGTTCGTGAGCGTCGGAAAGAAAAAGGGGGACGCTTTCGCGTCCCCCTTTTCGGACTTACATCGCGACCGGCGGCGCAACCTTCTTGGAGGTCTTGCGCTTCGCGGCCTTGCGAGCCGGCTTCTTGGCAGCCTTGCGGACCGTCTTCTTGGCGGTCTTCTTCGCCGGCTTCTTGGCGGTCTTCTTCGCGGTCTTGCGCTTCATGGTCTTGCGGACCGACTTCTTCGCAACCTTCTTCGCCGGCTTCTTGGCGGCGGCCTTCTTAACTTTCTTAGCCATTGTCATTTCCTCATTGGGTTTTGTTTGGTCGTGGTTGGATGGGAGTTGTTTGACTCTCCGGTGATTTTTTTCGCTGAATTTGGTTTGCAAGTAGTTTCTGCAAGTACTCGCGCGAATTTTTCTGCGCGTTCGATTTTTTCTACTGAAGAGCGCGATGCGATTTCTCTCCGCGCCTTATTTTTCAAGGCGCGCAGAGGAGTGCGCGCGCACAAAAACGATCACGAACGCGGATGCGCGCGCCGATAGGCCTGCAAAATTTTTTGCGCTTCGACGCTCGTGTAGCTCTGAGTCGTCGATAGCGATTCGTGTCCGAGCAGGTCTTGGATGGCGCGCAGGTCGGCGCCGTTGGCGAGCAAATGTGTTGCGAACGCATGCCGCAAAGCGTGCGGAGTCGCGCTCGAAGGCAGGCCGAGACGTATGCGCAAACGCTCCATCAAAGCCTGAGCCATGCGCGGGGAGAACGCTCCGCCACGGCTCGCGCGGAAGAGCGGCGCATCCTCATCGATCGCGTAAGGGCACAATTCCACATAGCGCGCCACGGCCTGTCGCGCCGCTGCAAGCAGCGGCACAACCCGCTCCTTGCCCCCCTTGCCGTGCACGCGCAGCACCTCCGGCAAAGGCAGATCGCCGCCCGTTAGCGAGAGCGCCTCGCTGATCCGCAGCCCGGCCGCGTAGAGCAGCGTAAGCAGCGCCGCATCGCGCGCGCCTTGCCAATCGTCGGCGTTGGCGTTCGCGGCCTCCGCGATCAAGTTGCGTGCAGCGCCTTCGGAAACTGGCCGCGGCAGTGAACGTTTCAACTTCGGCCCGCGCACCAACGAAAGCCGTGCATTCTTCACGCCGTGCCGGCGTTCGAGATAGCGATAGAAGCTGCGAATGGCCGCCAAAGCGCGCGAAATCGAGCGATCGCCCAGCGCGTCCGGCCCTTGCCGGCGATACGCTAAATACGCACGCAGATCGCGTGGCTCCAGCTCAGCCAGATCCTTCGCGCCAGGCTCGTCGCCCAAATGTCCGCTCAGAAAACCCAAGAACGCCGCGACATCGCGCTCATACGCGGCAACCGAATTGTCCGAGAAACGGCGCTCATCGCGCAGATGCGCGGTCCATTGCGAGAGCAGGGCGGAGGCGGCCGTCATGTGCGCGATGCTGCGCCGCGCGCTGCTAAGGTCCGCTTAACGCTTCGGCGGCGCGATGTGCTCCAGCCAGTACTCGTAGTGATAGTGCGCCTGGCCGCCGCTCACCGCGTACTTCGGCTGATGCGGTCGCTTGCCGTCATACGTTAGAAGTTCGGTCGGCAATTGCCACGGGCTCACGCCGGTCGCGCGCGCGATCTCCAGCTCTGCCTCAAACGCGAGCCGTTGCCGCATCGGCAGGTCCAAACCGAAATCGGCGTTCAGATAGAAGCCGCCTTCGAGCCGCGCGGCCAGCTCACGCACGAAGCCGCTATGGTCGGCGTCATCCTGGCGCATGCGCCGGGTGGCGACCTCGCCCGGCGCCCCCGCGCAAAGCACGAACATCGCGGTCGTCCGGTCGCAACTCCGCTGGCCGGTGATCCATTCGAGCTCGACCGTTCCTGAATTCCAGTCCCAGTGCAACGCGATCTCGTGCCAGTCGTCCGGCGACATCTGCTGGATCAGGCCCAACAGGGTGTCCGCCTCGATGTCGAGCGGCGCGGCGAGGCATTCCTTCCAGCGTGAGAAGTAAACCCGCCGCGCGCTCTCCGCCGCCGCCAATGGAATAAGCTCGGCGATCAATCGCTCGCGTGTCTCGCTGAGCACGCGCCTGAACTCCGGATCGACCCGCCAGAGCGCCAGCTGAAACTCAAACGCCTCGGCGCGCTCAAAGCACGTCACATAGGCCGAACTCACCCGCCGTAGTTCAATGCCATCGAGCCTGCGCCAGTTCGCGCCAATGATGCGGTCGACCAGAGCGCGGAAATGCAGATGCTGCGGCGGCACGACCTCATCCGGCATCGCCGCGCGATACTGGTGATAGATCGCATTGAGCACGGACGGCGGCGCGCCGTCCGGCGCGAACGTCGTGAACAAATGGTCGTGCGCCGTCGCCGGCAAAGGCACGAGCCTGGAGAGCAGCTTCGCGAACATGGGCAGGCCAGGGTCGCGCGGCGTGGCTAAGAACCGGTCAGTAAGGAAAGTAAAAAGCCGTTCAGTAACAGCTCCGCCACATCGCGCACTTCCACCGAATCCTCCGAACCCCTAGATTCAGAGCCAATGAGCTCAACCGCCCGCCGCCGCGCCTTGGAAGCGCTGAAGAGCAAGCGCAGCACGCCCCCGCTCGGCCCGCTGTTCGCCGTGGCGGAGGAGGGCAGCGAGTACGAAGCCGACACGCAGGATAAGGTCGCGGTGCTCTTCCCGCTGCCGCTGCCCGAGCCATTCGATTACCGCGCGCCGTCGTCGCTGCAGATCCAACCTGGCCAGCATGTCATCGCGCCGATCGGCCCGCGCCTTGTGCGCGGCGTTGTCTGGGGCGTCGAGCGCAATCATCCCGGCGCCGCGAACCTGAAAGCCATCGAAGAAGTGCTGCCCGGCACGCCGGTGCCGGAAATCAGCCGCGCCTTCGTCGAGTGGGCGGCGAAATATGTCGTCCGCCCGCCTGGCGATCTCTCGCGCATGGTCGTGCGCTCGCCCGAGGCGCTCTTCCCGCCGCCGACTCACACGGTGATCGCACCGAGCGGTGAGCAGCCGCCGAAACTCACAGACGCCCGCCGCCGCGTCATGGAAGAAGCGGCGAAGGAGCAGGTCAGCGCCGCCGAACTCGCGCGCCGCGCCGAAACATCGTCGGCCGTCGTCAAAGGCCTCGTCGATTGCGGCGCGCTGGTGAAGCTCGAAATCAGCGAAGACCCGCCATTCCCGAACCCGGACCTCACGCTCTCCGGTAAGAACCTCTCCGCCATCCAGCTCGCTGCGGCGGAAGAACTCTGCGCCTCGGTGCGTGAGCGCAAGTTCCACGTCGCGCTGCTCGATGGCGTCACCGGCTCGGGTAAAACGGAAGTCTATCTCGAAGCCGCAGCCGAAGCGCTGAAAGAGGCGCCGAACGCGCAAGTGCTGGTGCTGCTTCCCGAAATCGCGCTGACGCAAGCCGCGATGAGCCGCTTCGAAGCACGGTTCGGTGTGAAGCCGGTTGAGTGGCACTCCGCCATTCAACCGAAAGCACGCCGCCGCGCTTGGCGCGAAATCGCCGCCGGCCGCGCGCGGCTCATCGTCGGCGCACGTTCAGCGCTTTTCCTGCCGTATCCGAACCTCCGCCTCATCGTCATCGATGAAGAGCACGACCCGTCCTACAAGCAGGAGGAGGGCGTCATCTATCAGGCGCGTGA
>CAYUOC010000058.1:0-11585 GCA_964446305.1 uncultured Terricaulis sp. | reverse complement strand
GCGCTGCAACGCGGCGAGCAATCGCTCTTCTACATGAACCGCCGCGGCTACGCGCCGCTCACGCTCTGCCGCGCCTGTGGCCATCGCATGCGCTCACCCGATAGCGATTCATGGCTGGTCGAGCATCGCTATTCCGGCCGCCTCGTCTGCCACCTCACCGGCTTTTCGATCCCAAAGCCAAAAGAATGCCCCGAGTGCAAAGCCGTCGATGCCTTCACCTCGATCGGCCCGGGCGTTGAGCGCATCGAAGAGGAAGTGCGCGACAGCTTCCCGAACGCGCGCATCGAAATCTTCTCCTCCGACACCACGCCCAACGGCGACGCAGTGCGCGATCTGGTAGCGCGCATGGAGAACAACGAGATCGACATTCTGATCGGCACGCAGATCGTCGCCAAAGGCCACAACTTTCCGAACCTCACCTTCGTCGGTGTTGTCGATGCGGACCTCGGCTTGAAGGGCGGCGATCTCCGCGCCGGTGAGCGCACGTTCCAACTCGTCAGCCAAGTCGCTGGTCGCGCCGGCCGTCACGAAAAGCCGGGCAGGGCGCTTATTCAAACCTACGCGCCGCACGAACCTGTGATGCAGGCGCTCGCCGCGCAGGATCGCGACGCCTTCTTCGCCGCCGAAGTCGCCGAACGCGAAGCCGCCGGCATGCCGCCTTATGGGCGCCTCGCCGCAGTCATCGTCTCCGCGCCGAACGAACGCATCGCCGCAGAAGCCGCGAAAGCGCTCGGCGAAAAAGCCCCGCACGTTGAGGGCCTCGATCTCTGGGGCCCAGCGCCCGCGCCGCTCAGCGTTATCCGTGGCATGTATCGCCACCGCTTCTTGGTGCGCGCCAATCGCGGCGTCGACGTCAGCGCCTTCCTCGCCGCCTGGTCCGCTCGCGTAAAGTTGCCCAGCGCTGTTCGTGTTCAGATCGACGTGGACCCGTATTCGTTCCTATAGTGGGTGCATGCGCGTTCTAATTGCCACTCTCACGCTCCTGTTCGCGATGCCTGCTTACGGCCAGTCGACGCCGCATGAGGTCCAAGTATTGGCCGCGCATACACTGAGGGATGCGCTGGCGTCGGAGAGCGATCCAACGCCCTACGATTGGGATGAAGTCGCGCGAGCTCTCCGCGACGTTCATTGGCGCCTCGCGGGGCCAGACGAAGTGCGCGCCGATGGCTCGTTGTCGCGCTCCGGCAGATTGGAATCGGAGTGGCATGCTGAAGTCGTAGCCCACGGCGACATCGAAGCTGTCCAAGAGATCGTCGTGCGCTTCCCGATGCAAGGCGATAGGGATGCTGTGATTTCCGCGCTACGCGCCGCGGGCGTGAGCGTGAGCGGCGGCGATCGTGACGGGAGTGACGTCGCCTATTTCATTTCCGCGCCGGGGAAGCGCCGCGCGTTCCTTCGGCGAATTGTTGGCTGTGGCGCCGGCGGTTCGCCTCCCGATGGGTGCTTAGTGTCGTATGTGCTGGCCTATTTGATGGAGTGACGCTGTCGGTCTTTGAGAGTTAGGATCAACTATGACCTACAAACCCTTCGATCTCACTGGCCGCGTCGCGCTTGTCACCGGCGGCAATGGCGGCATTGGCCTTGGCATGGCGGACGCGTTGGCGCAGGCGGGCGCGAGCGTCGAGATCTGGGGCACGAACGCGGAGAAGAATGCGCGGGCGCTGGAGCAGCTCAAGGCGCACGGCACGAAGGTCAACGCCTGCATCGTCGATGTTTCAACCGAAGCCAACGTCGTCGCCGGCTTCAACGCTACGCTGGCTGAGTTTGGCCGCGTTGATTCCTGCTTCGCCAATGCCGGCGTCTCCAATCGCTGGAAGTCCTTCCTCGACATTGGCGGCGAGGACTATCGCCGTGTCATGTCGATCAATCTCGACGGCATGATCTGGACCATGCGCGAAGCCTGCCGCCACATGAAGGCGCGCGCAGAGCAGGGCGATCCTGGCGGCTCGATCGCAGCGGTCGCGAGCCTCGGCGCCATCTTCGGAGCCGCGCGCAATCAGGACTACACCGCAACGAAAGCCGCGATCATCTCCGTCACCAACGGCATCGCGGTTGAATTCGCGCGCTACGGCGTGCGCGCGAACGCCATTTTGCCGGGATGGGTCGCGACCGGCATGACCGGCGCCTCGCAGGAAAGCGATGTGTTCAACAAGAACGTCATCTCGCGCGTGCCGTATCGCCGCTGGGGAAAGCCCGATGAATTCGGCGGCATCGCCGTCTATCTCGCCAGCGACGCAGCGAGCTTCCATAACGGCGACTCAATCCTGATCGACGGCGGATATTCGAAATTCTAAACGTCGTCCTCGCCGACAGCGCCGCCTTCGCCTTCGAGTCTGCGTAGCTGTTTGACGTCCTTCGCGGTGAACCGCAGTCGCACGCCGGCGCCGAGATCATCTTCGTCAAGAAATACCGCGCCAGCTTGTTCAAGCGCATGCTTCAGAGCCGTGCGCGCCTCGTGGCCCGGATCGACATCGCCCGTTTCGAACGCGCGAATATCGGCCTTCGCCACGCCGGTTGCGCTCGCGAGTTGGGTGCGTGGCCATTGCACAAGGGCGCGCGCGGCGCGGCAGAGAGGGCCGGTGATCTGCATGCTTGGCTCCACGATGATTGGCTGACTATAGTCCGCGAATGATCGCCCGCACGCTGAAAATCGCCGCCGCGCTCACCTTGCTCGCACTGCCCGCACGCGCTGATGAAGTCAGGACGCTGCAAACCGAAGTGGCAAGCGTTATCGCCGCTGCGCACGAGGGCGCCCCATATCGCGACTGGGACGCTGTGCGCGTGGCGATGCCGCGAATCGTGCGCTGGCACCTTGCCCCGCCGGATCGCGAAGACGCACCCACGATCCGCCGCAGCGGCTGGATCGAATTCGATGGCAGGCAAGCGGGCGTTGCCGTGTGCGGCGATGCAGCGACGCCGCAGGTCGTTGCTCTGCGCGTGAGTGGCGCGACGTGGGGCGCTATCGAGCGCGATGAGGTCATTGTGGCGCTGACGCACCTGATCTCCGCGAGCCGGGCCTACCACGAGCCAACAATGGTGGGCGAAGTCGAGCGCTACGTCTTGGGCGGCGCGGGCACTAGCGATCACAGGCTCATGCGCGTGGAGAATTGCTCGCGCGAGGGTAGTCGCGCCAGCCAACGATGCGACACGTCCTATATCCTCGACGTGCGGCCAGAAGGCAGCACCGCCCGGATGCCTGACTGCCGCGCGCCCTAGGCGCCTTTGAAGTCCGGAAACGGCCAGCGAAGCTGACGCGATTCCGCCAGGATCGAATTCGCCGGTCCACTCACGGAGCCACTACTCAAATGTCGTTCTTCAAGAAAGCGTGCGGCGTGGCCGTTGCGCTCGGAGCCCTCGCCATGTCCAGCGCAGCCTATGCGGACGCCAATCAAGATCGCGCCACCGTCGCCGCGCTCGATACCGAGTATCAAGCCGCCGTCGAGCGCAACGACGCCGACGCCATGGAGCGCATCCTCCACGATGACATGATCCTCGTCATCGGGCGCGGCCTCGTGTTCACGCGTGAAGACCTGCTGCGTTCGGCGCGGGAGGAGGAATACAGCTATGAGATTCAGGCCGAGGAGGAGGGCACGCAAAGCGTGCGTCTCTACGGCGAAAACACCGCCGTCGTCACGGCGCTGCTCCGTCTCAAGGGCGTGGGACCCCAGGGGCCGTTCGATCGCCGTCTGTGGTTCAGCGACACTTATGTTCGCACGCCGCAAGGTTGGCGCTACGCGTTTGGCCAGAGCTCGATCAATCTGCCACCGCAAGAATAGGCGCTTCCTTCGGCAGCTTGCGCTTGAACGCTTCGAACAGCAGCCACATCGCCAACGCGCACTGCGCCACGACCGAGGCTACCGAAAACAGCCACACATGCTCGATCACGAAATAGGGTTGGGTTGAAAGATAGAGCACCGGCAGGACGAATGTGACCATTCGCGTGGCGCTGGCGAAGAGCGATGGCCGCGTGTCGCCCATACCCTGGAACATGCTGCCCGCGGCCATCACCAGGCCGCTGAACACGAAGTTCCACGAGGCGATCTGCAAGTACTCGTTGCTGATCGCGAGCACGGCCGGATCGTCGCTGAAAGGCCGGGCGAGCAATTCGGGATTGATATGACAAAGCAGGCTCGCGGTCAGCATGATGGCGGAGCCGATCAGCGCCGTGGCCCTAAATGTCTCGCGAACGCGGTCGTAGCGCTTGGCGCCAAAGTTCTGGCCGGCGATCGGCGCCGCCGCGAACGCCACTGCCATCGCCGGCAGGAAGATCGATTGCATGATCCGCCCGCCAATGCCGAAGCCTGCCTGCGCCTCCGCGCCGAACCCGCGAATGACAAAGTAGATGACGACGAAAATCACGAACATCAGCAGGAACTCGAGCGATGTCGGCAGTCCGATGAAGATGATGCGCCGCCAGGCGTCGAGCTTCGGCTTCAACGATTTGAGATGCAGCCGCAGGTACGATTGCACGCGCGGAAACATGACGACGAGCGCGATCGTGCCGATCAGGCCCGCGATCGAACTGGCCCAGCCGGCGCCGGCGACTCCCAGCGGCATGCCCGTGCCCCAGCCGACGATAAGGACCGGCGCGAGGATTGCGTTCAAGACGATGGTGGCGGTCTGCAGCACCATTGTCGGCATGGTGACGCCCGCGCCGCGCAACGCCGATGTCATCGCCGCGACCGGAAACATCAGTCCGAGTTGAGGCAGGAAGGCATAGAGATAAGCGCGCCCCGCGGCGGCGGTCTCCGCGTCGGCGGTGAGCGCATCAACG
The DNA here is from genome assembly GCA_964446305.1 of uncultured Terricaulis sp. Lineage (GTDB taxonomy): Bacteria > Pseudomonadota > Alphaproteobacteria > Caulobacterales > Aquidulcibacteraceae > Vitreimonas. Next base: position 6,811 of record CAYUOC010000058.1, on the reverse strand, counting down.
CCGGCGCCGCCGAACGTGTAGCCAAGCACGAGAAACACCGCGCCGAACAACAGCGACAGCGAGATCGCCTGATCGGAAAAAAGGTTCGCCTCGGCTTCGTCCTTCTTGCCGACGGCCTGCGCCACCGTCGCCATCACGCCGATCGAAATGAGCTGGCTCGCGGCCAGCGCCAGGAAGAAGACGTTGCCCGCGGCGCTGACGCCGGCGATCGCGGCATTGCCTAGCTGCGCCACGAAATAGAGATCGACGATGAAATACATCGTCTGAAAAATGAGGCTGATGCCGATGAAGGCCGCCATGCCGAGCAAATGGCCCGTGATCGAGCCCTGCGTGAGATCACGCACTCGGGAAGCCTTTGATCAAGAGCACTACTGCCTCGGCCCCGGCGACGCGATCGGCCGCGATCTCGTTGTATTCCGGTGATGTGGCCCACGCGGTGAACGCGGCCGTATCCGGAAATTCCATCAGCACGACCTTGTTGCGGTCCCACCACTCGCCTTCGACAACGCGCGGCGCATCGTCGGCGGCCAGCATCTTGCCGCCGAATTTGCCGAACACGTCCGCAAAGCGTGCGACGAACGCGTTCATGTAGCGATCGTAGCGCTCACGATCGTGGATACGGAGCTGCGCAAGCGCGTAGACGGCCATGTCACTATCCCTGACGAAAACGCAGGCGCGCGCACACGGCATCCGGCGAGTAGGGCACGGCTTCCATCTGACCATCCGGGCGCAGTTCGACTTGGAACGGTTCGCGCAAACCGACGATGTGGGTCACGCCGTCAGGCGCCTCATACTTGCCGATCGCGGCGGGGCCTTGCGGTCCGCAGAAGAAGGGAACGCTTGCGCTCTGGGTGCGCTCACCATCGGTGGCGTAATAGAGCGTCGTCACCTCGTCGCCGCCTTGCAGACCCATGACTTGCGCCAGTGCGCCGCCGGCGCCTTGAACGAACACATCATAGGGCGCGTGATTGGCTGCCTGAAAGGCGAGGGTCCGGCCATCCGCGTGACGGAGCGTAAGGTTCACGACCGGATCCATGCCCTCGCTGCCGGCGCTGGAAGAAGAGAGCACGGTGACGCGCTCTCCCACCGCAAGCGACGTCGCGGCATCGGCGGCGACCAAGGTTGTGCTCGTTTGCGAAATCGGAGGCGACACGCACGCGGCAAGCGCCAAACCTGCGATGAGAACCAGCTTCTTCATGCGCGTCTCTCCTATTGCGCCGCCGGTGGGGGCGTAGCGCGCTGAAGCGCCTTTTTCTTGGCCGCATTGCGCGAAAGCATGTTCAAGCCTTCGACGAGCGCTGAGAACGCCATGGCCGCGTAGATGTAGCCCTTCGGCACATGCACGCCGAAGCCTTCGGCGATCAGAACCATGCCGATCATGAGCAGGAAGCCGAGCGCGAGCATGACGACGGTCGGGTTCTTGTGAATGAAGTTCGCAACCGGATCGGCGGCCAGCAACATCACGGTGACAGCGATGATGACCGCAACGACCATGATCGGCACATGGTCTGTCATGCCGACGGCGGTCAGGATCGAGTCGATCGAGAAGACGAGGTCGAGCAGAATGATCTGAAAGATCGTCGCGCCGAAATTGGCGGCCACGACTTGCTTCTTATCGAGCACATCCTCGGAAGGGGTCGGATCAACGCTGTGGTGGATTTCCTTGGTTGCTTTCCACACCAGGAAGAGTCCGCCCGCGATCAAGATGATATCACGCCATGAGAACGCGGTCTCGAAGGTTGGATTGCCGTGATCATCGAGACTGCCGGTGATGCCGAAATCGATCACCGGATGGATCAACGTCACGATAATCGCGATCGTCGAGAGCAGAACCAGACGCATCACCAGCGCCAAGCCAATGCCGATGCGACGCGCGCGGGCGCGCTGATGCTCAGGCAGCTTGTTGGTGAGGATCGAAATGAAGATCAGGTTGTCGATGCCGAGCACGACTTCCATCACGACAAGCGTAATCAGAGCCGCCCATGCGGCCGGATCCGAAAGAAGCGGGGCGACGTCCCAATCCATGCGAAAGTTCCCTCTGGTTCGCGCACGATGTAATTGATCGCCGCAGCGCCGGGAAGGGCGCTGCGTAGGGAGAGGCGGATGAAGGCGGAAGTATCAGCAATCGGAACGGTCCGTTCCCCGCGGAAAGACCTGACCGACGATTTCTGGGGCGCTGTCGAAGCGGAAATCGTCCTGGAGCCGGGTTTGGATGAGACTGCGTTCTACGGCCTCGGTGATTTCAGCCACGTCGAGGTGTTGTTCCTTATGCACCAGGTCGATCCGGCCAAAGTGGAGACCGGCGCCCGGCATCCGCGTGAGCGTATGGATTGGCCGCTTGTGGGTATCTTCGCGCAGCGCGGCAAGGCGCGGCCCAATCGCATCGGACTTACACGCGCGACGATTGTCAAAGTTGAAGGACGCGTGCTCACTGTTCGTGGGCTCGACGCCATCGACGGGACGCCGGTGCTGGATGTGAAGCCGTGGATGGACGAGTTCGCACCCATTGGCGCGACGCAACAGCCGGCGTGGGCCAGCGAGTTGATGCGGAACTATTTCAAGGATTGAACGCGTGCAGGTGCCGATCCTCAGAGCGCTCGCCATTGTCGCCACAGGCAACGCCGCGCTCGCCGGCCGTGACGTGTCGGGCTTCTATCCCGGCGACCCACTCTTTCGTTTCACGGCGTCGCTCGACTTCCTGACGCCGAGCGACGCCGGCGCACTCAAGAGCGTCGCGCATGGGCCGGCCGATTGGTTTCAGAAGCTCAAGAAGCGCGAATGCCGCGGGCTGCGGCTGCACAACGCGCCAATGCAGAAAAATCAAAAGCTCGGCCACATCGATGAGCGCATGCTTGTCGGCATGGTCGGCGGCGGGCCGCGCTGGCTGATCGAACCGGTTTATCCGGATCGCTCGGAATTGTGGGAGGGCTTCGATCGCGTTGGCGACAAGAACGCTGCCGATAAGAAGATTTGGCTCTCAGCCTACATCCTGATCGGGGAGGCGGAATCAGCGCGGAGCGTGGACACCAACATCAAAGGCGCGGCGATGGATCTGCGTGATGCGTTGCTCAGCATCGAAGCGGTGGCGCGGCAGATGCCCGGGGCGCCGTTTGCGGATGTGTTCGTGGCGGCGCGTGAAACGCTGGAAGGCAAGGAATTGCCGTATCCGCTGGAATTCTTGCACTTTGCGCAAATGAAGCCGGAGGCCGAGCGCTTGCTCAAGGCGGCGGGCCGCGCCTGGGTGTTCGGCGCCATGGGAAGCTGGAACGATCTGGCGCCCGACGCCGCTTTGAAGCCGCGTTACGACGTCGCCTCACAGACGTTGTTCAGTGCGCTTCAGCGCGCTGTGCTTGTGGCCGCCAACTCGACTTATCGACCCTGAGGCTCCCGGCCGATCTCAAGCAGCGCTTCGTACATTTCATCGGCAAAGCGGATCACGGCGACACCGGCTTTGGCCTGTGTCTTCGCCGCCGACATCTCGACGAGCGCGGAGCCGAGGTCCGCCTCATCTGCGCCAGTGACCGCTTCGAGCACACGCGCACTGGCGTGCCCAAAGCGGTCAAGGGCGCTGGTGAGGGCCAAGGCGGCGTGGGGGATCGCCGTCATGTAGAGGAGACTACACGAGCACGTTTAAGCTCTCGTTCAGAAAGCTGGTGAATGCGTGAAAACCATCTTTCCGAATGGTTTACGCGTGCCAGATCAGGCGTGGATGTCGCGATCCTTGGTTTCCGGCAGGAAGAAGAAGGTGATGACCGCGGCTGCTGCGGTCACGATCGTCGGAAACCACAGTCCGGCGTAAATCGAACCGGTTGCCGTGTTGATCGCAAACACCGTCGCCGGCAGCAGGCCGCCCAGCCAGCCGACGCCGATGTGGTACGGCACCGAAAGCGCGGTGTAGCGGATGCGAGTCGGGAAGAGCTCAACGAGCGCCGCCGCTTGTGGGCCATAGAGCGCCGTCGCCGCGACGACGAACAGCGCCATCATAAAGAAGACGCCAATCTTCTCACTGAACACGCGTGTGATCTCGCCGAAGCTCCAATTCTGCATCGCCCCTGGCGCGCTGGCGGGGTAACCCGCCGCAGTGAGGGCAGGGCGCAGGATTTCGGTCTCGAACGCCGTGCGTGTGACGCGAATTTCTGAATTGGATAGACCGACCGCACTGACGCTTTCCACTTCCGCCGTACCAATGCGGATGCGCGCCAGCGCCCCGGCGGGGCCGGCTTCGGTGGTGTAGCTCACGCCTGCATTGGTCAGCGCGCCCTTGGCGATGTCGCACGAGGTCGAGAACTGCCGCGCGCCGCCAGTGAGATCGAGCTGGAAGGTGCAGTCGTTCGGATCGGCGATCACAGTGACCGGCACATTCTCGGATGCGCGCGCTAGCGCCGGGTTACCTTGCTGGGTGATGAAGTGATAGCCGGGGAAGTAAAGCGCCAGCATCAGCACGATGCCGAACAGCATGACCGGCTTTCGCCCGACCTTGTCCGAGAGCCTGGCGAAGAAAATATAGAGCGGCGCCGAAAGCGCGACCGCCGCGATCATCAGCAGGTTCACCGTGAGCGAGTCGATCTTCAACGTCCGTTCTAGAAAGAACTGCGTGTAGAACGAGCCTGTGTACCAAACGACGCCCTGCGCCATGCACACGGTGAAGAACGCCAGCAGTACGATCTTCAAATTGCGCCACTCGAAGAAGCTCTCTGCGTAAGCGGCCTTCGAAACCTTGCCTTCGTCCTTCAGCTTCTTGAAGGCTGGGCTTTCCTCGAGTTGCAGGCGGATCCAGACGGAAATCGCCAACAGGAAAATCGAGAGCAGGAAGGGGATACGCCACCCCCATTCACGCAGTGCTTCTTCGCCCAGCACTGCACGCGTGATCGCGACAACGCCGAGCGCGCCGACGAGGCCGAAGGCCGCCGAGGTTTGAATCCAGCCAGTCGCCGCGCCGCGCTTCTTCGGATCGGCATGTTCAGCCACATAGATTGCCGCGCCGCCATATTCGCCCCCGAGTGCAAATCCCTGCAGCACGCGGCACGTCACCAGCAGGATCGGCGCCCAGATACCGACTTGCTCCGCCGTCGGCAGCAAGCCGACCGCGAACGTCGCGACGCCCATAATGGTGATGGTGATCAGGAACGCACCCTTGCGGCCCGAAGAGTCGCCGATCTTGCCGAACACGAGCGCGCCCAGTGGGCGCACCACGAAACCGACCGCGAACGTGAGCAGGGTGAACACGAACGCCTGCGCGTCCGGCAGGCCGGCGAAAAAGATCGGTGAGATCACCGAGGCGAGCGCGCCGTAGACGAAGAAATCGTACCACTCGAACACAGTCCCGGCGGCGGATGCGGCCACCACTTGGCGCATCTTTTCGGGCGTTACGTCATGGCTGCTCTGCGCGGGCGCTGAGGCGTCGGTCATCGGTCTATTTCCCCCCGCCTATTCAGGCGCTTTTGTCGCTGATCCGCCGTCCTTACGCCCGGTTGTCAAGCCGGAACGCACCGTGTTACTTCGCGCGCGCGTCAGGGGGTCCGCGCGCTACGGCGCAGCGGCTCGGTTGGCGTTTGGGTTTTCCCCAAGCGGCGTCATCCAACAGCGGGCGGTCCGGCGGATCGTCAGCCGTGAGAGCAGCGAGACAGGCGTGGCTGATCGATTTGAGGGCGAAGTATCTGAAGCCGCCGGCCGCTATGCGCGCGCCGTGTTCGATTTGGCCAAAGATACCAAGCAGTTAGAGGTGGTTGAGCAGGACTTTGCCAAGTTCGCCGCCGCCTGGAAGGAAAGCGCTGACCTGCGCGATGTCGCGCGCTCGCCGCTGATCGACCCTGTGGAAAAGGCAAAGGCGTTGGTCGCCGTCGCCGAAAAGCTCGGCCTTTCCGATCTCGGCCGCAAAACCATTGGCGCCGCCGCCCAGAACCGCCGCGCCGCGGAACTCCCGGCCATCGCCTCCGCCTATCGCGCCCTCGTGGCCCGCGAGCGGGGCGCGCGCCAAGTCGAGGTCATTTTCGCCCGTCAGCCGGGTGAGCAAGAAAAGAACGCCGTGGTCGGGGCTCTGGGCGAAAAGCTCGGCGCCAAGGTCGAAGCAGAAATCAGCGTCGATGAGAGCTTGATCGGTGGGTTCATCGCCCGCGTCGGCTCTCGCCAATTCGACGCTTCAGTCAAAGGCAAGCTCGACGCTCTGCGTCTTGCGCTGAAATCCGCCTAAGAGGGAAACACATGGACGTCCGCGCCGCAGAAATTTCCGCAATCCTCAAAGAGCAGATCAAGGGCTTCGGCTCTGAAGCGAAGGTCTCCGAGATCGGCCGCGTGCTGTCGGTCGGCGACGGTATCGCTCGCGTCTATGGCCTCGAGAACGTTCAGGCCGGCGAAATGGTCGAGTTCCCGGGCGGCGTGAAGGGCATGGCCCTCAACCTCGAACGCGACAATGTCGGCGTCGTTATCTTCGGCGACGACCGCGGCCTCAAGGAAGGCGACACCGTTAAGCGCCTCGGCGAGATCGTCGACGTGCCGGTCGGCAAGGCGCTGCTCGGCCGCGTGGTCGACGCGCTCGGCAACCCGATCGACGGCAAAGGCCCGATCAAGGCTGAGAAGCGCGCCACCGTGGACGTGAAGGCGCCGGGCATCATTCCGCGCAAATCGGTGCACGAGCCGATGCAGAGCGGCATCAAGGCGATCGACGCGCTCATCCCGGTTGGCCGCGGCCAGCGCGAGCTGATCATCGGCGACCGCCAAACCGGCAAGACTGCCGTCGCGCTCGACACCATGATCTACCAGCGCGAAGCGCACGACCGGAAAGCGCCGGAGAGCGAGAAGCTCTACTGCGTGT
>CAYUOC010000057.1:12174-21052 GCA_964446305.1 uncultured Terricaulis sp. | reverse complement strand
GCAGCTTGCGCTCGCGATCATCGAGGCTGCGCGCGTGGCTGGTTATCGCGAGATGCGTTTGGATACGCTGGCGACGATGCATGACGCGCAAAGGCTCTATCGCGCGCTCGGTTTCGTTGAAATCGGCGCCTATTACGAGACGCCGATCGAAAACACAGTGTTCATGAGTTTGACGCTGTGATGGCCGATAATCCAGGCAAGCAGTGAGAATGTCTTTGACGGCGGCGTCTGGTAGGTCCGATGGATGGTTGGCTACACTGACGCCGTGGGGAGATAGATCGATGCGTACTGTCTTGGCGGCGCTGGCGCTGGTGACTTTGGCGGCCTGCACGCAAGCGAGCGCGCCGCCCGCGCCCGCCGCGGAGGCGCCGGCGCTACCGGCTTTGACGGGGCAGTTCACCGCCATGTCGACGACGGCGATGTCGCTGACCGGCGATATGGACGTGACGCCGGACGTGTTGAGCTTCGGCAGGGGCTTCCGCATCGAGGGTGGACGGATCGATACGGCGCTGACCACGACCACGCCGCTGGGCGGTGAGAACGGCACGATTGCCGAGATCGGCGTGGCGGGTACGCAAACGGTGGAACTGCGGCGCGTTGATATGGTGCGTGTGGCGGCGGATGCGCCCGACCCGCAATTGTGCGGCGCCGGCAATGCCGTGAGCCACGTCATTCTCGGGCAGAGCGCCGAAGTGGTCTCGCTGTTCGTGTTCTCGGGCGCCGATGCGCCGGGGCCGAACGCGCAGGACAGCCAGCTTTGTGGCATCTTCAATTACATGACGGGCGAGGGCTAAGTTTGCTGCGATCCTTTTTGGCGACGGTGATGGTGGCCGTCGCGTGTCTCGTCACGCCTGCCGCGGCGCAGGAGGAGCTTGCGCCGCGCATCGAGCGGCTGGCGAGCGAAGACGGCGTTCTGTTCGAAGCGCATGTTTTCGACGCAGGCCCGCGTGCGCGCCCGCGCGGCGCGGTGGTGCTGTTACATGGCGGCGGCTGGGTGGCGGGCGACGCAACCTGGGTTTATCCGCGCGCGCGCCGCTTCGCCGAGCGCGGCATGGTGACGGTGGCGGTCGAGTACCGGCTGGGCAGTCCGCGGCTGGCGACGGCGGATGCACGCAGTGTCATCCGGTGGCTGCGGGCCAACGCTGAAGCGCTGAACATCGATCCGGCGCGCATTGCCGCTTACGGTGTCTCGGCGGGTGGGCAGCTTTCAGTGTCGGCGGCGCAAGGTGAAGACGAAAGCGCGCGGCCGAATGCGATTGTGCTGGTTTCGCCGGCGCTTGATCTGGAGAGCGACGGGTGGTTCGCGCGACTGGCTGGTGAGGAAGCCGCGCGTGAATTGTCGCCGCTTGCGAATGTACGCCCCGGGCTGCCGCCGACATTGATCCTGCAGGGCGATGTGGACACGGAGACGCCGCTGCAGGGCGCGCGCCGCTTCTGCGATGCGATACAGACGCATGGCGATCTCTGTGTGCTCAAGATTTACCAAGGCTACGGACATTTGTTCACGCCGGCCGGCATCAACGACCGCGAGACGCCGCAGCCGGATGCTGCGGTTTCTGAGAAGGCGGCGGCCTTTGCCGAGGCGTTTCTCGTCAATCTCGGTTACGCGCCCTGACGACGAATGGCGTCTCGGCGCGACGAGACGACAAAGCGGGGATGTTTTGCGATGGGGGGTGGTCGCGCCGGCGTGACGGCGGGCGTACATAGCCGCCATGCGACTAGCCGCCGTATCCGCGCTTTTGCTCGCGCTCGCCGCGTGCACCGAGGTGGCTGCGCCGGATTCTGATGCGGCGACGACCGCGGAGATCGAACAGCACGCTAGCCTGAGCGGGGACTTCAATGCGTCCTCGAACACGGCGCGCGCGATCACCGGCGCAATGGTGGTGCAGCGCGGTGGCGTTACCTTCGCGAACGGCGTCGTTCTCTACACGCGGGTGCTGAACCCACGCCGCGGCGGTGATCTCATCGCCAAGAATGGCGATAGCTTTGCGGCGGCGGTTCTCGGGCCGGGCACGCTGCATGTCGAACTGCGGCGGGTGACGGAGCAGGTCGTGCCGGATGGCGTGATTGGTCTCTGCGGGGCCGAGCGCCCGCAATACATCGCGCTGACGTTCGATGAACGCGCGACGACGGTGTCGATGCTGGTGTTTTCCGGTGACGAGCCGCCAGGGCCGGAGGCGCTGGATAGCCGGGTCTGCGCGCGCTTTGGCTATGCTGCGCCGGATGGCGTGCGGACGCGCGAAGGCGTGGCGCTCTAGTCCGGCTTGCCGATCGGTTTGATCGGTTCGCCCAGTTCGTAGAACTCGGTGCCCTTCTCGGTTTGCATGAGCAGGTAGCGCTTATCGAGTTCGGGGTAGGAGACCACGTCGATCGGCTTGTCTTCGCCGCCCATGAGGTAGACGCACTCCTCGTCGAAGGTGTTGCGCAAAAGGTGAGGGACGCTGGGCGTTGCGAAGCCCATGAAGTCGCCCGGGCCGACCTCGGTGGTCTTGCCGTCAATGTCAGCGATGGCGCGGCCGGAGATGATGTAGATCCATTCCTCTTCGAGCATGTGGGCGTGATAGGCGAAGCTGTCCTTGCCGGGCGGCAAGCGCACGAGGCTCACATGCGCGCGGCTCATGCCGGCGAGACGTGAGAGACCTGCAGCGCGGAAGAGCGAGTTCGGGTTGAGCTTTTGCGTGAACGGACGGAATGCCGCTTGCTGTTCGGCGGCGCGCCACAGGGCTTTTTTCGACTCGGCCATACGCCGAGCCTAGCGCGACGGCTCCGCCGCTAGAACTGCACCGGTTCGTAGGGACGCCACTCGCCGCCGAGCAGGAGCTCCAGCGGGCGGAATTCGGCCTTGTAGTGCATCTTGTCGGACCCGGGGATCCAGTAGCCCAGATAGAGATAGCCGAAGCCGGCGGCGCGGGCCTGCTGGATGTGGTCGAGGATGATGTAGACGCCGAGGCTGCGGCGGCCCTCGTCCGGGTCAAAGAACGAGTAGACCATCGAGAGGCCGTCGCCGAGCGCATCGACAAGCGCGGCAGCGGCCAACTCGCCCTTGTTGGGCCCGTCGCTGTAGCGATATTCGACGATGTGCGTGTGGACGGCGGATTCCTCCACCATCGCGGCGAAATCGGTAAAGCTCATTTCGGCCATGCCGCCATCGGCATGGCGCGAGGCCAGGTACCGGCGAAGCAGGAAGAACTGTTCTTCGGTCGCTTGAGCCGGGCGAAGCGCGCGCGTGAGGTCGGCGTTGCGCAGCATGATCTTGCGCCAACGGCGGCTGAACTCGAATTTCTCAACCGGCACGCGCGCCGAGATGCAGGCGTCGCACGCATCACAGGACGGCCTGTAAGCGATGTTCTGCGAACGGCGGAAACCGGCGTTGGTCAGCACGTCATGCAGTTCGGTGGCTTCGATGCCATCGAGTGCGGTGAACACTTTGCGTTCTTTCCGCCCCGGCAGGTAAGGGCAGGGCGATGGCGCTGTCAGAAAGAAGCGCAGGTTCTTGGTTGGAAATGGTTTCGTCACGTCGAGGACATGGTCGCCGAACCCTTCACGGCGTCAAGACAGCTCACGCATTGCACGCTGTTAGACTTAATGAAGCCTTGTCGGTTCCGTCTCCGGTCTAAAAAACTTTCCACACGCCACGATTACCTCTCCGAATTGGGGAAATCTCTGTTATCGTCCACTCATCTGCCGTGCGGACTGGGGGAGCTGTTCGGCCCGAAGCAGACGGAGAGCGTCCATGACGCAGCCTGTGACGGCCATTTTATCGCGCCAGGGCGAGCTTGCCGCCAAGGCGCGCCAGTTTACGAACGACACCAACGAGGCCAGCCTCTTGGTCGGGCGCGTGGTGTCCCGCGCGCTAAGCACGTTCAAGGGCGCAGAAACCGACGAGGTCATCACCCACGCCATGCGGCGTGACCTCGACCGGCTGATTGAGCAGTTGAAGAAAGCCCGCCACTAAGCGGCGAGGCGTTCCGCCCGGGCCAGTGGGTCCGGCAGGGCCGCGCCATCGGCCACGAATTGCAGCGACGCCGAATTGATGCAGTAGCGCAGACCGCCTGCGGCGCGCGGGCCGTCCGGAAAGACGTGACCCTGATGGCTGTCGCAGCGGGCGCAGCGGGTTTCGATACGGCGCATGCCGTAGGAATTGTCCTCAACGCCTATAACGTGCTTGGGATCGAAGGGGCCGGTGAAGCTGGGCCAGCCGGTGCCGCTTTCGAACTTGGCCTCCTGGCGGAAGAGCGGCAGCCCGCAGAGGCGGCAGCAATAGACACCTGAATTCTTCTGATTGAGCAGGCCGCCGCAAAACGGCGCCTCGGTGCCGTGGTGCAGAAGCACGCGGCGTTCTTCGTCGTTGAGGCTGGCCTCGAGCCGCACGCGTTCCTGCGACGAGGGCGGAGTGAGATCGAAGCCTGAAGCGGAAATGGTCATGGCGCCTATTTGGTGAACGGCGCTTGGTTCGTCTAGTGCGATTGGCGGGTTACACGACGCCGTCGCTGCCGCCGTAGAGTTTGCTCAGCTGCGTGACGAGGCTCTTGGCGCCGGCGCTGATCTGATCGTCGCTGAATTTGGTGCGCAATTGGCGGGTGGCGTCGGCCAGGCCTTTGGGCTGGTAGGCGAGCTTGCGTTTGTACTTCTTGGCGATGTGCTCGATCAGCAGGTCGGCCTTTTCTTGGGCCGGACCCAGGATCGGCTTCAACGTTTGCTCAAGTTCGCGGACCAGCGGGTCGCCCTTGGGTTTGGGCTTCTTTTTTTGCGGTAGCGCGGCCGCAAGCAAGGCGCGATCGGTGTTGGTGCGCGCCAGCGCGAAGATGCGCTTCAGCTCGGTGCGCTTGCGCCGGCCCAGGGCCGCGCGGAGCAGTTTGGCGTCAGCGGGTTTGAGGCTCATGGCGCGGCCCGGCGCAGGATGGCGGCGGCGGCGCGGGCGAGGGATTCCTTTGCGGGGCGTCCGCCCACGCGCATCATGGCGGTGACGTTGATCGGGTTTGCGGCGAAACGCTCCGTCGGCGCCGAGCGCAGAACCGCCGAATAGGGCACCTCTTCCGGCAACAGGGCGCCACCGAAGAAGGGCGCATTGTTGATTTCCGCGCGCGTCAGCGCATCGGCGTCGCCAGTTTCTCCGGAGCGGGTGCGGTCGTTCACGCCGTTCAGGAGGACGGAGAACTCCTCGCTGCGCAATGGCCTTCCCCTGACCTCACGCACCACATGCTCCAGCATGTTCAAACCGGTGAGCGAGTATTTCTCCGGGCGGACCGGCGCCACGATGTGATCGGCGGTGGTGATCGCCAGGCGAGTGAGGAAGGTGGCGCAGGGGTTGGAGTCGATGATGACGGCGTCCGAACGCGCGCGGAGAGCGGCGATGAGTGCGCGGAAGCGGGTGAAGGCTTCGGCCTTGTCGCGATCGGGACGTGTATCGAGGGTGAATTCGAACAGGCGCTCGTCGCCGGCCACAAGTTCGAAGTTCGGCGCCTTGGCGCCGCGCCGGGCGCGGTTGAGCGGGATCGAGATGGCGCCGAAATCGGCGCGCGGCGTGGAGTGATCCCCGCGTGCGTTTAAGATGCCGTAGAGCGTGTGGTTGCGATCGCGGATGCGGTTGCGTTCGCCGGGGGAGAGAAAATACTGCGTGAGATTGTGCTGGGGATCAAGATCGATGAACGAGATCGCGCGTTTGTCGGCCAGGTGCGCGGCGGCGAAGAGGTTGGCCGCCAGCACCGTCTTGCCGACGCCGCCCTTGATATTCAGCATGGCGATGACGCGGCCGCGGCTCTTTGAACCGCGCGCTTGATCGACGATCTTCGCGAGCGCCTCGGAGCGCGCGCCGTCGCGGAGATCGATGAATGTCGATGGGTCGAGCGTTTGGTTGAACCAAGAGTCAGCGGCGAGATCGGCGGTCTTCACCACGACAATGGTGCGGCCGTTGTTGAGCGCAGCGGCGACCTCACGGCGGATCCAGGCGCTCTCCTGGGCCGCGGGCGACGCGAGAACGACGACGACCGCAGCTTGTCCTATGGCCTGAACCAGCGCGCCGAGCTTGTCCTGAATCCGAAACTCGGGGCCGGAGCGTGACACCGCCCAGCCGTGATGTTCGAGTTCGGCAGCGACGGCATGGGCGGCATCAGCATCGTCCGGTTCGAAGGCGAGATACGCCGCAATTGCCATGAAGTGTCCGTTTACCTGTCTGTGGGGAACCTAGTCGGGCGTATTACGCCTTGGCAATCTGTGACAGCTCCCCTTTGAGGCGCGGCGCGTTGGCAGGAACCCAGGCGCCACACCAAGACTTGGCCGACGATGCCCGATCCGCTTCTCCTCGAAATGTTTCAGCGCCTGGCGATGGCGCTCGGGATTGGCTTCCTGGTGGGGGTTGAGCGCGGCTGGAAGCACCGCGACGCGCCCGATGGCACGCGCGCGGCCGGATTGCGGACCCATGCCGTCTTGGGTCTGACGGGCGGGATCGCGGGCGCTCTGTTGCCTTTGACGGGCGAGGCGGGTTTTGCGGCTTTGGTGCTCGTGATTGGCGCCGCGTTCGTGGTGTTCAAGGTGCGCGAAAGCCAGCTCGACAATGACCTTTCGGTCACCGGGACGATCGCGGGGCTTCTGGTGTTTGCGCTTGGCATCTATTCGATGTGGGGCGATCTGCGCATCGCCGCGGCGGCGGGTGTGACGCTGGTTGGGCTGCTCGCGTTCAAGAGCGCGCTGCACGATTGGTTGGACAAGCTCACTTGGAAGGAGCTGCGTTCGGCGCTGCTGATCCTGGGCGCCACCTTCATTGCGTTGCCGCTCTTGCCCGACCGCACAGTCGATATTTGGGACGCGATCAATCCGCGTGAGCTTTGGCTGCTTACGATCCTCGTCGCGGGCGCTTCGTTTGCCGGTTACCTCGCCGTGCGGGTGCTGGGGGATGACGTTGGCGTGCTGGCTGGCGCCGCAGCTGGCGCGCTGGTGTCCTCGACCGTGGTGACGGCTGAGCTGGGACGCCGGGTCAGAAGCGGGGAAACCCATGCAATGGTCGGAGGGGCGGCCGCCGCGATCGCGGCGGCGATCAGTGTCGGCCGAGTCGTCGCCTTGCTGGCGATCACAGCAATGCCTGTCGTGCCGGAGGCTGGGCCAGCGCTCGTGGCGGCGGTATTGGTGTTGGTGGGCGCCGCGTTCGCCATGCGCCACTTCGACCGCGAAGACGACGGTGCGGACTCGGCTGAAAAGCTAAGCAGCCCGCTCAATCTCGTCTCGGTATTCAAGTTCGCGGCGTTTCTCGGCGCGGTGATCATACTTGGGCGCATTATTTCCGACGCATATGGACAGGCCGGGTTGTTACCGTTCGCGGCCACGGCGGGTTTGGCGGATGTGGATGCCGTGACGCTGGCGGCGAGCAGTCTTGTCGGTGGCGGGCTTGACCCGGCTATCGGCGCGCACGCGGTCATGGTCGCTGTGTTGATGAACACGCTGGCGAAGGGGGTTATCGCCATTTTCACCGGCGGGTGGCGCTATGCTTCGCTCTATTTTGCGGCAGCCCTGGCCGCGACAATTGCCGCAGCGGCGGTTTGGTTCTTGGTCACGCCGTTGCTCGCGCCCATGTTTGGTGAGCAGGTGCAGCAAGGGGCCTCGCTTGCGGCCGCGATGTTCGGCTAGGGTCTGATGCAATGAAGGACAAATGGACCCCAGCCGGTTGGCGCTCGCTTCCCGCCAAGCATATCCCCGCAGATTACCCCGATCCGGCGGCGCTTACGCGTGTCGAGCAGCAATTGCGGACCTATCCGCCGCTGGTGTTCGCGGGCGAGGCGCGCAAGCTGAAGGCGGATCTGGCGCAGGTGGCGGCCGGGAAGGCGTTTCTGCTCCAGGGCGGCGATTGCGCCGAGAGCTTCAAGGAATTCCACCCCGACAACATCCGCGACACCTTCCGCACTCTGATGGCGATGAGCGTGGTGCTGACCTTCGCGGCTTCGCGGCCGGTGGTGAAGGTGGGCCGGATTGCGGGCCAGTTCGGCAAGCCGCGCTCGGAGCAGACCGAGACGCAAGGCGACGTGACGCTGCCCTCCTATCGCGGCGACAATATCAACGGCATGGAGTTCACGCCGGAATCACGGCTGCCCGATCCGGAACGGCTGATAAAGGCCTATTCGCAATCGGCGGCGACACTGAACCTGATCCGCGCGTTCGCGAACGGCGGTTACGCCGATCTGCACAACGTGCATCGCTGGATGGTGGGCTTCGTGGCCGATAGCCCGCAGGGCAAGCGCTATCAGGAGATCGCCGATCGCATTTCCGAAGCCATCGCCTTCATGGAAGCATGCGGGATCACGCCACAAAGCGTGCCGCAAGTGCGCCACGTCGATGTCTACACCAGTCACGAAGCGCTGTTGCTGGGCTACGAAGAGGCCATGACGCGTGTCGATTCAACGACGGGCGATTGGTATGACACGAGCGCCCACTTCGTATGGATCGGCGACCGCACCCGGCAGTTGGATGGCGCGCATGTTGAGTTCGCACGCGGGATCAAAAACCCGATCGGGTTGAAGTGCGGGCCTTCGCTCGATCCGGATGAGCTCTTGAAGCTGATCGATATTCTCAATCCAAGCGATGAGCCGGGGCGGATTACTTTGATCGCGCGGTTCGGCTCTGAGAAGGTTGAGGCTGGTTTGCCGAAGCTGGTGCGCGCGGTGACCAAAGCTGGGCGCAACGTCGTTTGGTCATGCGATCCAATGCACGGCAATACGCTGAAGACGGCATCCGGCTTCAAGACGCGGCCATTCGACCGCATTCTCGCGGAAGTGCGCGCGTTCACGGACATTCTGCCGGCGGAGGGCGCGTATCCGGGCGGCGTCCACGTTGAGATGACTGGCCAGCAGGTGACGGAATGCCTTGGCGGCGCGTCTGCGGTGACGGAGGA
>CAYUOC010000057.1:1423-12074 GCA_964446305.1 uncultured Terricaulis sp. | reverse complement strand
GGCGAACTGGACGACGATGATCACCGCATCGCGGCGGCCGTGGCGCCGCTGCTGAAGCAAGAGGGCATCGTGTTTGCGGGGCTCGACGTCATCGCCGGCAAGCTGATCGAGATCAACGTTACTTCTCCAACCCTGGCGCAGGAGTTGAAGCGGCTCTCCGGGCTCGATCTGCCGAAGGCGTTCTGGGATCGCGTCGAGGCGCTATTCTAGTGATCGCCGCGCGCGAGGCGGAGGAATTCCTCACGCGTGCGCGGGTCGTCACGGACAACACCCATCAAACGCGATGTCACGAAATGCGAGCCGGGCGTGTTCACGCCGCGCATCGACATGCACGAGTGCTCGGACTCGATCATTACGCCGACGCCCTGCGGGTGCAGGATTTCTTGAATCGCGTCGGCGATCTCGGCGGTGAGCTTTTCCTGGATTTGCAGACGGCGTGAAAATGCGTTCACGACACGCGCAAGCTTCGAGATGCCGACGACGCGGTTCGTCGGCAGATAGCCGACGTGCGCCTTGCCGACGAAGGGCAGCATGTGATGTTCGCAGAAACTGACGACACGAATATCGCGCAGGACGACAAGCTCGTCATAGCCGCCGACCTCTTCAAACGTCTTTTCCAGGTACGCGCGGGCGTCTTCTTCGTAGCCGGAGAAGAGCTCTCGATAGGAGCGGGCGACGCGCGCCGGAGTTTCAAGCAGGCCTTCGCGGTCGGGGTCGTCGCCGGCCCATTCGATCAGGACGCGGATGGCGGCTTCGGCTTCAGCTTGAGTACGTTTGATCGGCATTTTCCACACATAGACGGCTTGGCGCAGAAGGCCAACTTAGGTCGCGAGGGTCAAGATCAGGACGATGGCCGCGATGTTCAGGCCAAAGCCGACCACCAACATCCGCTTCAAGGTCAGCAGTCCCGACGAGTAAGCAATGGCGTTCGGCGCCGTAGCGACAGGCAGCATGAAGGCGAAACTGGCGGCGAGCGCCACCGGGAAAGCCAGTTGCTGGAGCGGCGTATCCGTCGCCACCGCGACGGCGGCGACGACCGGCAGCATAGATGTCAGCGTCGCAACGTTGCTGGCGAGTTCTGAGACAAGAATGGTGGTCACGACGAGCAGCGCGACGAGGGCGAAGGCGGTGAGGCCGTCGAGCCCGCCGATCCACTCGCCGATCCAAGCGGCGAGGCCTGTCGCCTCCATGCCGGCGGCGAGTGCGAGGCCGCCGCCAAAGAGCACGGCGATGCCCCACGGAATTTTCTCCGCGGTCTTCCAGTTCATCAGCTTCTCGCCGTTGCCGCGGCCGGAGGGGACGAAGAACAACAAAAGCGCCCCGGCGATGGCGACGCCGGTATCGGTCAGGGCGCCGAGGCCGGGAAGTTTGACCAATTCGGTGCGCGTCATCCAAGCAAGGGCGACCAAACCAAACACAATGCCAATGCGGACTTCCGGGCGTGTTACCGGCCCAAGCGCCTTAAGCGCTTGCTTCACAACGTCGCCGATCGCCTCAAAGCGCGCATGCCCTTTGCCAAAGAGCGGCCAGCACAAGAGGAGCCAGGCCACGGGCATCATGAGCAACAAGATCGGTAGCGCTTGGCTCATCCAATCGATGAAGGTGATGGGCTCGCCGGCGCGTTCGAAGAAGGCGATCGCAATCAAGTTTGTCGGCGTGCCAACAGGCGTGCCGACGCCGCCGATGCTGGCGGCGTGAGCGACGCCGAGTGTCAGCGCGCCACCAAGCGCAAGATCAGCTTGGCCGCCGCCTGACATAGCGCGCGCCGCGCCGATGGCGATGGGCGCGAGCATGAGTGTTGTTGCTGTGTTTGAGATCCACATCGAGATCAGCATCGACGCGAGCATGAAACCGGCGACGAGCGCGACTGGGCGGCCGCCCGCGACCGAAGCGATCGAGAGCGCGATGCGTTCGTGCAGGCGCCAGCGCTCGACGCAAGCGGCCAGCATGAAGCCGCCGATAAAGAGGAAAACGATCGGATCCGCGTACGGTGCGGCGGCGTCTTTCATCGACGTGGCGCCGATCAGCGGCAGGGCGGCCAGCGGAATGAGCGCGGTGGCCGAAATCGGGATTGCCTCTGTGACCCACCAAACCACCATGAGCGCGGCAAGTGAGACGACGCGCCAGGCTTCGGGGGATAGGCCTTCGGGAGGCGGGACAAGCTGAAGACCAATGGCAAGGGCCGGTCCCAAAATGAGCCCGATCCAGCGGCCAACG
Source organism: uncultured Terricaulis sp. (assembly GCA_964446305.1). GTDB lineage: Bacteria > Pseudomonadota > Alphaproteobacteria > Caulobacterales > Aquidulcibacteraceae > Vitreimonas. The sequence goes on along the minus strand of CAYUOC010000057.1, from coordinate 9,857 downwards.
CGGCCGAAACCGGTCTCCTCGCCGGCGATTGTCTCGTCGGTCATGGCTTTCCCCCGCACGCCGGATTTGACACCGGCTTTATCGCCTCATACCTGACGGCCTCGTCTTTGGAAGCCCCAGTTGCCCCTGTGGTGGAATTGGTAGACGCGCCGGACTCAAAAGCTAAAAATAAAAATTCAGTCTGCTAAAAAACACCGATTTAACAATGACTTTGACCGTTTTCCTCGAAACTGATAGACTTACACAGGTCTTACACACTTACACAGTTTTTGAGCGCAGAACGCGCGGGGCAGACGGAGATGGCAGAGACACACGAAATCCTAGGCGGCAAGGTCAACGTCTATCGCCGCGAGAACAGCAAGTTTTGGCAATGCTCGTCATACGTGGACGGACGCAACTGGCGCGTCTCCACCAAGAGCGACAGCCTCTCTCACGCCAAGGACTTTGCCGAGGACTGGTATCTCGAATTACGCGGGAAGAAGCACGCGGGCATCCTCAAAGGCGGCAAACGCTTCAAGGACGCCGCCGCGAAATTCCTGATCGAGTATCCCATCATCACCGAAGGGCAGCGTTCAGAAACTTGGATCAAGCAATACGAGACCAAGCTGAACGCGATCATTCTGCCCTATCTGGGCAACAAGTACCTTCAAGAGATCGACGAACAGACGATCCAAGAATATCGCATCCACCGCGCTAAGACCTGCAAGACCGGCAAACCGCCGTCCCGCAGCACTCTCCACCAAGAGATTGTCGCCATTCGGCAGGTGCTCAAAACCGCCAAGCGGAACGGCTGGATTCAGCACTTGCCCGACTTGTCCATGCCCTACAAGGCGGCGGGCAAGATCAGCCGCCGCGCATGGTTCTCACCCGAAGAATACAAGACGCTTTACGAGGCGACGCGCGACCGCATCACCAACCCACGGCACAACCGAGGCCGATGGGTGAAGGAAGCCGAAGACCTCCACGACTACGTGCTGTTCATGGCCAACACCGGCTTGCGCCCTGACGAAGCGGCCAACCTTGAACTGCGCGACGTGACCGTCGTGGGCAGCGGCAAGAACTCCATCTTGGAAATCGACGTGCGCGGGAAGCGCGGCGTGGGCTACTGCAAGAGCACCCACAACGCCGTCTTTCCCTTCCAGCGCACCGTCAAGCGCAAGGGGCTGACGAACCCGACTGACAAGGTGCTCGGAAAACCGCAGCGCGAACTCTTGAACACCATCCTCGAAGAAACGAACCTGAAGTTCGACCGTGATGGCCAGCGGCGCACGGCCTACAGCTTGCGCCATACCTACATCTGCCTTCGCCTGATCGAAGGCGCGGACATCTACACGGTCGCCAAGAACTGCCGCACCAGCGTGGAAATGATTCAAAACTTCTACGCCAACCACATCAAGGACATGATCGACGCCGAACGGCTCAACGTCCGAAAGCCAAAGCCGAAAACCAAAAAACCTGCTAAAAGAAGGACTTAAAATACTCTTGAAGAAACAAGAGCTTGTGCGCTAAAATACGCGAGTTGCCCCTGTGGTGGAATTGGTAGACGCGCCGCACTCAAAATGCGGTATCGAAAGGTGTGTCGGTTCGAGTCCGACCGGGGGCACCATTTCCAAAAATTCTGGTTTGTTGTCAGTCGGCAGAACTGCCGACGGCGAACGGCGTCAGAGAGTTGAACAACTCGGTTCGTGAGCCGCGAAGTGCAGAGTGAACGCGATGCACGTTGGCCATAGTCGATCCGAACGGTGAGCGGCCATCGCCTTCCAAACAAAAGGAAATTCCCAGTCCAAGCGCAAAACTACCGTTCAAGTATGTGCCGTTGCGAGACGTCCATCTAACATTCATGCTGCATATATGTTGACGTCGCCGACCGAATCGAGCATATTTGCTCGCAGGAGGCGACGCGCATGACAAACACGTTAGAAAGCATACCCCACGGGGCGACCTTAACGAGACTTCGGAGTGAGCTTGGAGTGACCCAAGCCGCTCTGGCGAAAGAGGCGGGGCTGGATCAGAGCCGCGTTTCTCGGCTCGAAAAAGGTGAAGTCACCACATCTGCGGAGGTCGAGAAATTCCTCGATGCTCTCGACGCGATGGGATCGCCACTTGCTCGGTCGTATCGCGAGTTTTGTGACCGCGAGTGGGAGCACGTTCCACCTCCCAGCTTTTTCAATCCGCAACGTGCGTGTCTCGAAATCGCCGACGAGACGCTCGCGGCTATCGAAGAATTTCTCGCAGACGAAAGCAGGCCGTGGCCCTTGCGGCGTCAGATTGAACGCCAAAAGGAAACGCTCTTGCGTGGAGCTTCCTACCTCCAGAAGCTGAACCACAATATCGCGTTCATCGGGCCTATTGGCGTAGGTAAGTCCACTGCGCTCAGCTTCATCTTCGATCTGCTCGTGCCGTCCAATCTTGTTTCCAAGGCCATTGACCGCCCCGTTCTGGAGACGGGCGGCGGCGGCACGACAATTTGCGAAGTGCACATCAAGCGAGGGCCGGAATTTGGCGTGTCCCTCCTTCCGATGCCGGAAAGCGAATTACGAGCACTCGTGTCCGACTTCTGCGCCGCTCGGTGGGCGGTGCTCAAGAATGAAATGAAGGAGTCGGCGGACAACGTCGGAGTAAGCCGAGAACATGATCGCGCGATCCGCAATATGTCCGGCCTGACACGGCGCAAGACCGTCGAGAACGGCAAGCCCACTTACCATGATCCGGTCGCGGACATGGTCGCGACCTGCTCTAGTGAGGACGAATTCCGTGCTCGCATCCTTGAGCGTATGAACCTGCCGGAAAGAACACGGCGAGAAATCTGGTACGACAGCGCGACGCGCCAGCATCCGATGGATTGGGTCGTAAAGACGTTCAAAGAGGTCAACAATGGCCGCTTAGGCGATGTTTCTCTGCCCTCCAGTATTGACCTAATCATACCGGATTTTGGGCGCGCGTTCGGCGAGCTTGAAATCAGCGTGATCGACACCAAAGGCGTCGATGATGTTGCGGTGCGCGAGGATTTGGACTTGCGCGTCAAAGACCCGCGAACGGCTGTCGTGTTTTGTACGCGCTTCAACGATGCGCCGGGCGTTACTACGCGGTCGCTCTTGCAGCATATGCAACAGACGTATTCCGAGCCTGTAAACACAGGAAAGGTGTCGGTGTTAGCTTTGCCGCGAGCCGAAGAGGCTCTCGCGATGAAGGATGATGCTGGTCAAGGGGTCGAGGACGACGCCGAGGGGTACGCATTTAAGCAGATGCAGGTCGAAAATGAACTCGCCGCCGAAGACTTGGCGGGAGTGTCTATGTTCTTCTTCAACGTCTTGTCGGATGATGCGGCGGACGTTCGCGGAAAACTCTTCGGCCAGTTGTCTCAAATGCGCGAGGCGGTCGCATCGCGCTTGTTTGATCTATGTGCCGCCGCAGACGAAGTGATGAAGAACCATGAAGCGCAGGCTCTCACCGCCGCGATGGAGGAAATAGCCGAAAGGCTAAACTCCTTTCTTCAAACCCACCTCGCGCTCGCCGCGCGCGAGCGTCATTCCTACAGTGAGGCGATAGCAACAATCCGAGGCGTCCGCTACGCGGCGACGCTTTGGGCTGCAACACGAAGGAATGGCGAATACGCGGGTTTGAACATTACCCACAACGTCGGTGTGGGGGCTGCCAAAGACGCGAGACTGAGAAGCGAACGATGGTTTGCTTCGCTCAGTGATTTTTTAGCGGTGCTAAAAGCTGACAAAGACCTTCAGCTTGCTCCCAAGACCCTCGAACAGATCGGACGCAGTGCCGTTTCCACTCGAATGGCGTTCTTGGAAGCGGTTCAACGAGCGGGCATGGAAGTCTATCGCGAGCCGCTGACTCAATCGTCCGTTTGGGGCCGGTGCGCGTCGTTCTGGGGTGCCGGACCGGGCTTCAAGGTTCGGGTAGCAAGTGAGCTAGAGAGCTGGTTCGAGGAGCGCGCCGATCTCAAGGACAAGCTGGAGACCATTGTGAACGCGCTTTGGGATCAGCACGTGATCGCTCCTATGCGCCGCCTTGTTCAAGAAAGCGCGCCGGAGGCCAACCTTGGAGGCAACGTGATCTTGTTTCCTGCCAGAGCCGGATAGTGCGGCGCTAACGCGAGGTTAGAAGCCGCGCGGCTTGGGAAAGCGACGCATAACACGCGCGATTGCCTCGTCGATAAAACGGAGGCTGATAGCGATATGCGGGCACTCGTCGAGTGTCAGGCCGCGCGCGGCGAGATCGTTTAAGATCGCGGCGCGTTTGGCGCGGAGTTGTTGTTCGGTGAGGCCGACGAGTTCGGCGGGCGTGATGATGAAAGTCATGTTTCTTCTCCTTGTCTTGGGCCGCGACCATCGCGGCCTTCATGCGCGACAAGGAGCAGCGCGTTCGGAGAAGCCGCACTCGCGCGTAACGAAGTGGAGAAGCCTTGAGGCTTGCGGCGACGACGACGAACCGATGCTTGGATGCAAATAAGAAGGCCGAGGTCTCGTGCCTAAAGGAGAAGAAGCGTTGACGCTTCGCGCTCGCTCTCGATTGGACTGACGAATAATCCGCGCGCAACGCCGCGTTACGATAAAAACGCGACGGGCGCACCGCTCGAACCGCATTGCTTCAGTCGGGAAAACGTTATCGACGCACTCGCGCAAAAGCTGTGTTCGCTTCCCGCGCGGTCGCACCGCGCGTTAGCCTTTGCAAATCCGGCCCGCGAAGGCAGGGCCTGCCATGCGGGGGCCTTGCCATGTCGCAATGGGAGTTGCTTGTCACCGAGGGACACGTGCGCGCCGCAAGGTGGCGAAACGCCGTGCCGTTGGTGTTTTCAACGGCGGTGATCGCCGTCATTCTCGGCATCGCCGTCACGACGTTCCTGCCGCGAGCGCCGTCGTCTTCGCGCGTCGCGGACGCGCAGAACGCGCTTGTCTTACAACATCGCACCGCCATCGCCGCCTTCCTGCAAGACAAGGTGACGATTGAAAGCGCACCCGCCAATGCGGAGCGCGCGTTCACCCGCGAAACCGCGCCCGTCAGCGTCGCTGCGCTCCTCCAGACGCTCAACACCACGGGCCGCTTGCCCGACACCGTGGTGACGCAGAACGCGGAAGAGTTCTGGCGTGGCGCTTGGCAGACGGGTGCGGTTCACGCCGTGCAGCAAGGTCGCACGGTGCTGATCGGCTATTACGTTGACGCCGCCATGCGCTATCCGGGCTATCGTCCGCAACCGATGTTGCAGCGCGCCTATGGCGTCTTCCGTCGTGGCGCAGAAAGGCAATGGACGTTTTATTGCCTTCAACTCGCGGGCGCGCAGCCCTGCGACCAGCAAGCCATCGACCCGTCAACGATCCCCGCGACGATGCGCGACTTCGTGCCAGCGTCCGCCTTTGCCACGGAGAGACAATCGTGACCGTGCAAATGCTCATGGCCTTCGTACCATTCGCCATTGGCGCAGCCGTTCTTGTTGCGCTGATGCTGATACCTTTCACGCGCGGCATCATCTTGGGCGTGTTCAGCATCATTCCCGCGACCGCTCTATTCGTGATCGGCATTTTGGCCAGCGTCCTTTGGACGCCGACCATGTGGCTTGTGGCCCGCGTTCCATTGCTCGCGCGCGTCGGCGACCTGTTCGCCGGCGGCATCGAGCGCGTGGGCAAGCGCAAGGTGGGCGTGGCCGCTGGCGACCGCCCAGCCATCGCGGAGGAGATGTGGCCGGAAACGCGCTTCCCTTTTCTCTACAAGCCAGTGCCTGACGATATTCGCCGCCCTCTGTGGGAGGATGGGAAACTCGTCGGCGGGCGAGAAATCCCTTGGATGGCCGACCGCCATTTCAGCGCGGGCATGACCAAGGCCGCTGGCCAGCTCGGCCTTGCGGCGGCGCTGATCGCGCTCATCGTGCAGCCGCTTATCGTCGTCGGCATGATGATGTTTGCGGGGCAAGCGCATGACGCCCCGCAAGTGCTCCTTGAGCAGTTCCCCAACGAAGCGCCCGTGTATGTCTCAGGTTTGGATGTCTGGCAGACCGTCGCCGCCAGCGCCTTCGGCGCGTTGTGGCACGGCGCGCTCACGCTCGTCGGCCTGATCGCCGCGTGGCTGCTGATCGCCATAGGCATCGGCTTCATGGTCGCCACCGCTGCGGTCGAACATTGGCGCAAGGAAGCGTCCGCGCCATATGAGGCGATTTCCAAGGACAGCCATGTGCGCTGGCCTTATCGCGCGGAGGCTCGCGCGCTTGCCCACACCGGCTATGTGCGACAGGTCTCCCATGCGACGGGCTATCTGGAAGGCTCGCCGCTGTTCAAGATCGGCGAAGGCACGGGCACGATGCGGCTGCGCGGCGATCTCGCCGCGCCGACCAAAGGGCAGACCATCGCCCTCGACCGTGAATCACTGTTCCAGCATGTATTGGTGTTCGGCGGCACCGGCGACGGAAAGACCACCGCCGTCTTGAAGCCGCTAATGAGCCAAGTGCTCGCTCAGCCGCAATTCGGCGCATACGTCACCGACGCCAAGGGCGTCTTGTGGCGCGACGCCGAGAAGATCGCGGCGAGCGTTGGCCGGAGTGCGGACGTGCTGCGCATCGGCACAGGCGCGGGCGAACTCGGCGTGAACATCACCGCGAAGCTCACACCCAACCAGATCGCCGCCGCCTTGCGCTCGGTGCTCGCGCAAATGGGCGGCGCGCGCGGCGACACGTTCTGGCCCGACATGGCGGCGAACGTGATGCGCCACATGCTGACCATCGGGCGCGCTTACGCCGCGACGCCCGAAGGCCAGGCCGAAGCCAAAACCCTCAACCCCTATAGCCTGTGGTGGGCTTATCAGGCCGTGCTCGATGAAAAGCGTCTCGCGCCCGCGCTCGACGCCATCGGCAAGGAAACGACCGGCCAGCTTGTGCGGATGGAGACGGCGCGCGCGGCGGGCGACCGTGACGGCTTTGCCCGTCACGAAGAACGCACTCGCCAACTCGCGGGCGCCGATGTGGTGGCCAGCCACGCCTATTTGACTCAGGCGTGGGCCGAAATGGCGAAGGACACCAAGACCGGCATCGTCGCCAATATCTCGCAGTTGATGGACGGCTTTGCGGGCGCGCCGATCTTGCGCGAACGCTTCGTGAGCGGGTTGGACGCCAACACCGCGAGCCTAGACGCGCCGCTCAACGGCAAGATCGCGCTGATTACCCTCAACACGATGGACGACGGCCTTCAGGCCCGCCTTGTGGCGATCCTCCTGAAAACCGTCCTCTATCGGGAGGCGCGGCTGCGGGAAGCCGCCCTCAAAAAGTCGGGCGGCAATCCGCAGGACAATCCCTGTCTCGTCGTCATGGACGAGGTGCAGGAATTGGCCACGGTCGATCCCACCACCGGCCTCTCGGACGCCACGTTCTGGAACGTGGCCCGCTCGACCGGCTTGGCGGGCGTTTTCGCCACCCAGACGGTCGCGGCTTTGACCCAAGCAATGGGCAAGGACGCCGCCGAAAACTTCATGCAACAGGCACGGAGCAAGGTGTTCCTCCGCTCGGAAGATCAGGCGACGGTTTCCTATGCCTGTTGGGTGGCGGGTGAGTTTGAACGCAACCGCGTTTACGGCGACGGCCAATGGGAAAGCATCGACCAGCGGAAGCTCATTAGCGGCTGGTCGCCATTCGAGCCAGTGGACGATCTCGCCCCACCGGCAGATGCGGGCGGGCCGCAATTTTATTTCAAGGCGGCGCGCGGCTTCCTTGGGCGGGCATCCATCGGGGCGGCGTCAGCCAAACCGACCTACGAAACCGATACCCGCTTCATTCCCCAAGGCGGCGATCAGGCGGCGCAACTCGCGGCCATAAGCGCCCAGCAGCAGGCGGCATGGCGGCAGGAAGACCAAGACCGCCGCTATCGCACCGAAGGCAATACGACAGCCCCAGCAATGACCCCTGCGGATTTCATCGCAATGGGACGCTGGCACGCCTACGCCCACGTTCAGAGAGCCGGATTGGCGCGTCAGGACGTGGTCGAGTTGGCGCACAGCTTTTGAGCGGCAACCTCGTTTGCGGCGTAGCAGCAAGGATGAAGCAAACCTTAACGCCGGAACGGAAAGTTAAGAAATTCCTGCTATGATGGAGCTATTCGGGAATCCGCAAGCCATGTGCGGTCACACCGCACACCACCAATCGTTAACGATTGGCTGGCTTGGCAAGGGGTTTATTACATACCCCGTTGCATCCCCACGTGCAGGGGCTTCGCCCCATGCACCCGACCAAAGAGCGTATCCTGCCCTTTGGAAACCTGAGCGGGAGGTTCGTTCCCGCTTCCGACCAGAAGGGCGTTCCTGCCCTTTGGAAACCAGACCGGGGGTGTTCGACCCCGGCGACGACCAAGGGGCTTTCGCGCCCCTTGGAGCCACGACCAAAGCGGCCTTCGTGCCCTTTGGAAACCAGACCAAGGTTTCGGCCTTGGATACCACCAAAGGG
>CAYUOC010000057.1:0-1413 GCA_964446305.1 uncultured Terricaulis sp. | reverse complement strand
GTCGTCCATCAGCCGCCGCGCTTCGTCGATCGAGACGCCCTTGGCTTTTCGCGCATAGCGCGACGAAGAAGGGATAACACATGGCGAGCGGCAGCGAGCTAAGACGACGAACAGCCACCTTCACGGTGCGCGTAACACCCGAAGAGCGGGACGCCATCGACGCTCTCGCCATGCAAAAGGGCCTGACGGTCGGCGCGTTCTTGCGCGCCGCAGCATTGGGCGACAAAGGCCCACGCGCCAAAACCCGCATCCCCGTGGACGAGGAATTGCTGCGCCGTCTGCTCGGCCAGACCGGCAAGATCGGCGGCAACCTCAACCAGATCGCCAAGCAGCTCAACAAGGGCGGCGCGGTCGCGCCTCCCGACGTGCTGGCCGCCGTCGCTGAATATCGGCAGTTGCGCCAAGCCATCCTGACCGCGCTGAGGACGCCCACGCGGTGATCATCAAAGGCAAGAGTCGGGGCGGCCCAGCACAGCTACAAACCCACCTCTTGCGGGCGGACACCAACGAGCGTGTCGAAGTCCTCGAAAAACCCGCCACCGCCGCCACCATCGGCGACGCCTTCAGCGAGTGGCAGACCATCGCGGAAGGCACACGCGGGCGATACGGGCTCTACCACGCCAACATCGACCCCGACGCCAGCTATTCCATGACCGCCGCCCAATGGACGCGGGCGGTCGATTTGCTGGAACGCGAACTAGGCTTCGACGGCCAGCCGCGTGTCGTGGTGCTGCACGAGAAGAACGACCGCCAGCACATCCATGTCGTCTGGCAGCGCACTGACATCGACACCATGACGCTGCTTTCGGACAGCAACAATTACGACGCCCACAAGCGCGTCGCCCGCGCCCTTGAAAAGGAGTTCGGCCACGACGCCGTGGTGACGAAGCCCGCCGAGGAGCGCGCGCCGATCAGCCATGCTGAATGGCAACAGGCCGAGCGCAGCGGCCACGACCCGCGCGCCTTCAAGGATCAGGTGACGGCGCTCTATCACGCCAGCGAAAACGGCGCGGCATTGCAAAAGGCGCTCGACTATAACGGCCTGATCGTCGCCAAGGGCGACCGGCGCGACTTCGTGATCGTCGATCACGCGGGCGAGGTCTATAGCTTGGCCCGCCAGATCAAAGGCATGACCGCCAAGGATCTGCGCGGGTTCATGGCCGACGTGGACGCCGACGCGCTCCCGACCGTCGCCGAGGCCAAGGCGCAACAAGTGCAGCGCCCCGCGCTTGAGCTGAAACCGCTCCCCGAAGCGCCCACCGCGACGCCGCCCGCCGATGACGGCAAGAGCGGCGTGAAGCTGGATGAGGCGCTGAAGGCTTGGCACGCGGACGATATGCAGCGTCTCGCCGACTTTCACGCGGCAGAGTGTGACCGGATTGGCGCGATGCTCAATCAGGACATCGCGGCGAA
>CAYUOC010000056.1:0-21198 GCA_964446305.1 uncultured Terricaulis sp. | reverse complement strand
GTATCAAATGTCTCGTTCTCGTTCCGCGGCAATGAGCCGGTGCGCGAGGCGATGCATTCCGTCTTCCTCTACCACGCCATCCGCGCCGGCATGGACATGGGCATCGTCAATGCGGGGTCGCTGACGCTTTACGACGATGTCGAGCCCGAGTTGCGCGAGCGGGTCGAGGACGTGCTGCTCAACCGGCGGGAGGACGCAACGGAGCGGCTCTTGGAGATCGCTGAGCGCGCAAAGGCCGGCGGCAAGAAGCAAGGCGCGGAGCGCGATCTTTCCTGGCGGCAAAAGCCGGTTAAGGAGCGCCTGGCGCACGCGCTCGTGCACGGCATCACTGAATTCATCATCGAGGACACTGAAGAAGCGCGTTTGCAGGCGGAGCGTCCGCTGCATGTGATCGAAGGGCCGTTGATGGACGGCATGTCCATCGTCGGCGATCTCTTCGGCGCGGGAAAGATGTTCCTGCCGCAAGTGGTGAAGTCTGCCCGCGTCATGAAGCAGGCCGTCGCGCACCTCATTCCGTTCATGGATGAGGAGAAAGAGCGTCTCGGCCTCGTCGGCAAATCCAACGGCAAGATCGTGATGGCGACCGTGAAGGGCGACGTGCACGACATTGGCAAGAATATCGTCGGCGTCGTGCTGCAGTGTAACGGCTACGAGATCGACGATCTGGGCGTCATGGTGCCGTGCGACCGCATCCTGGAGCGCGCAAAAGAGATTGGCGCGGATGCGATTGGCTTGTCGGGGCTGATTACACCATCCCTTGATGAGATGGTGTTCGTTGCAAGTGAGATGGAGCGCTTGGGGCTGCAGTTGCCCCTCCTGATCGGCGGCGCGACGACCTCGCGCACTCACACGGCCGTGAAGATCGCGCCGGCCTATTCGGGCCCGATCCTCTATGTGGCTGACGCGTCCAAAGCTGTGCCGGTGGTGCAGAAGCTGTTGGGCGATGGCCGCGATGTGCTGGTGAAGGAAACGCGGGCTGAGTACGACGCGGCACGCGAAGCGTACTTCTCTGGTCAGGACAAGCGCCCGCGTTTGCCGCTGGCGAAGGCGCGCGAGCGGGCGCCGAAACTTGACTTCGCACCGGTGAAGCCGAGCTTCATCGGCGTGCGCGCGTTCGACAATTATTCGCTTGAAGAGCTCGTGCCCTATATCGATTGGACGCCGTTCTTTGCGTCTTGGGATTTGGTCGGGCGCTATCCGGCGATTTTGGAGGATGAGATCGTCGGCGAGGCCGCACGCAATTTGTATCGCGACGCGCGCGCAATGCTGGAGCAGCTGGTCGCCGAAAAGTGGGTGAAGGCCTCCGGCGTCGTCGGCTTCTGGCCGGCGCAGCGTGATGGCGATGACGTCGTGCTGTTCGCTGATGAGAAGCGCAAAGCGGTAGTCGCGCGCCTGCACACCCTGCGCCAGCAGATCGACAAGGGCGAAAATAAAGCCAATTTCGCCCTTGCGGACTATATCGCGCCAGACGCGGACTATGTCGGCGCGTTCGCGGTGACAGCCGGGATTGGCGAGGAAGACGTCGCCATCCGCTTCAAGCGCGCGAACGACGATTACTCAGCCATTATGGCGCAAGCCTTGTGCGATCGCTTGGCGGAAGCGTTCGCCGAAGCAATGCACGCAAAGGTCCGGCGCGAGCTTTGGGGCTACGCGAAGGACGAAACGCTGACGCCGGAGGATCTCATCGCGGAGAAGTACCGCGGCATTCGTCCTGCGCCTGGCTATCCGGCGCAGCCTGATCACACCGAGAAGAGCACGATTTTCGAGTTGCTCGACGCCCGCCGGCTTACGGGCATCGATCTCACCGAAAGCATGGCGATGACGCCGCCATCCTCGGTGAGCGGTCTCTACTTTGCGCATCCGCAGGCCGAGTATTTCGGCACGGGCAAGATCGATCGCGATCAGGTTGAGGACTATGCACGGCGGAAGGGCTGGGATCTGGCGACGGCGGAAAAGTGGCTCTCGCCGATCCTGGCATATGATCCGCTGTTGAAGGTGAGCGCATGAGCTATCCGCCGCCCTGGCGTAGTGAAGATGATGCGGGCGCGGACGTCGCCTTGATGCAGGCTTATCCGTTTGCGCATCTCTTCGGCGCTCATGGCGGGCTCACGGCGACACGCGTTCCGTTCGTCACCGACGTTGTGGAGGGACGCATCGCGCATTTGCGTGCGCACCTGAACGGGCAAAATCCGCAATGCGTGGGGCTCGATGGCTCGCCGGTGTTGGTGGTGTTCTCTGGCGCTTCGACCTACGTCTCGCCGCACTGGCGCACAGAGCCGACTCGGGGCGGCACTTACGACTACGAGCAGGTACAAGTTCGCGGTACTGCGCGCGTCGTTGCCGACAAGGATTTCTTCTGCCGCCTGATCGACGACTTGTCGGCGCTGATCGAACCACAATACGCCGAGGTGGGAGATTATCCGGTGTGGCAAACCGCGATGGCGCCGGAGGGCTACATCGATCGCTTGTTCCCGGCGGTGACGCCGTTCGTGATTGATGTCGAAGCGGTTGAGATGATCTCGAAGCTGCATCAGCCGTTTCCGCGCGAGGATCGGCTCTCGGTGGCGGAGCATCTGGAGCGGTCAAACCGCGACGAATCCCGGCTGATCGCCGCCAAAATTCGCAAGCTGTCGAAGGAGTAGGCGGTTCCCGGCAGGGCGCGTTTGTCCCGTTCGTCCGTCACAGGGCCGCACCCGTCGCATCCGGGGTGGCTCCGGTCGCGATCTGGCTGCTAGAAAGCCCCGAATCTCTCGGGGACCATCATGAAACGTCTGATTACGTTCGTTGCCGCGGCGCTGGCGCTTGTCGCCTGTGCCTCGTCGTCCACGCCGCAGGACAATGGCGCGCTGCGCGTTGCGGAACTCGGCTACACGATGCGCACGCTGCCGAACGGTTTGCGCGTCTATTCGATGCCGGACCGCAATACCGCGAACGTGTCGGTGCAAGTTTGGTATGATGTGGGATCCGTCGATGACCCCGCTGGCCGCTCGGGCTTCGCGCACCTGTTTGAACACATCATGTTCAAATCGACCCGCAACATGCCGGAGCAGTTCTTCGACCGGCTGACGGAAGATGTCGGCGGCTACAACAACGCTTCGACCTACGACGATTTCACCAATTACTACGAAGTGGTCCCGGCCAACCACCTGCAGCGTGTGTTGTGGGCGGAAGCGGATCGCATGGGTTCGCTCGTCGTCAACGAAGAGAGCTTCAACTCGGAACGCGACGTTGTGAAGGAAGAGCTGCGCCAGCGCGTGCTCGCTTCGCCGTACGGGCGCCTGTTCTACATGTTCCTGCCGCAAGTGAACTATGACGTTCACCCGTATGGCCGCCCGGGCATCGGCTCGATCGAGGATCTCGACGCCGCGACGGTGGAAGACGTGCGCGCCTTCCATGCGCAATATTATCGACCGGACAACGCCATCCTTGTTGTCTCCGGCAATTTCGACCAAGCGCAACTCGATGCGTGGGTTGATCAGTATTTCTCGCCGATTTCGCGTCCGGATCGCCCGATCCCGCGCGACTATCCGCAGGAGCCGGAACGCACGCAGCCGCGTGAGTACACGGTCTATGCGCCGAACGTGCCACTGCCGGCGGTCATGATCTCCTATCCGCAACCGGCTTCGACCGATCCGGACATTCCGGTGCTGATGGTGATCGATGGCATCCTTTCGGCGGGCGAGAATTCGCGGCTCTACAATTCGCTGGTCTATGACCAGCAAATCGCGGCGCAGGTGTTCACAAACCTCGAAGCCACACAGGACCCTGGCGCCTATGGCGTGTTCGCGATCCTCTCGGCGGGTCAAACGGCGGAAGCCGGCCAAACCGCGCTCGCGGCGCAAATCGCGCGCATGCGCGATAGCCTGGTGACGCAAGCTGAACTCGACGAAGCCAAAAACGAAATCGTCACCGCGACGCTGCAACAGCGCGAAACCGCTGAAGGCCGCGCCGATGAGCTTGCCGACGCCGTGATCCGTTACGGCGACGCCGAATATGCTGACCGCTTGTTGGCCGCAATCCAGGCAACAACCGCGCAAGACATTCAGCGCGTGGCGCGCCGCATCTTCAATGAGAACCGCCGCGCGGTTGTGCGCTACCTTCCGGAAGAAGAAGGCCGCACGGGCGACACGATCCAGACCTCCTCGCGTATCCAGGCGCGCACGCTGAACATCCCGGCTTCGGAAATCACGACGTTCACGCTCGCGCCGGAAGGCCAGCGTCAACAGCCGCCGGCCGCTGGTGCGCCGATCGACGCGCGCATTCCGCCGGCATCCCAGCGCACGCTGGCGAACGGGGTTCGTGTGATTGTCGCGCCGAACCGGGCATTGCCGCTGATCAGCGCCGATTTCCGCGTTGCTTCGGGTGCTTCGTCCGATCCCGCGGGCCGTGCGGGGTTGGCGGGCATGACGGGCGATCTGCTCACGCGTGGCACCACCACGCGTGGCGCGACCGACATCGCCAGCCAGATTGAATCGCTTGGCGCCTCGATCAGTTCGGGCGCCGGCGTCGATTCATCGGCCGTTTCGCTGCAGACGCGTAGCGACCGCGTGGAGGAAGCGTTCACGATCTTCGCGGATGTGGTGCGCAATCCGGCATTTGCCGATGAAGAGATCGATCGGGCGAAGTCGCAGGCGCTTGACGGCCTGCAGGTGGCGTTGAGTCAGCCAGGCGGCATTGCTGGCTTTGCAATGACGCGTGCGATCTACGGCACGGCGCCCTATGGCGCGATAGCCTCGCCGACCAGCATCGGCGCCATCACGCGCGATGACATGGCGGGCTATCACAGCGCCTACTGGCGTCCTGACAACGCCGTGCTTGTCATCACCGGTGACGTTTCGGCGGAAGCGGGCTTTGCTCTGGCCGAACGCTATTTCGGTGATTGGGCGCGCCCGACGGCGCCGCTGCCCGCGCGTCCCGACGCGACGGCGCACGCCGCGCCTTCGCGGACGATCGTTGTTGATCTGCCGGACACCGGCCAGGCCGCAGTGTTGATGGGGCTTCGCGGCGCGGCGCGCACCGATGCGGATTACTTCCCGCTGCTGGTGGCGAACAACGTGCTCGGCGGTGGCTATTCAGCGCGCTTGAACAATGAGATCCGCATCCGCCGCGGTTTGTCGTACGGCGCGGGTTCGGGGTTGTCGGCGCGGATGTCTCCAGGTCCGATCATCGCTTCGGCGCAAACCCGCAACGATGCGGCGGTGCAGGTCTATGAGCTGATGCGCGCTGAAATCGTGCGCATCGGCGCTGAGCGCGTGCCGGAAGCTGAGCTCACCGCACGCAAGGCGGTGCTGATTGGCAATTTCGGCCGCACGATCGAGACGACGGCCGGCCTTGCCGGTCAGATCTCGACGTTCGCGCTTTACGGCCTGCCGCCCGAGCGTCTCGGCACTTACGTCGCCGACGTGACGGCAGTGACCCCGGAACAAGCGCAGACGGCGGCGCAACGTTACTTCGACGCAAACCGCGCCGATGTCGTGGTGGTGGGCGACGCCCAGCACTTCTACGACGGCCTGCGCCGCGTGCGGCCGAACGCCGAGCGTATTCCGGCTTCGGAACTAAATCTGGATTCGGAATCGCTACGTTGAGTTTAGGGCGGCGTCTCGGTTGAACCGTGACGCCGCCTGCCGACTCGGTTAACCATGGCGGCCTTGGCTGGCCGAAACATCCTCCGTGTCGCCGTCGTGGCGCTTGGTCTCAGCACGCTGTCGTTTGCGGCAGGCGTCGCTGGCGATCTCTCGATCATCGATCCGCCGCGTACCGGCCAACGCGTTGTTCTGCGCCTTCCACCCGAGATTCCGGCCGATGCGCCGCGCGCAGGTCCGCTGTTATCCACAGCTGCGGCGGAGGCGTCGCCGGTCCGTTTGGTTCGCCAGCCGCGCCAGGACGAGCTTCAAACCCTGCTCGTCGCTATGCAGGCCGCGCATGAGGAAGACTTCGGACTGACGCCGATTGTCTTTGAAACCGCTGCGCTTCCCGAGGCGAAGCCACAGCGCACCGAAGGCGGGAAGCCTGTGCCGGAAGCCCCGGTTGCGGTGAATGAGACCAAAGCCGCCTGATTTTGTGCGGCTTTGCCGCAACACTGGCGCCTGGCGCCTGCAACACTGTCAAAATACTGCCCCGTTCGGAGCGCTCTTCTCGTCGCCCATGAGAGAGGGCATCGGGCCGAGTCTGTACGGGAGGGGCGCTGCGGTCATAGCCGCTGCGTTGACCCTCGCCGCGCCGGGTATCGCCCAGGCCCAGCAGCAGCCCCAGCGCCAACAGCCCAACGCCGGCCCCCAACGGATCGTGCCAGTCGCCTCCGGTGCCAGCCGCTACGCCACGCCCGACGGCGCGGTGCGGTTCGTGCTCGACCGGTCAGGTGGCCGCGCGGCGCTTGTCCGGTTCGAAGGCGATCCTGAAGTTCATGTGCTGCGTCCAACCATGGGCGCCGGCGGCGATGAGATTTTTCAGAGCGACAACGGCGATGTTCGTCTGCGCATCACCTCGCATGGCGGCATTATCGTTTACACGCGCGCCCATCGCACCGGCGCCGCGGCTTCGGAGGAAGAGCGGGTTGCGCCGCTGACCCCGGAGCAGTTGGCGTTCGCGGAAATGCAGGCTCGCTTCCGCGCCATCCAAAACCGTGCGCGCCGCAGCGTCGGCCAACCGGTGATGTTCACCGTGCCGGCCCAGATGTCGCCGCAGGCGGCAGGCCTGGTGACGGACGCAGCCGAACGCGCGGCGGAAGGTTTGTCGGAAGCGCCGCTGACGAACGTGCGCCGGGTCGTCATCGGCCTCGGACGCGTGCCAGCCGTCGCGCTTCAAGGCGACACGCTTATCATCCAAGTCGCCCCGCAGATGGGTTATGCGGGCCGGCCATCCTCCAGCGCCATCCGCAACGTCGTGATGGGACAGGTGCAAGGCCCAGAGCAATAAGGCGCTGAGCCGCCGAGAGGCGGCTTTTTTCTTAGCCTTTGAAATTGTCCTTGCGCTTGCGGATGTCCGCAAACGCTTCCCAATCCGCGACGCCGGGCGCCAGCGCCGGCGCGCGTAGGAACGGGTTGGTGTCCTTTTCGACACGCAGCGTCATTGGCACCGTTGGTTTTCCGGCTGCGCGGAGGCGATCGATCTCTTCCGACCGGGCGCGGAGCGCCGCGTTATCCGGGTCGACGGAGAGCGCGAAACGCGCGTTTGATTGCGTGTACTCGTGGGCGCAATAGAGCGTGGCGTCGTCGCGAAGCGCCGCGAGCTTTTGCAGGCTAGTCCACATCTGCTGCGGCGTGCCCTCGAAGAGGCGGCCGCACCCGAGCGCGAAGAGCGCATCGCCGACAAAGGCGACGTTCTGGGCATCGAACACAAAGGCGATATGGCCAAGTGTGTGGCCGCCGACATTGAGCACGCGCGCTTCGGTATCGCCGAGCTTCACGCGATCGCCTTCGTCGACAATGCGGTCTGGCGGCGTGCCGATGCGCTCGACTTCCGCCGGGCCAGTGACGACTGCGCCGGTCTTAGCCTTGATCGCGGCGTTGCCACCAGCGTGATCGGGATGCCAGTGCGTGTTCCAAATGTCGGTGATGCGCCAGCCTTTGGCGTCGGCCTGGCGCATGATCTCTTCGGCGTCGGGCGTATCGATTGCGGCGGTGGCGCCGGTCGCGGGATCGTGAATGAGGAACCCGTAATTGTCAGAGAGGCAGGGGAATTGATGGATTTGAAGCATATCCTAGCTTAGCCCTTCCAACCCATGCGCGTCGACGTTCTTGCTCTCCAGCGTTTCTACGCTTCCGCCTTGGGCGAAGCGGCGCGCCGTGCGGCGGCGCGGCGGCTGGCGGCGTTATGGCCGCACGCCGATGGGCTGGATGTGCTCGCTGTCGGCTATCCTTCACCCTACCTGGAGCGCTTTCGCGCCGGTGCGCGGCGCGTGGTGGCGATGATGCCCGCTGCGCAGGGCGCCGAACCCTGGCCTTCGAATGGCCCGGTGGCGACCGCGCTCGCGGAAGATGCACGCCTGCCGTTCATGGATGCCGTGTTTGATCGCGTGTTGCTCGTTCATGCGCTCGAAGAGTGCGACGCGGTGCATGCCATGCTGCGTGAGGTTTGGCGGGTGATGGCGCCGGAGGGGCGCCTCGTCGTGATGACGTCGAACCGCTGGAGCCTGTGGGCGCAATCGGACGCTTCGCCGTTTGGCTATGGCCGACCCTATTCGCGAACGCAGCTTGCCTCGCTGCTGAGCGACTCGATGTTTGAGCCGGTCGTCTCCGCGCGGGCGCTTTACATGCCGCCATGGCGCTGGGCCGCCGGCGCGGCGGACGCGTTCGAGCGCGTAGGCGAACTGGTCTGGCCCGCGCAGGGCGGCCTGGTGCTCATGGAAGCGGTGAAGCGCCTCTACGCCACCACCGCGCGCTCCGAGGGGCGTGTCCTTTTGGCCAAAGCGCCGAAGCGAACGCGGCCTGAGGCGAAAGGCGCCTTGCCGGAGAACAGCCGCGACTCCTAAGAAAATAGCGCAATTCGCGTTCGCGGGGCCGTGCGATCATGAAACTCATCACTGCCATCATCAAGCCGAGCCGGCTCGATCCCGTGCTCGATGCGCTGAAGGAAGCCGGATGCGGTGGCATCACCGTTTCCGAGGTGCGCGGCTTTGGCCGCCAGAAGGGCAAGACGGAAGTCTATCGCGGCGCCGAGTATGAAGTGAAACTACTGCCCAAGGTGAAAATCGAGATCGCCGCGTCGCCCGATTCCGTTGAACGCATCGTCGATGCGGTCAGTGGCGCTGCAAAGACAGGCAAGATCGGCGACGGTAAAATTTGGGTCGCTGATCTCGATAGCGTTCAGCGCATTCGCACCGGCGAAACCGGGCAGGCGGCTGTCGAAGGCTGAGGGCGGTTCGTCGTTTGGCGTGTCGTGAGGGCGTGAGGCGCCGTTAGTGTCGCACCGGATATTTCCGCGAGGACTGTAATCATGGACCTGAACCGCCGCGCCGTCCTTGGCGCAACCGCCGCTACGCTTGCGCTTTCCGTTGCCGCCTGCAATCGCGCCACCGGCGGCGCGCCAGAGCTCAACGCGCTACTCGATCAGCTTTCGATCGATACGCTGCGTGAGGCGCCTGAGTTCGCAACGAGTCTCGGTGTTTCAGAAGAGCAGGCGGGCGGGCGCTACATCGATCGCTTGGCGGATTACTCCCGCGACGGCCTGCGCCGGCAGCGCGCGATCGCCGAGCGTGCTGTGGCGACGCTCAACACGATCGATCGGAGCAAGCTCGAAGGGCAAGACGTCGTCACTTATGACGTGGTGAAGACGTCGCTTGAGGATGGCCTCGCCGCGGGCGCATTTGAATTCGGCAATGGCGCGCAATCGCCTTACGTCGTGACGCAACTCGGCGGGGCTTATGTCAACCAGCCGGATTTCCTCTCAAGCCGGCACCCGCTGACGACGCGCGACCAGACCGAAGCCTATCTCACGCGCCTGCAGCAATACGCGCGCGTGCTTGACCAGGAATCGCAGATGATTGCGGAGGACGCCGGCAACGGCATGATCCCGCCGGACTTCTGTATCGATGGCGCGGTGGCGCAACTGCGCGGCTTCGCGCAAACGGCGCCGGCCGAAACGGTGCTGGTGAGTTCGCTGGCGCGGCGGATTCCGGAAGTTGCGGAGATTCCGGAAAGCGAACGCGCCGGTTTCCTGACGCGGGCCGAGACGATCGTGCGCGAGGATGTGCTGCCCGCGTATCAACGCCAGATCCAAGCGCTGGAAGCGATCCGTCCGCGCGCTGTGCATGATGCGGGCATTATGCATCGGCCGCAGGGCGCGGAAATGTACGCAGCCGCGCTGCGCGCCTACACGACAACCACGATGAGCGCCGATGAAATCCACGATATGGGCGTGGAGCTGATCAACACGCTCAAGGGCGAAATCGATGCGATCTTCCGCTCGCAGGGCATGACCACCGGCACCGTGAACGAACGCATCCAAGCTTTGGGCCGCCGGCCTGATCAAATCTACCCGAGCACGGAAGCGGGCCGGACGCGATTGCTCGCTGATCTCAACGCGCAAGTTGCGGCGATCAATGCGCGCATGCCGGAAGTGTGCGGACGCCTCGCTCAAGCGCCGCTGCAGATTGTACGCGTGCCGGCATACATCGAGGCGGGATCGCCGGGCGGATACTATCAGCCCCCATCGCTCGATGGCTCGCGCCCGGGCGCCTACTACATCAACCTGCGCGATCCGGCGACAGAGTGGCCGAAATACACTCTGCCAACACTGACCTATCACGAGGGCACGCCGGGCCATCACTGGCAGATCGCCATTCAACAGGAGAGCGAAGGTCTGCCGTTCTATCGCAGTGCATTGTCGTTCTTCGGCGCCTTCATCGAAGGCTGGGGGCTCTACGCCGAACAACTCGCCGACGAGATGGGGATGTACGCGAACGATCCGTTCGGCCGCATCGGCTATCTCAACTCGGCGGTGTTCCGGGCTTCGCGTCTTGTCGTCGATACGGGCATCCACGCGAAGGGCTGGAGCCGCGAGCAGGCGATTCAATCGATGGCGGAAGCAACGGGCGGCGGCGGTTCCGGCACCATTACCGAGATCGAGCGCTATTGCGTGATCCCTGGCCAAGCCTGCAGCTACATGGTCGGCCGACAGGCCATCAACCGCATGCGCGATGGCGCGCGCGAAACACTGGGTCAGCGCTTCGATCTTCGCGGCTTCCATGACACGCTGTTGGCCAACGGCGCGGTGCCGCTGACGGTGGCGCAGAACCTGGTGAATGAGTGGGCCGCGTCCGTGCAGAACGCTTGAGGCGAAAAGCCCGATCCCGGCTAGGATAGCGTCATGAGCCTGACGCTATCCGCCGCGGCCGTGTTTCCTATTGCCGGCGCCGCCAATGCAGCGGTGTTAAGTCTCGCGATTGCCGTGCGCGCCATGGCGCGGCGCTCACGCACTGGCCTTTACGGTGCGGGCTTCCTCGCGGGCGCGGCGATCGCGACGGTGGTGATCACGCTGGATCACGCGGGAGTCGCTGCGGGCGGCGCGCTGCAGTTCATCGAGGGCGCGCTCACGCTCGTAGGAGGCGCTCTGTTTGCGCTCTTCGTCGCTGCGTTGATGGATCGCAAACTGCCTGTCTGGCTGATGCTGGCGCCGGCGATCGTCTTTATCGGATCTGCGCTCTTGGCGCCCGGCTTCGTTCTGCATCAGCTCACCATCGAAGCGTTGGTTCTGGTGCAGGCCGCCTTTACCGCGTTGGCCGCTTGGATTGCATTTTTTCCGCTGCGCGAGGGACGTCAGAACGCACGCCGTCAGCTGATCGGGCGGCTGGCCGTCGGGGCGATGGTCGCGATCCACGGCGCTCAGTTGATCCGCGCGTTTGTGGAGACAGAGGCAGTGCGCGATGTCGTGCCCTATGCCATCGCGACGATGTTCTTTGGGCTTGCGGGACTTGTTTACTTTGGCGCCAGGGCCGCCGCCTTTGATCCAATTTTCGCAGAGCGAAGCTCTTCGCCAGAGGCGGCCGGGCTTCTCGCGCGCCTCGAGGAGGCAATGAGCGCGCTGCTCAAGAAGGCCGATCTCGACGCCGCCGAGGCGGCAGCGGCGATTGGCGCCACGCCGGAAGCGGTCGCCAAGGCGCTGGCTAGCGCGCGTGGCCTGAGCTTCAAGGAATACCTGCTTGGCATGCGCGTGGCCGAGGCAAGGCGCTTGCTGCGCGATCCGGCAGAGGCGCGAACGTCGATGGAGGCGATCGGCTTGCTCGCAGGGTTTGGTTCTCGGTCTGCGTTCTACAAGGCGTTTCGAGACCAAACCGGCGTCAGCCCGGCAGCTTTCCGCGCGGAGACGTGTCCAGAAACGTGATTCTGGACACGTTCGCGCGCATCACGCCCCGATCTCCTACCTCTTGCTCGCATCTACTTCTCGAAGCTGGCGCAACGTGCGGCGGCGTGAGGAGTGAGCGAATGTGGAAAATGTTTGCGGGCGCACTTGGCGCTGCGATGTTGATGGCGCCGCCCGCCTGGGCGGAATGGCCGGCATGTGGCCGTGTCTCGACGTTTCCGCGCGATGAATGGCGGCAGGCAGATCCGTCTCGCTATGGCTGGGACGAAGCAGCCTTGGAGCGCGCCCGCGCCGCCTTTGAAGCGACGGAGGGCGCCGCGGTCATGGTTGTGCATCGCGGCAGGCTAATCGCGTCTTGGGGCACGGTGGAGGAGCGGTATACGGCGCAGTCCGTGCGCAAGGCGCTGCTCAATTCGTTGGTGGGGCAACTCGTGGACGACGGGCGGCTGCGGGTCGATCAAACCTTGCTCGATCTTGGCATCGACGACTCCGAACCGGCGCTAACCGAAAGTGAGCGGCAGGCGACATTGCGCGACTTGTTGATGTCGCGCTCGGGCATTTTCCATTCCGCGCTTTACGAGGTTGGCGGCTGGGCGCGCGAGCGCGCTGCGTTGCGCGAAGCCGAAGCGGCGGCTGGGAACGATCTGTACCCGGCCGGCGCCTATTGGATTTACAACAACTGGGACTTCAACACCCTCGGCACGATCGTCGAGCGCGCCGCGGGTGAGGAGATTGGTCCGTTGTTTGCGCGTCGTGTTGCTGCGCCCATAGGTATGCAGGATTTTCGTCCCCAAGACGTCGAGTACACGACAAGCGACCATCCCGCTGAGCAACGGTTTGGCAATGCCTCGGACCATCGCGCCTATGTGTTCGACATTTCGACGCGCGATCTCGCACGCTACGGCTTGCTCTATCTGAACTGCGGCAAGTGGCGCGGCCGCCAAATTATTTCGCGCGATTGGGTGAGAGAAAGCCTGAGTGGCCGCGATACTCGCGACGGGCGCGGCTCCGACGAGCAGGAGACGGGCTTCGGCGACTACGGCTACCTCTGGCAAATCGACCGTGAGGGGTCGCGCCGGATGGTGCAATTGCACACCCGCGAGCCCTTCTACATCGCGTCCGGCAATCGCGGGCACATGATGTTTGTGCTGCCCTACCTCGACCTAGTGGTCGTGCATCAGGTCGCGACGGTGGGCGGCGTCGGTTACGAAGCTCAGTTGCGGCGCTTCACCGAGGGCTCGCCCAATGTTGATGAGAACGAAGTTGGCGATCTCTTGGCCGCCGTAATTGCGGCTCACCCCGACGCAGACACCGCACTTCTGCAATGAGCATCCACGAGAACCGCCGCCTATGCATGGCGGCGGTTCCAGCGTCGTTTGCGGATGGCCGTTCGTCGCACCCCCGGTGCAGCCGAACCAAGTTGGGCTAGGATCGCCGACGGCTGACTACCCTAAACTCGGAAGGGGAATTACACATGGAAATGTCACGGCGCGCGCTCATGGGCGCGACAGCTGCTAGTGCGGTTTTGCTTGCGGCGTGCCAGCCGCGCGCTGCCTCCGGCGACCTCAACACAATTCTTGACGGCCTCGTCACTGGCTATCTGCGGGAGTCGCCTGAATACGCGACGTCGCTCGCGGTTTCCGAAGAGCAAGCGGGTGGCCGCTACATCAACCGTCTCGGCGATTATACCCGCGCCGGCGCCGAACGCGTGCTGCAACTCGCACAGGGCGCACTGACGAACCTGCAAGCGCTTGATCGCAACACGCTCGAAGCGCGCGATGCCGTGACGTACGATGTCGTAGTATCGGCGCTGCAAGATCAAGTCGCCTCGGCTCAGTTCAAGACCGGCGGCGGCGCGCAGGCCCCGTACACGGTCACGCAGCTCACCGGCTCCTACACGTTCTTGCCGGACTTCCTCGCAAGCCAACACCCAGTCACCAATCGCGAACAGGCTGATGCTTACCTGGAACGTCTGACCGCCTATGGCCGCGTTCTTGACGAAGAGTCTGCGCGCGTGGGCCAGGACGCCGGCGATGGCGTGATCCCGCCGGACTTCGCGCTTGACGGCGCGCTGCGGCAGCTCGGCGAATTCCGGGGCATGGCGCCGGCTCAAACGGTGCTGGTCTCCGCTTTCCAGCAGCGCCTCGCGGGCGTTGCCGACATCAGCGACGCCGACAAAGCGACGCTGGTCAGCCAAGCCGAAAGCATCGTTCGCGACACGGTGTTGCCGGCGTATCAGCGTCAGATCGATGCGATCACACAAATCCGTCCGCAGGCGACAAGTGACGCCGGCGTTTGGAAGCTGCCGGAAGGCGAGGCGCTCTACGCCCAAGCCTTGAAAGCCTACACCACGACGTCGATGGCGCCGGACGAAATCCACCAAATGGGTCTCGATCTGATCGCACAACTCACGAGCGAGATGGACACGATCCTGCGGGCGCAAGGCATGACGCGCGGCTCGGTGGCTGAGCGTATCCAAGCGCTGGGCCGCCGCCCGGATCAGATTTATCCGAGCACCGACGCGGGCCGCACGGAATTGCTCGCTGCGCTCAACGCGCAGAACGCCGCCATTCGCGCGCGTATGCCGGAAGTGTGCGGAGTCCTTGCGCGCGCTGAACTCGAGATCAAGCGCGTGCCGGAATACACGCAAGCCGGCGCGCCGGGTGGGTACTACCAAGGCGCGGCGCTCGATGGCTCGCGTCCTGGCGCGTACTACATCAACTTGCGCGATCCCGCGAACGAGTGGCCGAAGTTCACGCTGCCGACGCTGACCTATCACGAAGGCGTTCCGGGCCATCATTGGCAGATCGCGATCCAGCAGGAATCGGGCTCGATCCCGTTCATCCGCAGCGCGCTTCTGGGCTTCAGCGCCTACGCCGAAGGCTGGGGCCTTTACGCCGAACAGCTCGCCGACGAGATGGGCATGTACGCGAACGATCCGTTTGGCCGCGTTGGCTACCTGCAATCGGCGACGTTCCGCGCCTCGCGCCTCGTTTGCGATACCGGCCTGCACTCGAAGCGCTGGACCCGCGATCAAGCGATCGACTCGATGGTCGCCGCCACCGGCGATCAGCGCTCGAACATCACGACTGAGATCGAGCGTTATTGCGTGTGGCCGGGCCAGGCCTGCAGCTACATGGTCGGCCGCCAAGCCATCAATCGCATGCGCGACAGCGCGCGCGAGGCGCTCGGCGCGAACTTCGACATCAAGGGCTTCCACGACACGGTGCTGACGAACGGCTCGACGCCGCTCTCGGTCACGGAATCGCTGGTGAGCCAGTGGGTCGCGACGGTTTCGGGACCGGCGCAGAACTAACAGCATTCATTCCCTGGAATGGGCAGGCGGCGGCGTGAGCGATCACGCCGCCGCTTTCTTTTCGCGGACCGAGGGGCGGGGGTGCTGTCCGCGTCTGCCCAGGAAGCGCACGCCCTTAAACAACATAAGAAGCGCTTCCCAATGAATGCCGGCGATGACTTTGATGGTCATGAGCGGGTTGCCGAGCCAGGCGCGGTAGAGTTGGGCGTCAGTCAACGCGCGGCGCGCGCCGGCGAACGATGCTGTAAGGGCAATCTCTTCGCCGCGGCGAACGATCATGGCCACGGCGACGCGCTCGCCGGGCGGCATAATGTTGAACTCGTAGGTTAGGTCGCCTTCGAGGAAGGGTGAGACAAAGAATTGCTTGGCGCAGGTCTGTGTGACGTTGCCGTTGCGCTCCAGCCGCGGCGGCAGAACGTAGAAGTGGCTTTCGCCGAACGTGTTCGAGACCTCGTGTATGAGCGCGGCGAGCGAGCCGTCGCGGCGATAGCAGAAATAGACGCTGAGCGGATTGAAGACGTAGTTGAAAAGGCGCGGCATCGTCAGCAGCACAATGCGGCCGCCATCCCAAGAAATGCCGGCGTCGCGCAGCTTGGTTTCGATTTGTGGTTTCAGCGGTGCGTCGGCGCGTCCGCCGTGATCGCGGTCAAAGAACGAAAATAGAGCGCTGCGATTGTGCTTCAGCAGCTTTAGCCCATGCGGCGGCCGATCGAGGTCTAGCGTCAGCATGAACACCGAATAGCGAAGGCGATGTTTGCCGGGCCGCATGTGCGCGACATGACCGGTGTAGATCGCGTTCATGCGGCAAGCGCCGGGCGCTGCTGCGTGGGGAGGAGATGAATCCGGCCGGATTCATTTTCGACGGTCCACGGCCGGCGCACGCCGCCGAGTTGTTCGGCAACGGCGAGTCCGGATTGGAGGCCGTCTTCGTGAAAGCCTGAGCCGAAGTGCGCGCCGCAGAACCAGGTGTTTCGCACGCCCTGCAGCGACCACAATTGCTCTTGCGCGCGGATGGCGGCGGCGTTGAACACCGGGTGATCGTAGCTCGTTTCGTAGAGGACGCTTTCGCCGCGTGGTTCGCTGCGCGGATTGAGCGTCAGGAAGATCTGCTCCTTGCTCCGGATGTTCTGCAGCTTGTTCATCCAATAGGTGACGACGCAGCCGCCGTCCGGGTTGTCGCCGACATAGTTCCAGCTGGCCCAAAGCGGTTCGCGGCGCGGCATGAAGGCGGCGTCCGTGTGAAGGACAGCGCGGTTCTTGGCGTATTTGAATGCGCCGAGGAGGGTGCGTTCTTCGGGGCTGGCGTCTTCGAGCATGGCAAGCGCTTCGTCGCCGTGCGTCGCAATGACGATGCTGTCAAAGCGATCGACGCGGCCTTGCGCGTCGCGCACCGAAACGCCCGCTCCGTCACGGCGCACCGACACGGCGCCTGCGCCGAGCCGCGCGCTCTCGGCGTAGGGCGCGGTGAGTTTTTCGACGTAAGCGCGGCTGCCGCCTCCGACTGTACGCCATTTCGGCCGGCCCTGGAGTTTCAGCAGCCCGTGGTTCTCGAAGAAGCGCACGAAGGCGCAGGCCGGATAGTGGTGGATCTCGCCCATCGATGCCGACCAGATCGCGGCCGCTTGCGGCAGCAGGTGATCGCGCTGGAAGGCGTCGCCGTAGCCACGCTGGTCAAGATACTCGCCCAGTGAGATGAGCTGGTCGCGCGTACGCAAGAGATCGAGCGGAGCGCTGCGGTAGAAGCGCAGCAGGTCCCAGGTCATCGACCAAAACCGCGGACTGATGAGGTTGCGGCCGCCGCATAGGAACGCCGACGTATCGACGGAGGAGTATTCTGTTTCACCCCCGCGCAGCGAGACGCCGAAGGACATGTCGGAGACCTTGGTCTCGACGCCTAAGTGCTCGAACAGCGCGATGAGGTTGGGATAGGTTGCGTCGTTAAAGACGATGAATCCGGTATCCACCGGGGTTGCGCCCAAGCTCGTGTTCACCGTCACCGTGTTCGAGTGTCCGCCGAGCCGATGATTCTTCTCATAAACCGTGACGTCGTGCTTCTGGCTAAGCAGCCACGCCGCCGACATTCCGGCTATGCCCGAACCGATCACAGCGATACTTTGGCGGCGCGTTTCCGTGCTGGAGGTGAAGGCCATCGAACATTCCCGCTCCAGCGCGCCCATCGCAGGCTGGTTACCGGGCGGATACGGCTGGCGCGGTGCGGTGGTTCACACTGATCCAAGCTGGGAACCAGTCCGTACCAGGGCCGATGTGTGCGATGGCTTATGCTCCGGGCCCGATGGCGGCAGTGCGGTCGCCCCGCCGGAGGCTGCGCACCGTGCATGACCGCGTGGACTTGGACGAGGCTTTGATCGCCCGCACGGCGCGCGGCGATCGTGAGGCGTTCGCGCAGCTGTTCGGCGCTTATGCCGGCAAGGTGAAGGGATATTTGGTGCGTCTAGGCGCCCCGCCCGCGGCGGCGGAAGACCTCATGCAGGACGCCATGGTTTCGGTCTGGCGGCGCGCAGCTTCGTTCGATGCGACGAAGGCTAAGGCCTCGACCTGGATCTTCGTCATCGCCCGCAACGCCTGGATTGACAAATTGCGGCGCGAACGGACTGAGCTTGCCTACCGTCAAACGGTGTTGGTGAGCGAGGAGAGTGAGGACGAGGCGCCCGATGAGGCGGCCATGCGGGGTCAGACCGAAGACCAGGTCGCCGCCGCGCTCGCGACGCTTTCGGACGAGCAGCGCCAGGTGGTGCAGCTTTCGTTCTTTGAGGATCGGCCGCACTCGGAGATCGCGGCGCATTTATCGTTGCCGCTTGGCACAGTGAAATCGCGTCTGCGGCTTGCGCTCATCAAGCTGCGCGCGCATTGGGAGCAATTGAAGTGAGCCCGCGTCATCATCCTTCTGACGATATTCTGACTGGCTACGCCTCCGGGGCGCTGGAGCCAGGGTTTGGCTTGGTCGTCGGCGCACACCTCGACGTGTGTGCCCACTGCCGCGCGCGTGTGGGTGCGTTCGAAGCCGCCTCCGGCGCCGCGTTGAGCGACATGGCGGAGGCCGAGATCGGCGCGGATGCGCTTGCTAGTGTGATGGCGCGTATGGGCGAGCAGGCGCCGCGGCCAAGCATGGACACGCGGCCGTTCGTCGAGCGGTTGTCATTGAAGAAGAAGCGTTGGGTGGCGCCTGGTGTCTGGGTCGCCGGCGTGGATACGCCACACGCGCCGGAAAACCGGGTCTTTCTGCTTTCGGTTGCGGCCGGCGGGCTCACGGCGCGGCACGAACATTCGGGCGCGGAGTTTTGCACTGTGCTCAAGGGGGCATACCGCGATGAGTTGGGCCTCTTCGCCGCCGGGGATTTTGCGGCGGCCGACGGCGATCTCAATCACCAGCCTGTGGTGGAGGGCGGCGAGGCGTGCGTCTGCCTGTTCGCGACCGAAGGCCGGCTAAAGCCGAAAGGCGTGCTCGGCCGCCTGGCATTTGCCTACGCCAACGTATGAGTTCGCGTTTGGCGTCTCGCCAGCGCGCGTGACCTGAGGCATAGCTCGCCCCGTCAGTTCAGGGTGGGGTCAGAGCTATGACAGCAACCGATGTATCGGCGGCGATGCCGGCGCCGTCCGCTCAACTGAGCGCGG
Source organism: uncultured Terricaulis sp. (assembly GCA_964446305.1). Taxonomy (GTDB): domain Bacteria; phylum Pseudomonadota; class Alphaproteobacteria; order Caulobacterales; family Aquidulcibacteraceae; genus Vitreimonas. The sequence continues at coordinate 2,450 of CAYUOC010000056.1, read as the reverse complement.
GCGCGCGGATTTCCGAGATCGACCTCTTGCGCGGGCTCGTCATCGTGCTGATGGCGCTGGACCATGTGCGCGACTATTTCCACGCCAGCGCTTTCGGTAATCCGCTCGATCCGGAAACGACGACGCCTTGGCTCTACACCACGCGCTGGATCACACACCTTTGCGCGCCGACATTCGTGTTTCTCTCTGGCGTTTCGGCGTATTTGCAGTTCGCCAAAGGCAAGACGACGCCGTCGCTTTCGATGTTCTTGCTGACGCGCGGCCTATGGCTGATCTTTCTTGAAATTACGGTGCTGAGCTTCGGCTGGTCGTTCGGCTTCCCGTATGTGTTCTTTTTGCAGGTGATCTGGGCGATCGGCTGGTCGATGATCGCGCTAGCGGCTTTGATCTGGTTGCCGCGCCTTGTTGTGCTCGCCATCGGTATTGCGATCACTGTTGGTCACAATGCGCTCGATCCAATCAGCGCCGAGACCGCCGGCGCCATATGGACATTCTTGCACGATGGCGGGCCGATCTTCGTTGGTCAGCAGCCGATCGGGCTTGCCGGGTATCCGCTCCTGCCGTGGATCGGGATCATTGCGCTCGGCTACGGCATGGGCGCTGTGTTCACCGATGCGCCGCAAAAACGCGATCGCCATGTTCTCTTGATCGGGCTCGCCATGCTGGCGGCGTTCTTGGTGTTGCGGTGGCTCAACATCTACGGCGACCCGCAATTCGCAACCGGCCCCGAGGCGATCGCGCGTGACTGGCGCGAGCAAACGACCGTGGGTGCGGCGATCATGGTGTTTCTCGATGTCCAGAAATACCCGCCGTCGTTGATGTTTACGCTGGCGACGCTGGGTGTGGTGCTCACGCTGTTCCCGTTCTTGTCGAAGCTGCCGGCGGCGCTGCGTTCAGTACTGAACACGTTCGGCGCGGTGCCGTTCTTCTTCTATGTGCTGCACATCTATCTGATCCACCTGCTCGCGATCGCGGCGAACCTGGCAATGGGGCGCGATCCGAGCGGCCTGTTCGATTACATGATCAACGTGTTCACCGCCCCGGAGAAGCTACAGGGCTTAGGCTTCTCTCTGCCATGGGTTTATGTGGCGTGGATCGTTGTGCTCGCGCTGCTCTATCCGCTTTGCCGCTATTGGCAGGGATTGAAGGCGCGCCGGCGCGACTGGTGGTTGTCGTATCTCTAAGCGGCCTGCCGCTGTTTCACTGACGCAGCGATGCGCTCTTCGTACGGCGTCAGCAGTGGCGGCCGATAGGCCGGGTTCGCGGCGAAGCGTAGCCGCGCGGTCTCGTGGATGTCCTCAAAGCGATTGAGCCCCTTGCGCCAGCGCGAGGTGAGCGCGCGCATGATCGGGAAACCCTTGCCGTCCACAGAAGGCGTGATCGGATCGATATCGGCGAGGCAGCCGGAGATTACCGAGCCCGGTTCGCGTGAGATCGTCAGGCCGGCGAGTTCCGCCCCTTCAAGCACCCACATCAGTGCGCAATTCGAAAGCCCGCGCGCGCCGCCGCCGCCAACGCCGCCGTGGTCGCCGGGAAACCATTGCTGCGCCACGCGCGGGCGCGTGCCGGGCGTGTTGAAGGCGTCGATATTGCTCCAGAGCGTCGGCGCGAACGCCGCACGCCGCTCGTCGATCGCCACAGCGTGGCGCGCGTGCTCGACGCAGCGCGAAAGTGCGGTGTCGTGAAACTCGTACTGGGCGTTGAGGCCGATAGAGATGGGCAAGATGCGCGGAATGCCCAGCGAGCCCACCGTGTCCCAAATGCCGACATAGCGGATGGCGAGATCAACCGGCGGCGAAGTGAACGGCCGCGCGAGCCGGGGCCAGGCGATGGCGTGCGCCATGCGGAAGCGCTCGGCTTCTTCACTGTCGGCGGTGAGCTCACGATTGCGGTAGAGCTCAAGCGCCTCACGCGATTTGTCGACGTGCTCGCGCCGGAGCACGCCGCACTTGCGCAAAAGACCTGCCAGCGAGCGCACCGTGTAGGCGCCGCGCGAAAAGCCGAAGAGATAGATCTGATCGCCGGGCTCGTAGTTCAAATTGATGAAGAGCCAAGCGTCGAGAAGGTTGTCGTCCAGATCGGCGCCGGTCATGCCTTGCCAGAGGCTGAGGCCGCTGAGCGATGCGCCAACGCCGGCGGAATAATAGACGATCTGAAGATTGCCCTTAGCGTCGCGCGGCGCGACGGCCCGTGCAGTCAGCGCGACATTGGTGAGGCTATTGCCGTAAAGGCGTTGCCATGTGCCGTCGCAACAGATGACGAGGCGCTTCATCTTACGGCGTCAACAGAAACACGGCTTCTTCGCAGAACCAGTTCGCGCGCCAGATCGTCTTGGCGAACGGCGCACCGGCGTGGCCGCGCGAGAGCGGCACGGCGCGCTCGACGCCGAAGCGCATTTCGCGTGCGAGATCGGCGAAATCGCGCACTGAGTAACGCTGCAAATGCTCGCT
>CAYUOC010000055.1:17736-21284 GCA_964446305.1 uncultured Terricaulis sp. | reverse complement strand
TATTTCATTCCGGGGCACCCGCTCGCCGGCACCGAACACTCCGGGCCCGATGCTGGTTTCGCTGCGTTGTTTCAGAACCGCTGGCAAATCTTGACGCCGCTGCCGGAACAGACAGAGGCGTACGCCGCCGCGGTCGATCAGCTCGAACACTTCTGGCGTGCGCTCGGCGCCAATGTCGAGCGCATGGATGCAACGCGCCACGACGTCGTGCTCGCCGTCACCAGCCACTTGCCGCACCTCATCGCGTTCAACATCGTTGCGATGGCGGAGGATTTGGAGAACGTCACGGAGAGCGAAGTGGTGAAGTATTCCGCCTCCGGCTTCCGTGACTTCACGCGCATCGCGGCTTCTGATCCGACGATGTGGCGAGACGTGTTCCTGAACAATCGCGAAGCCGTGCTTGAAGTGCTCGGCCGCTTCTCGGAAGATCTGGCGGCACTGCAGCGTGCGATCCGCTGGGGCGAAGGCGATGCGCTCTATGATATTTTCGATCGCGCCCGGCGGATGCGGCGCGAGGTTATCGATGCCGGCCAAGATACGTCCGCACCGAATTGGGGCCGGGACCAGAAGAGCTAGTACACCGGCGGCAGCGGCCGCACCGGCAAGCCTTCAATCCGCAAAATGCCGTTCTGCGCGCCGATATCGAGGGTGATGTCGTCGCCGGTCACGACGTAGCCGGCCGCTAGCAAACTCAATGCGCGGCGCGCGTCGCCGTCGATGCGTGGCCCGTTGGCGATCGCGGTGAGGACCGGCGCTGGGCGTTCAACGGGGAGAACCAGGCGTCCATCCAGGCGGCGTTGCGCATCCAGCCCGCCTTCGCCTGTGCCGGTTGTCTGCAGCGGCCCCCAGTTCAGCTCCAACGCTTCGAAGCGCAACCGGCCGCCGCCTTCGCGCCAGGCGCCAAGCGGATCGCCGGGGGCGGTTTGCAGCACCAGCGCGCCGTGTGTAACCACGATGGCCGCGCGCATGCGCGCGACGTCGAGACCGAAGGCTTCAAAACTGCGCACGGGTCGTGGCAACGTGATCGCCTGCGCGTCGAACGCCAATTGGTATTCGCCACGCACGCGCGGATCGGGGCGCATGTTGGCGACAACCTTTGTAGCGTGCAGCACGCCTTCTTCGGCCGGATCGTCGAGCACCAGATTGTCTGCTTCAACGCCGGCGACGGCGAGCGCGCCGCGCGCGGTGCGCAGACTGGCTATCAGGGCGTCGGCACTGATGTGCGTCGTGGCGCCGCCCGCGCGTGTGATCGTTATCGGCGCTTGCGCTTCCAGAATGACGTGTTGGGGGTTGAGCGCTTGGATGTGCAGATCTGCGCGATCTGTTTCAGCGCCCCAGCCGCCGCGCGCGGACATGTAACTGACGCCCTGCAGCTCCAGTCGCATCAACACCGGAAAACCGTGGCGGACGATGCGGTCGATCTCAACTGTTGCGCCGCCGGCGTTCTGTTCGAACGCCCAGCCGCGGACTTGCCGTTCAGCTTCGTTGGCGAGGTAGTGCCAATAGAACACCCAAGCGAGCGCCGCCAAAACGAACAGCACCCAGGGAACAGTCAGCCAAAGCCCGCGAACTTTCATTGCGCCACGGTGCGACGCTTGTCCTGCGGGAGCAAGGCTTGGCTCTCGGTTTCGAGCACGCGCTCGAGTTCCGCCATGAACTCATCGCGCGGCAGGCCCGGCGGAATTGGCGGCAGCACCTTGAATGTCACATGTCCCCGCGACCGCATGATGCCTTTCGGCTTCCAGATCAGGCCGGTGTTGAGAGCCACCGGCGTCACCGCCACGCCAAGGTCTTTGTACATCGCAGCGATGCCGGGTTTGTAGTCAGGCGGCGCATCGAGTTCCTGGCGTGTGCCTTCTGGAAAGATCAGCACCTGACCGCCTTTGGCGACAGCCTCGCGCGCGCCACGCATCAAGCTCTTCAACGCCTTCGCGTGTCCACCGCGATCGACGCCGATTTGGTTGCGCTTCAGATACGCGCCCATCACCGGGACGTTGCCGAGTTCTTTTTTGTAAACATAGACTGGCCGGGGGATGAAGAGCGCGGGCGCGATGGTGTCGAGCGCCGATTGGTGCTTCATCGCGATCAGCGCGCCGCCCTGCGGCACATGTTCGAGACCCTCGAACGAGACACGCGCCCCGATAATCCAGCGTAGCCCCCAAAGCGTGGCGCGCCCCCACGAACGCAGCGCGGTCCAGACATGGCGCTCATCGAACACAACGAGCGGCCACAAGACCAAGCCGATGACAGCCATCGCGGCGTAGAGCCAGATGACGAAGATGAAACTACGAAGCCAGTTCATGCGTCTTCCGGCGCCGCCTCAGTGTCGTTGCCACCAAGGCCGATCAACGCTTCCCGCCCGCGAATGACAAGATATTTCACATACTCGGCGCCCAGCCGCGTCGCCGCGCCCAGGTCGCTGCGCCACAAATCCGGGTCGGTCCAGCGTGTGCGTACCGGATAAGGATGGATGTTCGCCTCCGGCAGCGCCACCTCAAGCTCTGCTTGGCTGCGCGGCATGTGATAGTCGTCGGTGACAAGGATAATGTCGGTGTAGCGATGCTCACGCGCCCACGCTGCGGTCTCTGAAGCATTGCCAAGCGTATCTTCCGCCGAACGGCCGACATCGATGCAGCATTCGCCGAGCGCGGGATCGACATTGAGCGCGTGGTAGAGTTCGCCATCGGTGACGATGCGGTTGACGCCGGAGATCAACAGGCGCTCGCCTTTGCGTTCTTCGAGCAACCGCACGCCCGTCGTCAGCCGTTCAAGCGAGCCGCCGGTGAGCGCGACGATGGCTTGCGCCTGCGGCGGCTCATCCGCTTCGCGGCGAACGTTCTGAGCGAAACTCCAAAAGCCCGCGATGAACGCCACGAGTGCGATGATCGCCGCCCAGAAGAGCACGCCACGCATCAGCCGAGCTTTGCGGCTTGGCCGTGGAAGTGTCCGGCGGCGGCGCGCGCACCGGCGCCCGCCACGATGGCGGTGAGCAACGGAACGGCGGCGATAGGCACAAGGTCAACCGGCAGAATCATGGCCGGCAGAGTGTTCAGCGTCGTGCCCGGAATGGCCAGCATGAGAACGATTACGCCTGCGATAGCAGCAAGCACGCCGCCGGCGACGCCCGCGTAAAGGCCAAGCACGGCAGCTTCGTCGGCAATGCGGCCCGCGGTCTGGCTCCGGGTCGCGCCGAGGTCGCACATCACCGTCACCATTTCCCGCCGGCGCGCCGCGAGGCCACGCGCGGCCAGCCAGGCGATCACGGCCATCATCGCCGCAAACGCGACAGACCCCCAGAACGCCGCGCCACGGACGCGCGAAGCAAGCCCGCCGCCGCCGGATCCGTCCGTCGCCTCAATCACTTCGGCGGTGACGCCGCCCGCCGCCAAGGCGGCAACGATGTCGCCCGAGACATCGGCTTGTGGTGAGGAGGGCGCGAGCTCAATTTCGATGAGGCGCAGGTCGGGGACATGCGCCGGATCAATGGGTTCGCCGCTGGCCTCGCTCAGCAGCGCCGCCGCGCGCCCCGCCGTCATAGGCGCGGCGCT
>CAYUOC010000055.1:0-17636 GCA_964446305.1 uncultured Terricaulis sp. | reverse complement strand
TCGATCCGCCAGACCCACATCGGCGCGACGTCTGAGAGCGTGTCGTCCTGACTTGCGATCACGACGCCGGCGCCGACGCGGCGCATCTCGGAGAGGAGCTTCACGATGCGGCGTCCGTCCGCGGGCGACATGCCGGCGGTGGGATCGTCCGCCAAAATCAGGTTGGGCTTGGCGGCGAGGGCGCGGGCTATGGCGGCCCGGCGTCGTTCCGCTCCTGAAAGCTTTTCCACTGGCAACTCTGCGGCGCCGCCGAGGCCCACGAAATCCACAAGTTCTCGCACGTCATCCGAGTAGTCCCGCGGTTTTTGCCCCAGCATTCTGAGCGGCATCGCGACATTGTCGAACGTCGACCATTGCTCAATGAACACTGGATTTTCAGCGACATAGCCGATCCGACGCTTCGCATCTGCGATCTCGCGCGAGCGCGCGCGGCCGACGTCGACCCCAAGTATTACACTTCGGCCAGAGCGCGGCGGCAGCGCTAGGCGCAAGAGGTGCGTAAATGTAGTCTTACCTGCAGCAGCGGGGCCGGTGATGAGATTGACCTCACCCGAGCGGGCTTCGAAGTCGACACCCATCAGAACGGTGGATGCGCCATAGCCGGCGTCAACATTCGAGAGGCGAACCAACACGCCGCGCTCGAATAGATCGGTTTCAATACTAGCGCGGGGACGGGCCATGACTGGACAAGCTAAATAGAATCAATGCACCGAAGACGGTTATTGGGGCAGCTGAACGTATTAACATGATCCTTACCTGCACGTCTTGCTCGACCCGCTACTATGCGGATGACGCAGCGATCGGTCCGGCTGGCCGCACCGTTCGTTGTGCTGCATGCGGGTTCTCCTGGTTCGCCGAGCCGCAGCTTGAGCTGCGCGCCCCGGCTGAGGCGCCGGTTGCGCGGGTTGCAGATGAGCCCGCTCGTGAGCCTTTGACACGCGAACGTGTCGAAAGATTGCGTCGCGCCGCCGAGCAGCCTGGGCCAGCGCCTTCCGCCGCCGCGAAATTCCGCCAACAGCAAACCGACCGCATGCGCCGTGACCGCGCGCGTGCCGCCGTCGTTGTCTGGGGCGCTACTGGTGCTGCCCTAGCGGCAAGCGCGACCGGTATGGTCGCCTTCCGTCAGGACGTCGCCGAACTGTGGCCGCGGTCGGCCAGCGCGTTCGCCGCGCTCGGCTTGGACGTGAATGTCTACGGCCTCGAATTCTACGACCTCGCCGTCGAGCGCGATTTCGAAGGCGCGACGCCGGTGCTCGTGGTCAGCGGCGAAGTCCGCAACATCGGCCGCGACGACAAGCTCGTCCCGCCGGTGCGCATTTCGCTGCGTGACACGCGCTCGCACGAAATTTTCGAGCTGGTGAACGCGATCACCGATCAGCCGGTCGCCGCCGGCGCGGCGGTGCCGTTCCAAATTCGCGTCCCGAACCCGCCGGCGGAAGCCGTTGATCTCGAAGCCACGTTCGCGAGCTTCGGCGAGCAATCTCTTGCGGGCGGTCCGGCCCATGTTTCGCCGCCGTCTGCGACACAAGACGAGTTGCTGCTCGACGAGCCGCTTGAGCCTGGCCACGAACTCATCGATCCGTCGCACCCGACGACGACGAGTGAGATCGGCCCGGCGAACGGCCTGCGGCTGACAACCGGCTAAGTGCGTATTCTTCTTTCTGCGGAAGACATCAGCCAGCGCGTCAATGCGCTGGCTGATCGCTTTTCGGCCCAGCTGAACGACAACTGGACGATCGTGGCGCTATTGCAGGGCGCGATCCCGTTCGCCGCGGATCTCATGCGCGCGCTGGAAACACGCGGCGTTCATCCGATCTATGACTCGCTTTGGCTGGAGAGTTATCGCGACGAGCGCGAGAGCAGCGGCAAGGTCGTCGTGCGCGCCGACATTTCTCGCTCAGTCGATGGGCGCGGCGTGCTGATCGTCGATGACGTGTTCGACAGCGGCCGCACCATCGCGTTTGCGCGCGCGCATCTTATGGCCAAGGGCGCGACGCAAACGCTCGCCTGCGCCTTCGTACGCAAGCCTGAAGCCCTGGGCCAGGATATCGACGCCATCGGCTGGGACGCCCCATCCGAGTTCTTGGTTGGCTACGGGATGGACGACAAAGGCCGCTATCGCGGCTTGCCCTATATCGCCGCGATCGACTGACCGTACGTCGCAAGCGCCGGGACATTCCGGACGGCCGGCGCCTACAATTGCGAGCGGGAGGGCGTTATGCGGAAAATCTGGCTTGGGCTTCTGGCGATTGCGCTGAGCGCATGCACGCCGGCGCCGTCTTCAACCACCGAAGCGCCAGCGCCTACTGAGGCGATGACGAGTGCGATGACGGCCGCGCGCGAGCATGTCGCGGCAAACGAGGAAGCCATCGTCCGCGAATTGCGCGAGCTGCTGGCGCTTCCGAACGTCGCCTCCAACCCCGACGACATCCGTCGCAACGCTGACGTGCTCGTCGCCATGCTGGAGCGGCGCGGCATCAGTGCGCGCGTGATCGACACGCCAGGCGCGCCGGTCAACGTTTACGGCGAACTCAGCACCCCAGGGGCGACGCGGACGTTACTCTTCTACGCGCACTTCGATGGCCAGCCGGTGGAGCCGCTCGACGCCTGGGTCACGCCGCCATTCACGCCGACATTGCGCAGCGGCCGTTTCGAGGATGACGCCGCAATCATCCCATGGGAGCGCGCCACTTATCCGCTCGCCGACGAAGCCCGCATTTACGCGCGCTCCGCCAGCGACGACAAATCTCCAATCGTCGCCATGCTCGCGGCGATCGACGCCATGCGCGCGGCGAACATTCCGCTTTCGGCCAATTTGAAGTTCTTCCTTGAGGGCGAGGAAGAGGCGGGATCGTCCAACCTGGCGCGCACGCTTGAACTGCACCGCGATCTGCTCGCGTCCGATCTCTGGCTGTTCGGCGATGGCCCGATCGATCCGCGTGGTTTGCCGCGCGTTGCGCTCGGAGTACGCGGCATCGTCAGCTTCCGGCTCACGACCTATGGCCCCGCGACGAGCCTCCACTCGGGCCATTACGGCAATGTCGCGCCGAACCCGGCCGCGCGGCTGGCGCGGCTCATTACCTCGATGCGCGACGACGAGGGCCGCATCACCATCGAAGGGTTTCGTGCCGATCCGCCTTCGCGCGAGGCGCTCGCCCTCGCGCGCGAAGGCTACGACACGGACGACATGCTGCGCGGCCCTGAGATCGCGCAAACCGAAGCGGGGCTGAGCTACGGGGAATCCATTTTGCGCCCGGCGCTCAATGTCACGCAGCTGACCTATGGCGGCACAGGCCCGCAGCGCAACGCCATTGGCCCCGAAGCCAGCGCCGGTTTCGACATTCGCCTGACGCCCGGCATTGCGCCGGCGCGCGCCAAGGAGTTGGTGGAGGCGCATGTGCGCCGGCAAGGCTACACCCTCATCGATGCGCCGCCGACTTCCGAACAGCGCTTGGCCAACGCACACCTCGCACGGCTCGAATTCAGCGATCTGGGCTATCCGTCAGCGGCGTCTGACCTCAGCAATCCCGGCGTGCGCCGCATCGTCGATGTCTCGCGCGCCGCGACCGGCGGTGAGGTGCGCGTCGTGCCGTTGATCGGCGGCAGTTTGCCGATCGCGCCAATCGGAGACGTCCTGCAAACGCCGTTCGTGATCGTGCCGATCGTCAACGCCGACAACAACCAGCACGCGCCGAACGAAAACATCCGCATGCGGGAGTTCCGCCGTGGCGTGGAGCTTTACGCAGCGCTTCTGGCTGAGGGCGGCAACGGCTGGTAGCTCGGGCTAGCTCCGGCGCTGGAACTCAAGCGCCAGCTGGCCCTGGGCGCCGTCCTGCAAGCGCAGCTGCAGCGTGTTGTTCTGAGCCGCAAAGTCCGCCGCGACTTCACCGACGCGCCCGCAAGTGTAGGTCATGCGTGGTTGCGGCGCTTCAGTGAAGCTCGCGGTCCAGCGATCGTTGATGCTGCCCGCTTCAGCGCCGGCCCAGTTGAACGTGACGCCGCCGTTTTGATCTTCGCTGACTTCGAGCGCGACCGCGCGCGTGCCGCGCCACCCGGTCGCCGCGCCGATGCGCGTGGCGGTGACGAGATCATAGGTGCCCGGCGCAATCGCGCCACCGCGCAAGTCTGAAGCGGCCGCTGCGGTGACAACCTCTTCGCCCACGCTCACCTGACGCGACGCGTTCGGCGTCACGTCATTACATGCGATCGTGGTGGGCCCCGGCGGGCTGTCAGGGCGCTCGGCCTGCTGCGTCGGCGGCGAACATGCCGCGAGCAGCGAAACAACAACGGTGGTGAGCAGGAAAGCGCGCATCAATCCCTCCAAATGAGCTGGGACCTGAATTGACGCGCAGTGGGGCGATTTCAAGTCAGCTGTCGCCAAACCTGTCGAGCAGGCGGCGCAGGTACTCGCGCTCCGCCTCGGGGCGGTTCGGGTCCTGTGCGCGGCGGCGGATTTCATCGAAGATTTCGCGGGCGCGAACCGGATCGCTCGTGCTTGGGACAAAGCCCTCGCCATTGTCGTTGCCGACGCCGCGTCCGAGAGGATCGCGTTCGTCGCCTTCGCCGCTGCCTTGCTCGCCGCCTTGGCCGCGCTCGCGCATCTCCGCGCTCAATGCCTCTGCGCCCTCACGCAGGTTCTCGAGCGCGGCGCTTTGGGCGGCCTCCGCGCCTTCCAGATCGCCACGGCGCAACGCATCTTCGGCGCGCCGCATCGCTTCTCCCGCGGCGTTGAGATCATCGCTCGGCGCGGCGCCTGCTTCATCGGCCATGCGTTGGGCCTCGGCCAAGCCTTGGCGCAATTCGGCTTGGCGCTGCGCCAGTTCATCGCCGCCTTGGCCGCCTTGCTGATCTCCGCCGCTGCCGCCTTGGCCTTGCTGTTGTTGCTGCTCCTGCTCCTGGCGCGTTTCATCGCGCAAGGCGCGCTGCTCGCCCATGGTCTCTGACAATTCATCGATGCTTTGCTGCATCGCCTGATCGCCTTCGCCTTCCTGGCCTTCGCCTTGGCCGCCTTGGCTCAGCTGCACATCGAGGTTGGCGAGGATCTGCGACAATTGCTGCAGCAATTGTTGCGCTTCCGCGTTGCGTCCTTGCTCGCTCAACTCTTGGACGCGGCGCAGCATGTCTTCGATGTCGCGCTCGGAGAGCGTGGCTTGATCTTCGGTGTCGTCGAGGTTCTGCGCGGTTTCGCCGTTGCGCAGCGCTTCCTGCACCAGAGCCTGCATGTAGTTCTCGGTCGCGCGGCGCAGTGCTTCGAGCAGCTGGCGGATGCGTTCCTGCGGCGCACCCTGCGCGAGCGCTTCAGCCAATTGACGTTGCGCTTCTTCGAGCGCGCGCCGCGCATCGGCTGCGCCGCCATATTCAGCGCGCAGCGCGGTGCGCCACAAGGTGTCGGCGGCGATATCTGCTTCGTCGGGATTGCGGGCCACCGCGAGTTGCGAACGCGCCGTGCGGAATCCCAGATAAACCGCGAGGTCGCGGAAGTAGCGATCGCGCGGCTCCATGGTCAGCGCATCGATCAAGCGCGCCGCGCGTTGGATGCCGGCGGGCGCCCGCTGCAGCGCCGGACGGCTGTCATAGTCGCGCACTTCGATGCGATCGGTGCCCAGGAGTATGTCTCCGGCTGGCTGCGTGCGGCGCTGAACGGTCGAACCGCCGCGATAGGCGCGGCGTTCGGCAAGGACGTGGCGGCGGATCTCGATGGCGGCGCGCGCCAGCGGCTGCAGGAAAATCTTCTCCGGCATGGTGAAGTGCAGCGGATCGCTGACGCCCTCTTGCCCGAGCGCGTCGATCGCCACGATCCGCGCTTCAACCTCCATGCCCGCGTAAGCATGCGCTGCGAGATCGACTTCCGTTTCGGCCTCCGCCTCGCGCGGATCGCCCGCCGGCGCCTCAAGTTCGGTGTCGACCGGATCGGCCCGCACCAGGCCTTCCGGCGGATTGAGCGGACGCACGCGCAAAACAAGCCGGCGGATGCCGTAATCGTCGCGCGCTTTCCACGAAAGGCTCGCGACCTCGTCCGACAGAGTCGCAATCGGCGCGTCCCATGAAGCGCGTGGCGCCTGATCGACCCCGGGCGCGAGCCGCCAGCGGGCGCGCGTATGGAAGCGCACCACGCGCAACTCGCCGCGTCCCGGGATATCGAGCTGCGCTTCCCAGGCGCCGTCGGCGGCTTGCGTGAAGCGGGTGCTGCGTTCGCCGCCTTGGCCGTTGAACCGCAAGACGGGCGCGCCTGTCGGTCCGGTGACGCGCACGGTGACGCGCACGGACGGCGGCGTCACGACACGCTGGCCGATCAAATCGCTGAGCGAAACCGGCGGCGCGTTTGTGTAATCGGCCGGCGCCGCCCAAGCTTCGATCGCCATGGCTCGGTCGCCGAGCAGTGGGCCAGGGTCGGGAAGAAAGCCGCGCGCCAAACGATCACCAGCTTGGCCGCCGGCGATGACGAACGCGCCAGCCAACAGCACCAGAACGGCGTAGCGCAGTTTGTAAGGATCGAGTTCGTCCAGCCTTGGCCGTGCGGGCCCGAGCCGAACCTTGTCGGCGTTCTCCAGCAGCCGCTCGCGTTCGCGGTTCCAAAGTGCGACGGAGAATGGATCGTAGCGGGTTGGCTGATCGCGGAGCGCATCGAAGGCGCCGGCGTCCATGCGCGAGTCCGCCGCCAATTGCGCGCGCGCTTCCTCATCGGTCGGCGCTTGCCACTCGCGGCGCGCCCGCGTCGCCAAGTACGCGAACAGCAACAGCGCAAAGATCGCGCTCAAACTCTGTAGCAGCAGCGGCAGGCGTTCGTGCCCGCCTACAAGAGCGAACACCGCCCACACGCAGATCGCGCCAAGCAGAACCAGCCCGGCGCGCAACAGCCGCTCTAGCGCCAGGCGGCGCCGGGCCCGGGCGGTTTCCCGGGCAAGTTGGTTGAGGGCGTCCTGGTGCTTCATTCCGCGCCGCGACGGTATCAGCCCGTTTTGAGCCAAACCATGACCATCCCTCGCAAAGACGCAGCCAGCTACCGTGGTTCCCCGTGTTGACGACCATTGGGCGAGGTCTAAGCTCCGCCTCGCTCACGAGGGGGAAATCCATGAAGATTCGGACAGCTGCGGCCGTGGTTCTGGCCGCCGTGCTGGCGGCGTGCAGCCAACTGGCAGGCGGGGGCCTGCAGCCCGGTCAGCCGGTCACTGGGACGCTCGAAGCCAGCGAAACCAAGTCCGATCAGGGCGGCGCTGTCGCTGACGTGTATCAGCTCAATGGGCGCCAGGGTGAGCGCTACACCATTACGCTCGCGTCCGAGGCGTTCGATTCCTACCTCTACGTCCGCGGCCCGGGCGCTCTCGCGCAAGATAACGATGATGATGGCAGCGGCAGCTACAATTCGCGCCTGAGCATAACCTTCCCGGAAGATGGTGTGGCGCAGGTCTACGTCACCAGCTTCAGCCGCAACGCGACCGGCGCCTATCAGCTGCAGGTCGAGCGCACCGGCGAGGCCACGGACCTCGCGCAGACGACAACACCAGGCCAGGCGCCGGCGATCGCCGCGCAGCAGCACGCGGGCACATTGGCGCAAGGCGATGCACAGCTGCAGTCAGGCGAATTCATCGACACGTTCCCGCTGCAGGGCGTTGCTGGTCAGCAGGTCGAGATATCGCTGGCGTCGCAGCAGTTCGACACCTACGTCGCCATCAGCGGCCCCAACGGCTTCCAGGAATATAACGACGACGACACCGCCAATAACACGCGCAACAGCCGCCTTCTGGTGACGCTGCCGGCAAATGGCGAATACACCGTCCACGTCACCTCGTATGCTGCCGGCGAAACGGGCGCCTATCAGCTCAACATCGCGCCGGCCCAAGTCACGACGACCACCGACGCGCTTGCGGGCGGCGGGCAGACCTTCGCTTCAGGCCAAACCATGAATGGCGAGCTGGCGCAGGGCGATCAGCAGCTCACCTCGGGTGAGTTCATCGACAGCTACAACTTCCAAGGCACGGCGGGCGAACGCGTCGTCATCGAGATGCGCTCCACGCAGATGGACCCGTATCTGATCTTGCTCGCGCCATCGGGCGCGCAGGAGGACAATGACGATATCTCCGCCAGCGATCGAAATTCCCGCATCGAGACGACACTCGCTGAAACCGGTCAGTACCGGATCGGGGCGACGTCTTATCAGCCGGGCGAACGCGGCTCATACGTCGTGACGCTGCAGCAGGGCGCTGCCCCGCAGGTCTCCGCCAACAACAGCGCGCGCCGCGTCTATGCGGTGATGGTCGGCATTTCGGACTATCCGGGTTCGGGTAACGATCTGCCGCTCACGGCGGAAGATGCGCGCAAGCTCCAGCAAGCGCTGCAACGCCAAGGCACGCTCGCGCCCGAAAGCGTGACGCTGATCGACGCTCAGGCGACGCGCGCGGGCTTGCGCCAAGCGTTTCAACGGGTAGCGGCGGCGGCGGGGCCGGACGATCTCTTCCTCTTCTTCTATTCCGGCCACGGCAATCAAGTGCGCGGCCAAGTCAGCGCCACCGAGCCTGACGGGAAGAACGAAACGATCGAGATGGTCGATGGCGCCATAACCGACGACGAGCTGAACGAAATGTTCCAGCAGGTCCGTGCGCGAACGGCGTTGCTGATCCTGGACTCCTGTTTCAGCGGCGGCTTCGCGCGCGACGTTGTCAGCCGTCCCGGTGTGATGGGCCTCTTCAGCTCGGAAGAGGATCTCACCAGCTCGGTCGCCGAGAAATTCCAGGCCGGTGGCTTCCTCTCACACTTCATCCAGACCGGCTTCGAAGGCGGCGCTGATGAAAACCGCGACGGCGTGATCACCGCCGGCGAACTCGGCGCCTACGTCCGCCGCGAGTTCGCCCGTGAGGAGCGCATTCAAGCGTCAACGCAGGAAGGCCAAAGCAATTACCAGTTCCCGGTCGTCGAACGCGGCGCCGTGCAGGTGGATGCGCCGATCCTGGCGACGCGACGGACTTAGTCCGCGCCCCATGGCGGAGGCGGCGCGGCTACGGGCCGCGTAAGATCGAACTCGACCCGGAAGTGACGGTTCGGGCGGCGCAGTTCGTACGCATACATACGCCCAGTATGCACTTCGACGGCCCATACGTTCGTCACGGATTGCGGGATGTTGTTGTTGACGAACAGCGTCTGCGAGAATTGGTCCACCGGGAATTCCTGACGCTCGGCCGTGCCTTCGTTTGCGGTGTCGCCGCCATATTGGGTGAGCGTATCTTCCGAGCCATCTTCATGGCGGTGATCGTGCTTGAGGCGCAGCCCAGACTCCGTCGGCGTGATTACCCAAGTGCGCGAGCGGTTTTCGCCAACATGAAACGGTACGCGAATTTCATCGTCGCTGCACTCACGCACTTGCATCACCAGCCGCTCGCTCGCGAAACTCGCGTCAGCAGCATCCGTGGTGACGACGCGGCCTTCAAAGCTCTGCCCGCACAATGCGCGCAGATTGGCGAAGAACTGCGCCTGCGGCGAGGCCGGAGCTGGCGCTGAGGCGCAAGCGGCGAGAGCGAGCGCTGTTGCGCCTACGACGAGTGTCCTGATCATTCGATATCCTTCGTCCGTTTCCAACAGGCTTCTCGCGCGCTCATGCGCCCTTAAGCCAAGGCGGCAATTGCTCCAACTTGAGTTGCTCCGCGACGTCCCAGCGGCGGCGCACGATCTCGAACCGGTCTCCGTTCACCAGCACCTCGGGCACAAGCGCGCGCGCGTTGTAGGTGGAAGCCATCACGGCGCCGTAAGCGCCAGCGGTCATGAACGCCACCAGATCGCCCGCCTCGAGTGGAGGCAACATGCGGTTACGCGTGAAGGTGTCGCCCGTCTCGCAAATGGGGCCAACAACATCGACCGCCTGCTCGGCGCCCACGGCTTGCTTCAGCGGCTTGATGCCGTGGTAGGCGTCATAGATCGCGGGCCGGATAAGATCGTTCATCGCCGCGTCGAGCACCACGATCGGACGCGGGCGGTCCTGCAGGCGCACGACGCGCGAAAGCAGCACGCCCGCATTGGCGGCGATCATGCGGCCGGGTTCGAAGGAGAGGCCGATATCGAAGCCATCGAAAACACGCGCCACCATGGCCGCGTACTCAGCTGGCGACGGCGGATCAGGCTCGTTGAAATACGGCACGCCCAAGCCACCGCCGAGATCGAGGCGCTCGATGGCGATGCCCTCACTGCGAAGCTTCTCCGCCAGCGACCGCATCACGCGGAAGGCCGCTTCCAACGGCGCCAGATCGCGAATTTGGCTGCCGATGTGAACCGCCAAACCTTGTGCGTGCAGATGTGGATCGTCCGCCGATCGCGCGTAGAGCGCCAGCGCTTGCTCCGGCGAGACGCCGAACTTCGCGTCGCCTTTGCCAGTTGAAATCTTCTCGTGCCCGCCAGCGCCGACATCCGGGTTCACGCGAATGGCTATGGGCGCTTTCTTGCCGAGGCCGCGCGCGATCTCTGAAAGAAGCTCAAGCTCGGCGCGGCTCTCAACATTGATTTCGTGCAAGCCAGCCTTCACGGCGAACGCCAATTCTTCGGCCGTTTTGCCGACACCGGAAAAAATGATCTTCTCCGGCGGCACGCCCGCCATCAGCGCGCGCTCGATCTCTCCTTGGCTCACCGTATCGGCGCCGGCGCCCTGCCGGGCCAACGTGGCGATGACGGAGATGTTCGCGTTGGCCTTTACCGCGAATGCGACCAGCACCTCGCGTGGCGCGAACGCATCGCGAAAGACTTGATAGTGCCGCTCAAGCGTCGCAGTGGAATAGACGTAGCACGGCGTGCCGACTGCTTCGGCAATGTCGGCCAGCTTCACGCCTTCGCAGCAGAGCGCGCCGCCGCGATAGTCGAAGTGGTTCACGGCGTCGTCTGTGCGCCAGTTTCGACGGCGGCGCAGCGCGGGTCTTGCGGCTGGTTGCGCGCGGCTTGCTCAGCGCATTCGCGCCGGATCGCTTCTTCGCGGTTCCAGAGCGGATCGGGCCGTTCGAGATCGCCCTTGATCCCGCATGCGGAGAGGAGCGTCAGCGCCGTGAGGGCCAGAACGATACGGCTCATTTGAACGTCTCCTTCCACCGCTCGATCTGTTCGCGCACGCGCTGAGGGGCGGTTCCGCCATAGCTATCCCGGCTCTCGACCGATTTTTCAACCGTCAACAACGCCCGCGCGGCCTCGGTGATGCGCGGATCGACCGCTTGGAATTCGCTGAGCGGAAGGTGCGCCAATTCCGCCACGCCCGCATCCTCCGCGACGCGAACAATCCGGCCTGTGATCTCGTGCGCCTCACGGAACGGCACGCGCAGTTCGCGCACGAGCCAATCGGCCAGATCAGTGGCTGTGGAATAGCCCTTCGCCGCAGCCGCCCGCATGGCCTCCCGATTGAACCGCATCGTCTCGATCATGCCGATCATGGCGGTGACCGAAAGCGCGAAGTCGTCGAACGCGGAGAACGTGAGCGCCTTGTCTTCCTGCAGATCCTTCGCATAGGCGAGCGGCAGTTTCTGCACGATGCCGTTCAGCGCCGCGAAATCGGCGCCGACGCGCGCCGCCTTGGCGCGGATCAGCTCTGCCGCGTCCGGATTGCGCTTCTGCGGCATAATCGAAGACCCGGTCGACCACGCATCGCTCAACCGCGCGAAGCCAAATTGCGGCGAGGTCCAGAGCACGATTTCTTCCGCGAGCCGCGAAAGGTGCGTGATCGCGATCGCAAGATTGCTGAGCGCCGCCAGTGCAAAGTCACGCGAACCGACCGCGTCCAGCGAATTGCCCGCCGGCGCATGAAAGCCCAAGGCGTGCGCCGTCGCGTCGCGATCAATCCTGTAGCCTGTGCCGGCCAGCGCCGCAGCGCCCAGCGGGCATTCCCAGGCCGCTTCCAGCGCGCCGCCAATGATGCGCACGCGATCGCGCTCCAGCATCGTGACGTAGGCGAGTAGATGATGCCCAAGCGTGATCGGCTGCGCCGTCTGCAAGTGCGTGAACCCCGGCATCACCCACTCCGTGTGGGCATCCGCCTGCTTCAGCAGGGCCTTCTGCAGGATGCGGAGGCCGTCAGCGGCTTCCCGTGAGGCACGCATGGTCCAAAGCTTGAAATCCGTCGCCACCTGATCGTTGCGTGAGCGCCCGGTATGGAGCCGTTTGCCCGCTTCACCGATCCGCTCGGTCAGCCGCGCCTCGATATTGAGGTGGATGTCCTCCAGCTCAGCCGAGAACTGAAACGTCCCTTCGACGATTTCCGCGGCAATCTGATCCAACCCCGCTTGTATCGCGGCGTTGTCTTCCGCCGTAATAATCCCTTGCGCCGCCAGCATGGCCGCATGCGCTTTCGAGCCTTCGATGTCCTCGCGCCACAAGCGCTTATCGACATCGATCGAAGCGTTGATGGCTTGCATGGCGTCGGCGGGTTGGGCAGCAAAGCGCCCGCCCCACATCTTTTGACCGCCGCCTGAGGATTCTGAATTGGACACGAACGCAAACTCCGCGCCCTCGCAGAAACCCTGGGCGCTGTGGGCTGCACTAACGCTGATCGGAGCGGGGGCTATCGCGCTTGTCTACGTTCTTTTCGTCGCTTCTTCAAAGCCCGAGACGCAATCGGGCCTGAGCCGATTCGCGGAAGGCGAAATGACACGTCTCTATGTCATGGAAGCGCCGCCGCCGATGCCAACGCGCGCTCTCCGCGACGCCGCCGGTAATGAGACCACGCTTGCCGCGTTTCAAGGCGAGGTCATGGTGCTCAACCTTTGGGCCACATGGTGCGCGCCGTGCATGGAGGAAATGCCGTCCCTGGCGCAGCTCCAATACAATTTCGAAGGCCGCATCCGTGTGATCCCGATCAGCGTCGACAGCGAAGGCGATCGTGAAAAGGCGATGAGTGAACTGCGGCGCCTCTCGGGCGGCGCGCTGCCTTTTCTGCAGGACATGACCCGCGGCGTCTTGTTTGACGCTCAGGCGGCGGGGATGCCGGTGACAATCATCTATGACGCCCAGGGCCAAGAAGTCGCCCGGCTCGCCGGCGGCGCCGATTGGGGCGGCGAAGATGCGCAGCGTCTGATCGAAGCCGTGCTGACGGAGGAATGATGGTCCCCGTTCTCGAAACCGAACGCCTACGCCTGCGCGGCCATGAGATGCGGGACTTTGAAGGCTCCGCCGCGATGTGGGGCGATGAGCGCGTGACGCGCTTCATCGGCGGCAAGCCTTCGGCGCGGGAAGATTCATGGCGCCGCTTCATGACCTTCTCTGGCCATTGGAAGCTCTTGGGCTTCGGCTATTGGCTGATCGAGGAGAAAGCCACTGGCGCTTATGTCGGGGATGGCGGCTTCGGCAATTTCAAGCGCGGGCTACCCGAGCTCGGCGACACACCGGAGCAGGGTTGGGCGCTGATGCCCACCATGCACGGCCAGGGTTACGCCACCGAGGCCGTCCGCGCGATGCTCGCTTGGGCCGAGCCGCACTTCGGCCGCACCGATTTCGTCTGCATGATCGCGCCGGAAAACACGCCATCCCACCGCGTTGCCGAAAAGGCCGGTTACCGCGAGTTCAAGCGCACCGAATACAAGGGCGAACCCGCGGTCCTGCTGCGCCGCCCTTAAAGGTACGGGTAAAGCGCCAGACGCACGCGCGAGCTTTGCGCTAGAACTTGCTGGTAGGTCGCAGGGTTCTGCGGCGGTTCACGCGAAGGCCACAGCGCCACGAACCGGTTCACCTCACCCGTCGCGCGGCTGAACGCGGCGCGGTTTTCCCGGGTCATTTCGTCCTGGCCAAGCAGCAAGGCCTGCTGCGCCGCCAGCGCCGCGCCCATGCTGTGCTGGTACTCAATCGGATCAGCGACACCATCGATCAGCACATGCTGATAAAGCCCGGTCGAAATATCGATCATGCGCACGACAAGTTGCGCGTCATCGTAATCGAGCAAGCCTACGGCGCGCGTCAGTTCTTCCTGCGCCGCGCGCAGGCGCTGCATCATCTGCGCGCGCGTGAAATCCGTGCCCGCCGCCGCTTCGCGCAGCGCGGTGACGTCGAGCGTGCCGAACTGATCGGCCGCCGGATCGTACACTTCGAGCAAGCCTTGCTGGACCAGCACCGCCGCGTCCGCCGGTTCGCCGCTGAACGAGCCGCGATCTTCAACGATCTTCGCCGCCGCCATAACGAAGCCGCGCAAATGTTGGATGCGCAGGGCGGTCAGTTGATCTCCGGAAAGCCCTGCATAGGCGGTGACAACGCCAGCCTCGCCATGCTCGCCGCCGCTTTCGCCGCGCGCCGCTTCTCCGGCTTCACCAGCCTCGCCGCCGGCGGGCGCCGTGGTCGCCGGCGCCGAGCCGCCGCCTTCGCCTTGCTGGGCCTCGCCCGCTTCACCGTGGCCGCCTTCGCCGCCGGCCTCACCGCCGCCCTCGCCGCAGGCTGCCAAGCCGAGGGTGGTCGCGGCGACGCCGAGCGTCCGCCAGTGCTTCAGTTTCCGCGTGATCATGGGTGCGCGCCCCTCCAAGCTTGAGCGGCGCGCACCCTGCAACAAATGCGAACCGGTCGCAACAAGGTGCGGCCGTTAGTCCGGCCTAGCCATGGCGGCCGCGTTCTCCCCGCTCTCCGCGCTCACCCCGTTCGCCGCGCTCTCCGCGTTCGCCCATTTCACCGCGTTCGCCGTGGTAACCGCCTTCGCCGTAGCGGCCGTAGCCGCCATAGCCGCCGTGGCCGTGCGCGTAGCAGCCGCTGACGCTGACCAGGGCGACAGCCGCGCCCAAGGTCCGCCAGCGTTTAAGTTTCAACGAAACCATGCTGTCCTTCCTTCGAGCGGCGTGCGCCGCTCGTGTTCGCGTCCTCGCCGTACTAATGGTTACACATGAGCTTGATCCTTCAAGAGGTGCTTGCAGCCGAGGACGTTGCGCGCGTGCGCGCGGAACTTTCGGAAATCGCGTTTGTGTCAGGCAAGCGCACCGCCGGCGCCGCTGCGCGCGGCGTGAAGGAGAATCTGCAGGCTGACGGTTCCGATCCGCGCGTGAAGGAACTCGAGCGCTTCGTTGTCGATGCGCTTTACCGTCATCCTTTGTTTGAGATTGCCGCGCGCCCGGCGCGGCTCTCGCGCTTGCTGTTCTCTCGCTACGAACCGGGCATGACCTACGGCGCGCATACGGACGACGCGCTGATGGGAAGAGGCGAAGACAAACTTCGCACCGATCTCGCCTTCACGATCTTTCTCGCCGATGCCTCGAGCTACGAAGGCGGCGAACTGGTTGTCGAATCCGCGCTCGGCGAGCAGGGCATCAAGCTCGAAGCCGGCGACGCCATTCTCTATTCCGCCGGCTCAATCCATCACGTCGCGCCCGTCACGAGCGGCGCGCGCCTCGCGGCGGTGGGCTGGATTCAGAGCTTCGTGGCCGATATCACGCAGCGCGAAACGTTGTTCGATCTGTCCGTGGCGCGTGGGCGCCTCGCCGAAGCCGGTGTCACGCGCGAGGAATTGCTGCGGCTGGACAAGAGCATTTCTAACCTGCTGCGGATGTGGGCGCGCTAGCTTTTCCCCGCGCCCAATTGCTTCGCGTAGCCGCCGGCAACCAGCTTTACCATCAGATCGAACAGCGCGTTCGGGTCGGCGCGCCGCAGCCGCGCAATCTCGGCTTCCATGCCCTCAGCCAGGATCAACTCGCGTTCGCCGTTGCGTAGCGCCGTCATAATCCGCTCGGCCGCAACCTCCGGCGCCATACCGCTATCGATCACGCTATCGCTGAAGCCGCGTGTTTCGGCGTTGGCGTCGAGCGCGTTCTTGGAGACGTTGGTCCGCACCGATCCGGGCGCGACCACCAGCACTTGCATGCCGAGGTGGGCGGTTTCCGCGCGCACGCTGTCGTTGTAACCAATGAGGCCGGCCTTCGCGGCGCTGTAAGCGCTACGGAGAGGCGGGCCGGCTATGCCTGCAACGCTGGAGATCGCGACGATATGGCCGCCGCCGGCGCCGGTCATGCGCGGGAGCAGCGCCTGCGTCAGCGCGATCGGCGCCAAGAGATCGACGGCGATGATTTTCTCATAGACCTCGAACACCGTATCGACCGCGAGCGAACGCTGCGAAATCCCGGCATTGTTGACGAGGCCATCGACGCGCCCGCTCCAGGCCCAAGCTTGCTCCACAAGGGCAGGGATACGCGCATAGTCCGTGACCTCGAACGGCAGTACGAGCGTTTCGCCACCCACGCGCTTGGCCACTTCGTTCAGCGCCTCAACATTGCGTCCTGAAAGGATCAGCTTCGCGCCATCCTTCGCCAGCGCTTCGGCTAGCGCCATGCCAATGCCGGACGATGCGCCCGTGATCCACCACGTCTTGCCCGCGAACATATGCGCCTCCGTTTGTGTCAGCCTCACACACCAAACCCGCGCAGCCAAGAACCGAGGCCCATAACCACGACTGATTGAGCGCCGCTCTATCCAACGCTTCCCGGACGCAGCCCCGGCGAAAGCCGGGGTGCGAGCCGGGACCTAGGGGCCGTTGAGACTCAAGCGTTTGCCCCTGGATCCCGGCGCGCTGCGCGTCCGGGAAACGTGGTGCGGATAGAACCCAATCAATCCGGTGGGCTCAAAGCTGAGTTACACTTCTCCCGTTCCGCATCACGGAGGGGCTCACAGGAATTCCAGCCCGGTTTGCGAAGCGGAATGCGATCGAAGTGAGGACTCTGCTGGCGGGGAGCTGAAACCGTCAGGTCCGGGATCAATTGGAAGTCCCGCTCGCCGCAAGCGGAAGGCGACGGAGTGAATAGCTCCACCCGACCCAACGCTGACGAAAAATCGATCGCGGGAACGTAGAGACGCGAGCGTCTTCTCATTCTTCCCACCACCACGCGAACGTCTCTGCGTTCCCGCCCTCCACCGCTGGCGCACCCCGCGCCTAGCGGAACGGCTGCACGTCGTGGCGATAATCCTCTTCACGCGCCGCCGCGCCGCGCTTCAGCGCGATCCAAGCGAACACGATTCCAGAGACCAGCACGACCGGCAGTCCGAGCATCACCACCAGCGGCGTTGTCGCGAACGACATCGCCAGTGAAAAATGCTCCGCCGCGCCTTCCTGTTCGTAGTCCGCCACCAAGGCGAGAAGCCAGGTCAGCACGAATGGCGCGGCCAGCGCGGCGATCACGCCGGCCGCGATGACATGCAGCACCACGATCCGCCGCGATTTTGGCGGCCGTCCCATCACCCAGCTCGCGCCGAGGCTGATCAGGGCGATCGCGAATACGGCAAAGAGCGCCGTGATGATGAGGCGCTGCGGGCCGATCTCCTCGTAGAACACCGCCGCCGGCCAGCCGATCGCAAGCGTCAGCGCGACCGGCGTCCAGAGAAACGCCGGCTTGCGCCACATCAGCGGCGGGATGCGTTGCGGTATCGGTTGGCCGCGCATGGGGCGAGCATACGCGCGAACATCGCGGCGTCACTGAGGCTGAACCCGCCACGCGAGGCATTTCCCCAACTGAGCATTCATGTTTCAAAGCGTTCATGGACGCTCGCCAACATTCCTTGCCCGCAGGCCGCAACCGCGAGCCCATTCTCGGTGTCCTGAGACGCGTGATCGCACCGGGGTCACGCGTGCTGGAGATCGCCTCGGGCTCAGGCGAGCACGCCGTCTATTTCGCGGCGCATCTTGACGGCGTGCGCTGGCTGCCCAGCGATCCCGATCCCAA
>CAYUOC010000054.1:11148-21382 GCA_964446305.1 uncultured Terricaulis sp. | reverse complement strand
GAACACCGGCCACGACGGCTCGATGGGCACGCTGCACGCCAACACGCCGCGCGAAGCCCTCTCCCGTCTTGAATCGATGATCACGATGGGCGGCTTCTCGCTGCCGGCGAAAACCATTCGCGAAATTATCGTCGCCGCCGTGGATGTCGTCATCCAGGCGCAGCGTCTGCGCGACGGTTCGCGCCGCATCACGCAGATCACGGAAGTGCTTGGCCTCGAAGGCGAGACCATCATCACGCAGGATCTGCTGGTCTACGAAATTCAGGGCGAAGACCAAAATGGCCGCATCAACGGCCGCCACAAGGGCACGGGCGTCGGCCGTCCGCGGTTCTGGGAACGCGCGCGCTATTTCGGCCTTGAGAAAGAGCTCGCGCAGGCGCTCGACGAGACGGAGGCCGCGTAATGGATCCCGCATTGATCGCGGCAGTGCTTGCGTTTGTCGCGATTGGCGGCGCCGGTGTTGTGCTGACGGGCGACAAGAACCAGCCCGCGACAGCCAACAAGCGCGTCAAGGCTGTGGCCGGCGCAAAGAACGTAGATCGCCGCAAGGCTGCGACTGAAATGGCGGCGTTGAAGCGCCGCCAATCAACGGCTGAGGCGCTCAAAGAGCTTTCGAACAACGAAAAGCAATCGCGTAAGCGCCGCTTCTCGGTGAAGGGCCAACTTGCGCAAGCTGGCCTCACCACGCCGCCGGCCGTCTTCTGGATGGGATCGGCGGTCGCGGGCGTTGTCCTCGGGATCGTCGGCCTAGTGATCCAAAGCGGCGCTGAAAACCCACTCTTCATGTACCTCGCCGGCGCGATGGGCTTCTTCGTCGGCTTTCTCGGCCTGCCCCGATGGTTTCTCGGCATGCTGGTCGCCGGCCGTCAGAAGAAGTTCTCGAACCAACTGGCGGACGCCATCGACATCATCGTCCGCGGCGTGAAGTCCGGCCTGCCGCTCGGCCAATGCTTGCGCATCATCGCCGCCGAGAGCCCCGAGCCGCTGCGCGCCGAGTTTCAAGCCCTGGTCGACAGCCAAGCCATGGGCGTGCCGCTCGAGCAAAGCATGCAGCGTATGTACGACCGCATGCCGCTGCCGGAAGTGAACTTCTTCGCGATCGTGCTCGTCATCCAACAAAAGACGGGCGGCAACCTCTCTGAATCGCTGGGCAACCTCTCCAACGTGCTGCGCGCGCGCAAGCTGATGAAGGAGAAGGTGAAAGCGCTGTCGTCTGAAGCCAAGGCCTCGGCCATGATCATCGGCTCGCTGCCGATCGTCGTCATGTGCATGGTCTACTTCACACGGCCTTCTTACATCATGATCTTGTTCATCGAACCGATGGGACACCTGATCCTGCTCGGCGCTGCGACGATGATGTCCATGGGCATCTTCATCATGAACAAGATGGTCAACTTCAAGTTCTAGAGGCAACGACATGGCGAACGATATTGTCGATACCCTCACCGATCCCCTGCTGATCGCAGGCGTGCTTGCCGCCGGCGCGTGCTTTGCCACGATCGTCACCATCGCGGCGCCATCGCTTGCCGAAGACAAGCTTGGATCGCGCCTCAAGGAAGTCGCCAAGAAGCGCGAAGAACTGCGCAAACGGTCGCGCGCTGAACTCGCCAAAGGCGCGGGTTCGCTGCAGCACAAAGACGCCAACTCGTTCGCGAAAAACCTCGTCAATAAGCTCAACCTGCAAAAGGCGCTCGCTGACGATACGCTGGCGGAAAAGCTCGTGCGCGCTGGCCTTCGCGGCCACGCGGCGCAGACCATGTTCTACTTCTACCGCGCCGCGCTGCCGATCGGCTTTGCGCTTGCGGCCCTCGCCTATGTGTTCTTCCTCGGCCAAGAGCTGAGCTTCCAGATGAAGCTCGTCGCGGTCGTCGGCGGCTTGGCCGCGGGCTTCTACGCGCCGAACATCTATCTGCAGAACCTGGCGGAAAACCGGCGCACAAAGATCATGGCCTCATTCCCGGACAGCCTCGACATGATGCTGATCTGCGTGGAATCCGGCATGTCGATCGAAATGGCGCTGCAACGCGTTGGCCAGGAAATCGCCACCGCTTCGGTCGAACTCGCCGAAGAGTTCGCGCTGACGACGGCCGAGCTCTCCTACCTGCCCGAGCGCCGCATGGCCTACGAAAACCTGGCGCGCCGCACCAACCACCCCGGCGTGAAAGCCGTCGCCATGGCGCTGACGCAAGCTGAGAAATACGGCACGCCCGTCGGCCAAGCGCTGCGCGTCATGGCCAAGGAAAACCGCGATCTGCGTCTGGCGGAAGCCGAGAAGAAAGCCGCGTCACTGCCGCCGAAGCTGACGGTGCCGATGATCGTGTTCTTCCTGCCGGTTCTGTTCGCCGTCATCATCGGTCCGGCGCTGATCCAAGTGAACCAGATGATGAGCGGGCAATAAGCCGCTCATCTGCGCGTGGGCGCGGTCTTCAATCGATAGAAATTAGAGCCCTAGCGGCCCATGTCGTTCCAGCGGCGCGGGTCGCTCAGCAGGCTGCGCAGATAGCGGATGTTCTGCGCGGCTTGCTCGGGCGTGAGATCCACGCGCTCGATCTGCTCGGCCTCATCGAACCGGCCCTGCAGCGCCAACGAGATCGCCAAATTCTGACGCGCTTCCACAGGCGCGCCAGGTTGCTGCACAGCTTGGCGTAGGATCGGTTCGGCATCTTCCGGTTCGCCCGCCATGATGTGCGAGACGCCGATATTGGTGAGAATGCGCGGATTGTTCGGCTGCAGCGCCAGCGCCTCTTGGTAGGCCTGCCGCGCCTCAGCGAAACGTCCCATCTGATCGAGCGCGGCGCCGAGCGCCGAGCGCACGCGCCAGTTCTCAGGCTCCGCTGCCGCCACCAGCGCCAACGGGCGCAGCGCGTGTTGCGGGCGGCCTAGCGTGATCGCTGAATAGCCGAACGTGGTCAGCAACTGGCGGTCTTCGGGAAAGCGGCCAAGCGCCTCTCCCGCGATCTGAGCGGCGCGGTCGGTGCGACCGCCACGGCGAAGCGCCTCGGAAAAACGCTGCGCCGCCTCGAGGTCGTTCGGGAACGTCTGATATTCAGCCGCCCAGAAGGCCATTTGTGTCAGCGAGTCTTCGCGCGCCACCTGCTCGCGGGCGCGCCGGTCGATCGGGCGTGCGCCGGGGGGCGCGCCGGAGGCGTCGACGACGGCTTGGGTGCTCTCGCCGCCGCCCATCGTTGCGCAAGCGCCAAGAGACGAGACGGCGAGCAAGGCGAGCGGTAAGGCGGCGAGCTGGCGGGACATGGGCGCGAATCCTAATAAGCGCCTAATGCTGCGCCCCGATGCTCAACAAAGGGCTAATGGCGGTCTAGGAACAAGCCCATGGCGAACCTCCCCTTCCTCAAAGACAAAGACGCTCCCTCGGTCCCCGTGCATGTGATCCGGTCCAGTGAATGGAGCCAGTGGATCGAACGGCACTCCGAGACCCTGCGGCGCATGGCGGCCGCGCACGATTTTCAGGCTCAGAACGGCCGCATCCTGCTCGTTCCCGCCACCGACGGCGCCATAGAGCGGGTGCTCTTCGGCGCGGGCGACAAAGCCAACGTCAACGTCATTGGCGCGCTCGCCCAGCATCTGCCCGCCGGCGACTACCGCATCGCCTTCGCGCCGCGTGAGTTCAACGCCACAGGCATCGCCATCGCCTGGGGCCTCGGAGCCTACGTCTTCGACCGCTACAAGAAGCGCAAACGCGCCGCGCCCCTGCTGGCGCCGCCTGAAGGTGCGGACATGGCCGAAGCGGCGCGCATCGTGGAGGCCAGCTGGCTGACCCGCGATCTCGTCAACACGCCAACGAACGATATGGGGCCGGAGGCGCTGCACGCGGCTGCCGAAAAGCTGGCCGAGCGCTATGGCGCGGCGTTTGAGGCGGTCGTCGGCGACGATCTGCTGGCGCAAAACTACCCGCTGATCCACGCCGTTGGACGCGCATCGGCGGAAGCGCCGCGCTTGCTGCATCTGTCGTGGGGTGACGCGAACGCGCCACGCGTGACGCTCGTCGGCAAAGGCGTTTGCTTCGACACCGGCGGGCTCGATCTGAAGCCCTCCACCGGTATGCGCTTGATGAAAAAGGACATGGGCGGCGCGGCTCACGCGCTCGGCCTTGCTCACATCATCATGGATGCGAAGCTCAACGTACGGCTCGACGTGTATTTGGCCGTCGTTGAAAACTCGGTCTCCAGCAACGCCTTCCGCCCCGGCGACATCATCCCGAGCCGCAAGGGTCTCACTGTCGAGATTGACAACACCGACGCCGAGGGCCGGCTCGTGCTGGCCGACGCAATCACGCGCGCTTGCGAAGACAATCCGGCGCTGCTGCTCGATTTCGCAACGCTTACCGGCGCCGCACGCACCGCACTTGGCCCAGATATTCCGCCCTTCTTCGCGAACGACGATGCGCTTGCCGCGGAGTATGCACAGGCCTCCATCGAAGCGAGCGATCCGGTTTGGCGCATGCCGCTCTGGGACGCCTATGACGGTGACATGGACACGCCAATCGCCGATCTCAAAAACACAGGCGATGGCGCAATGGCTGGCGCCATCTACGGCGCGCTTTTCTTGCGCCGCTTCGTCACCGCGCCAGTCTGGGCTCACTTCGACGTCTATGCCTGGGCGCCGAAGGAAAAGCCCTCACGCCCAAGCGGCGGCGAAGCGCAAGCGCTCCGCGCCAGCTGGGCCGTGATCAAGAAGCGCTTCGGCGCCTAGTCCGCACGCGCATAGGTGAAAGGCGTCCGCGGCGTCAGCCCGAACGAAGCGCGCGGGTTGTTATAATCCCCCGTGAGCACTTCGTAGTGAAGATGGATCGGGATTTGGTAGCTCGCGGTGTTGCCCATGAGGCCGATCTGCTGCCCGGCCGTCACCTGCGCGCCTTGCACCACACCCGGCGCAAAACTGGAGAGGTGCGCGTAGCGCGTGTAAACGCCGTTGCCGTGATCGATCAGCAGCATGTTGCCGAAGTCGTCGCGATACACAGCTTCAATCACGACGCCGTAGGCGGCGGCCAAGATTGGGCCGCCATTGGCTGAGTGATAGTCGAGGCCCTTGTGATTGCCGCTACCGCGGGGGCCGAAGCCCGATGACAAACACGCGCCAAGGGTTGGGTTCGCCGCAAGCGCCACACCTTCAACGTTCACGACCGGCGCGTAATTGCGCACTTGCCGCTGAGCGTCGGCCCCCGGCGCATTCGACACCGTCATGCCTGGGCAAAGCCTCAAGCTTGTTTCGAACGCAGAGGGCCCAGGAGCAGCCGGCACGCTGACCGGCGTCGTCTGCAACGTGGCGATTTGTTCAGCGACGCTTTCAGGATCGCGCTCAATCACGATCGCCTCGCCCGCCCGCGCCGCGAGCGATGACGCTTCGGTGCGAATGCGCGCCAACTCGTCCTCACTCAGCATGCCGCGCAAATTTTCGAGCGAAACTTCATCCAGTCCGAGCCGCGCGGCGAGACTAGGTGCATGCTGCGCTATCGGCGTCGTGATTGCCGCGGGCGCAGGATAGATCGAACCGATAATCCAGCCGCCAGCGACCAGAAGCCCCCCAAGTAGAAGGCCGCGAATAAGTCCGCCCATGACATTCCCTCCGCGCTTGCGCGCTGAGGCTACGTCCGGCCTGTGAGTAAGTCACGATTCATTTCGATATCGATACGCCTGAGGCGCGAAGCTCCGTCGCGCCCCAGGTTTTGCTGCGTTGCCGCCGCACGTCAGCCGGCGTTGTGCGCCGCCAGCCGCGCGATCTGCAGTTCGAGGCGCTTCACCTCACGCAACACGACGTTCTTGTTCATCTCCATCCAGAAGTACATTTTGAGCATCGCCACGGCGATGGCCGCCCACAATGCGCCTGCTGTCCAGATCACAGTCTCGCGGACGTCGGTCACTGTGAACACGTTCCAAGCGCAATACACGAACACACCGAACACACCGAAGGTGATGATAGCAGCGAACAGGTTCATCGCGCCCCAGGGGCCGCCGAATGTGCCGAGCGCTTCATCGATTGGCCCTTTGTCGTCAAAGCGCGCAAGAAATTCCGCATCCTCTTTCGAGAGCGCATCGCGAATGGCGCGATCAAGATTGGTCATTTTCTTCTCCTAGAACTTCACGCAGCGTTTTGCGCGCCGCAAACAAACGTGACTTCACAGTGCCGTCCGGAACGCCGGTGATCGTCGCGATCTCGCTGACGCTCATTTCCTCGCCAAAGAACAAACTGACAGCGAGGCGTTGATCCGCAGGCAAACGTTTCAGTGCGGCGGCAACATCAAGATGATCGTTGAAACCGTCCTCCGCATTCACCGCAGACTCGTTCATCGCTTGCGCGCTTTCCGCGATGCGCGCGTGGCGATACCTGCCGCGCAACGCGTCGGCGCACTTGCGCGCCGCGATCGCGTAAATCCAGGCGCGGAACCGCGCTGGATCGTCGAGCCGTGAAAGGCCGCGCAGCGCGCTTTCCCAGGTGTCCTGCACCAGATCTTTGGCGGCCTCCGTCGTTCCGAGAACACGCGCCGCAAACGCCAAAAGCTTCGGCGTCCAACGCGCCACTAGCCTGGCGGCCGCTTCGCGCGAACCGCCCTGGGCCAGCAGGACGAGGTAGTCGTCGAGCGCATGTTCAAGTCCGCGACGCAACGCTGTCTCGCCCCTTCCAGCCTCTAAGTCGTACCCGGATGGCCTTTGGTTCGATCCGGCCGCAAACTTTTTCAGCGCCCGGATTCGCCATATCCAGCACGGATCGTTTCGGCCCGCGACGTCAAGATTTGGTTAATCATTTCGGCCATTCCACAACATCTTGTGGTTTCGCGCTTGCACCGACCACCAAATCAGCGAATCTTCCACTTGCGATTCAATTCTGGGAGGTCGGCATGGAACTCGGTCAAAACCAAGTGGAAGCCCTGGACCTGTGGCGACGGGTTACCGTCACGACGGTTCGTTCTGATGCGCCGGATCTGACGGCCCGCCAAATGGCGGTCCTGATGACGGTTCGTCTTCAACCAGCCCCGCACACCGTGCGCGGCCTGGCGGCGACGTTGAATGTCGGCAAGCCGGCGATCACGCGCGCCCTCGATACGCTGTCGCGTCTGGGCTTCGTCCAGCGCCGCCGCGATCCGAAGGACGGCCGCAACGTGTTCGTCGAGCGCACCGAAAAGGGTGACGCGTTCCTCGACATGCTGGGCTCAACGATCCTCAGTGGCGACGTGATCGAACAACGTCCGCAACTGGCCGCCGTCTCGTAAGAGCCGCGATCCGCGAAACAGGAACGGCGCCCTGCTCAAACGGGGCGCCGTTTTCGTTTATCGTCTGAGCGCGCGCTCCAGCGCCTCGCGATCGAATTTCGCCGGCGGCGTTGTATCGAGAATGTAGCGCGTCGCGCCGATGCGGAGCGGGTAGTGATAGTTGACGCTGCTAAAGCGCACATATTCTTCGATCTCCTCTCCGAGCTGGACTTGCGCGGGATCGAAGGCGAGCTGGCGCTCTCCGAATGTCGACAGCGTGGACAGCACCCAGCCGTTCTGGTCGCGGCGAATACGCGTCACATATTTGCGAATGTAGAGAAGTTCGAACGCGACAACGCACGCCGCACCGATCGCAGCGAGAATGAGCGCCAGGGATAAAGCGCCATCGCTTACAGCGATCAGCGCAATTCCCACCGCGCCTACCGCGATCGTGTATTGAACAACGCGCACATTCGCGATGCGCGGATTTACATAGAAATCCACTTAGCCTGGCGTGGCTGTCGTCGCCGGCGCTTCGGCGCCATCGGCCGGAGCGGTTGCGCCTTCAGCCGCCGCCGGTTCAGGCTCGGGCAACGGCGCCGGGAGCGCCACGTTGTTCGGCGAGATCGACCGCAGGTACGCAATGACCGCAACGCGATCCTGCACATTGCGGATGCCGGCGAACGCCATCTTGGTGCCGCGGACGTTTGAAGCTGGCGACGTCAGGAACGCATCGAGCGCGAGGTAATCCCAAGCGCCGCCATGACCGGCCATCGCTTCAGAGTATGCGTAGCCGCCATGGCTGCCGACGGCGCGGCCGAAGACGTCATGCAGGTTCGGGCCAATGCCGTTGGCGCCGCCTGCATCGAACGTGTGGCAGGAGACGCACTGCGCATGCACGCGCTCGCCGCGCGCGACCAACTCGGCCAAGCCGGCGGCGTCAGCGAACAGACGGCCGAAGTCCGGCGGACCCACGGGGCCGGCGTTCGTCGGGCCCTCGATCACGACCTCCGGCAGGTACGCCGCCTTTTCGGGGTAGTTCGGGTGAATCAGCGTTTCGGCGCCGACACCAACGAGCATCACCCCCAGCACGGCCGCGAGGCCCGCACCGAAAACGGAATTCATCTTGAGATCGCTCATCGCCCTGCCTTGCTGGCGCCCGGAAAGTTGGGCGGTTTATGGCGTGCGTTGCGCCGCTCGCCAAGCGGGCACGATGACGTCCTGCGGCCTGGAGCGCCCTTGCGCGTCAACCCGCCGCACGGCACTTGGGGCCTGAATGAACCCTGTCGTCGTCATCCCGGCCCGCATGGCCTCGACCCGCCTCCCGGGTAAGCCGCTGGCCGATATCCACGGCCGGCCCATGATCGCCTGGATGGTGGAGCTGGCGAAGCGCGCCAATGCCGGACCGGTGCTGGTGGCGGCCTGTGAGGAAGAGGTCGCCGAGGCAGTGCTGAAAGCCGGCGGCAACGTCACCCTCACGGACCCCGACCTGCCCTCCGGATCGGACCGGGTGCATGCCGCGCTGGAGGCCTTCGACCCCGCCGGCCGCTACGACGTCGCCGTGAACCTGCAAGGCGACATGCCGACAATGCGGGCCGAGGATGTCGCCCGCGCAGTGGCGGCGTTGCGCGACGGCGCCGACATCGCAACCCTGGTCTCGCCGTCAACCGATCCCGCGGATCGCGACAACCCGAACGTCGTGAAGGCCGTGCGCGCCACCGATGGCCGTTGCCTCTATTTCACCCGCGCCGCCGCACCCCATGGCGATGGCGCCATCGAGCGACACGTCGGCATCTATGTCTACAATCGCGACGCGCTCGCGCGCTTCGTCGCCGCGCCACCCTCGCCGCTTGAGCAGCGCGAGAAGCTCGAACAATTGCGCGCGCTCGAAATGGGCATGATCATCCGCGCCGACTCAATCACCGATTTTCCAAAGGGCGTAGATAGCCCGCCCGATCTGGAAGTCGCGCGCGCCGTACTGGCGCAACGCTAAGCATGGTTTGTGAGCATCTTGCCGCGCTTGAGCGCGAACTTATCGCGCAAGAGGTCAAGATCACGTTCCGCGGCCAGGCCTGGAGCGAGAACTGCCGCGAATGGGTCTATTTCGCGCGCCGCCTCGATCTGCCCGCCTTGCGCGGCCGCTTCGCGTTTGCCGCCTGCGTTGAAGATCATGTGCATCGCGGAACGCACGATGGCGCCGAAGCAGGTTTCGTTTGCACCGCCTGCAACGACGCAATCATGGGCGGCCACCCGGATGTCGCCGTGCACTGGCCGGTTTACAGCTGAGCCGGCATCAGCCCGGGAAAAGTTGCACGCCCACTTGTTGCATGCCGCCATCCTGCAGCGCGACACAGGCCAAGCTCTCCATGCCTTGCACATAGCAATACATCGGCGTGTTGGCCGCACGGATCGCGTTGTAACTTTCGCGATCGACGCCCTCATCTGGATAGAACGGAAACTCGCCGCTCTGCGGCCCGTCCGCGTTGGCCGGCCATTCCGGCAGGCCGCTGGTGGTTTGCATCATCGTATTGCTGGCCGGATCGATCCATTCGCTCAGCGCGACGCGCATCGCGGCGGGATCTTGCGCGGACGCAAGCACCATCACATGCTCGGCGCTGTAAGCCTGCGCCCACAACGCGTTGCCCTGCACATCACGCACAACGATCGTCGCCACCGCTTTTGCGCAATCGGCGCCCATGGCGCCGGCTTCGATCGTAAATTCCGTGCCACTCAGCGGCCGCCACGGTGTCGAAACCGACATCGAACAGCCGGAGTCTGCCGTTTGCGCCGCAGGCATACAAGCAGCGGCCAACACAAGCGCGCCGGCGATCATCATGAAGCGCATAAGACATCCTCCCCCGAATTCGTGGCGGATGCTTAGCGCACGAACGCCTGCCGCACCAGTTCGCCGACCTCTTGCAGCGCCGTCGTCGCGGTTTTGGAATAGGCGGTGAAATTCAGCCCGCCGTGCATGAGCACCGGGTACTTTTTCTCAGTGACGCGCACGCCCGCTTTGCGCAGCGCATCAAC
>CAYUOC010000054.1:0-11048 GCA_964446305.1 uncultured Terricaulis sp. | reverse complement strand
GGCGCGATTGAGTTCAAGCGTCATCGTCGCGGCCAGGTAGGCGCCGGCGCTATCGCCGGCGAGCACGAGCTTATCCGGCGCCGCGCCCAAACGCTGCGCATTCTGGAACGCCCACGCACAGGCGGCGCGCACGTCTTCCAGCTGGCCAGGAAACCGCGTCTCGGGCGCCAGCCGATAGCTGACTGCGAGCACCCGGCCTCGCGACGATTTCGCTAACCACGAACAGATCGAGTCGTGCGTATCGATATCGCAGCACACGAAGCCGCCGCCGTGAATGTAAACCATGAGCGGCGCATCGATGGCGTTCTCCGCTTCATAGTAACGCGCGCGCAGCTGACCGCCCGGTCCGGGAATGTCCAGATCCTCGACCTTCGCCAGTCCCTTGGCGCGCGCGGCGGGCACGGCAAGCAGCGTCCGCAAACCGCGGCGCGTTTGCTCCAGAATGGCGCGCTCTGCGTTTTGCGTCATGCTCATGACGGGTGGGCTCTTTCCTTTTCGGTCACGCCTGCGCTAACGCTCGCGACCTATGAGCGAACGTATCTCCTTTCAAGGCGAACCTGGGGCGAACTCACACATCGCCGCGCATGAGGCCTATCCGAATCTCGAGCCGCTGCCCTGCCCGAGCTTCGAGGATGCGTTCGCCGCCGTGAGCGAGGGCCAAGCGCGCTACGCTATGATCCCGGTTGAAAACTCCGTTGCCGGCCGCGTGGCCGACGTACACACGCTTATCCCCGAGAGCGGGCTCTACATTATCAGCGAACGCTTCGTGCCGATCCGCCACCAATTGCTCGGACTGAAGGACGCGACGCTTGAAGGCCTAACGCATGTGCGCTCGCATCCGCAGGCGCTCGGCCAGTGCCGCAGACAATTGCGCGAACTGGGCGTGGCGGCGGTGAAGACCGCCGACACCGCCGGCGCCGCGCGCGAGATTGCCGAGCTTGGCGATCCGAAAGTCGGTGCACTCGCCTCTTCGCTCGCGGCCGAGATCTACGGCCTGAAGGTGCTGAAGGCCGACATCGCCGACGCTTCGCACAACACAACGCGCTTTCTGGTGTTCTCCCGCGAGGAGCTGCGCGCACCGGCGAACAACGGCCCGTGCATGACGAGCTTCGTCTTCCGCGTCCGCAACGTGCCTGCCGCGCTCTACAAGGCGCTCGGCGGCTTCGCCACCAATGGCGTCAACATGACGAAGATCGAGAGCTACATTGAAGGCGGCGCGTTTTCGGCGGCCATGTTTTTCTGCGAAGTCGAAGGCCATCCGGATGAGCGCGGCTTGAAGCTGGCGCTTGAAGAGTTGGCGTTCTTCTCAACGTCGCTGACCGTGCTCGGCGTTTATCCGGCCGATCCGTTCCGGCGCCGGTGACGCGCGCGCTCACCGCCTCGGAGCCGCGACCGCTTCCGGCGGCCGATACGCCACGGCCACGCCGCCATTGCGATAAGCATAGAGCCTGAGATCGGGCCGCTTCTTCGCGATCGCGAGCAGCATTTTCTTGTAAGACCCATGGCCCAGCCACGCATTGGCGCCACCAGTGTTAAAGCCGGGCACGTCACGCAAAGCGAGGATCGCGGCCTTGCGGCTCAGCATCGCGCCGCCGACGCCTTGGGCGGCATGCACGATCCGCTCAGCCGCAAGTTCAATCGGCGTGAGCTTCGCGCCACCCGGCTTAGGCGCCGGCGCCGGCGCCGGCTTCGGTACGGGCGGCTTGACGCGCACCAAGCCGAACCACTTCCGCTTCGGCCGCTCGTACTTGAAGGCGTCCATGAACGCATTCCGCAACACGACGTAGTCCGCGTACTCGCGATAAACTTCGGCGGTTGGGTTTTGCTCGTGCCCCATCGCCACGACTTCGAGTTCGCGTTCCTGCAGGCGGTTCACCACGGGCACGAAATCGGTATCCGATGTGAGCAGCATGATCTCCTGCAAACCCTTCGTGCCCGCCGCGATATCCACGGCGTCGAGGGTAATCACCATGTCGGCCGAACTCTTTTTGCTCTTGGCAATCGCACCGCAC
Organism: uncultured Terricaulis sp.; assembly: GCA_964446305.1. GTDB lineage: Bacteria > Pseudomonadota > Alphaproteobacteria > Caulobacterales > Aquidulcibacteraceae > Vitreimonas. Next base: position 9,036 of record CAYUOC010000054.1, on the reverse strand, counting down.
GCGAACGCTTCAAAGCCCGCCGCCTCGAACGCATCGCGATAACGATCGTAAAGCGGGTTCCAATAGACGCGCTTGATCAGGAATTTGCGCTTCTGCCGCTTTTCATCAAAAGCGCCGTCTTCGAGCCATTCCATCCACTTGGTTATGGATGTTGTGAATTCACCGCTCGTCATGCCGAGCACGTTGTCGAAGTCGATCAGCAGCGCGCATTTCTTGCGTCGGCCGAACATTGGCTCTCCTGACACCCAGCGTTATTTTGCTAATCGGGATGTTACAGGGCGTCCAGGTGTAACCGGGCCACACTGACCGGCGTAATGTCCGGAACGAGGGGAATTGGCAGACGAAGCGGCACTCAAGGCCCTGTTCCTGAAGGGTCTCGCCGGCGATCAAGCCGCAACGCGCGCTTTCCTGACGGAGGCGGCGGCGCTGTTGCGCGCCTTCTTCCGGGCGCGGTTGCGTGGGCGGACTGACGATGCGGAGGACCTGGTGCAGGAGACGCTGGTGGCGCTCCATACGCGCCGCGAAAGCTACGACCCGAACTACCCGCTGACCGCGTGGCTCTACGCCATCGCGCGCTATCGCCTGATCGACTTTCTGCGACGCGCCAAGCACCGCAACCACGCGCCGCTCGATGGCGTCGATGTCGGCGAACCCGATCCGGACTACGAAGCCAGTGACGCGAAACGCGATGTCGCCACCCTGCTCGACAAGCTCCCCGAAAAACAGCGCACCGCGATCCGCATGGTGAAGCTCGAAGAGCGGAGCGTGAAGGAAACGGCGGAAGCCACCGGGCTTTCGGAATCCGACATCAAGATATCGATTCATCGCGGCCTGAAGACGCTGATGCGTCTCATGGGCCAGGAGCAGACGACGTGAAGACCGACGATCTCATCAACGCGCTGTCGCGTGGCGTCGAACCGGCGGCGCGTCCGCGCTGGCGCATGAAGATGGCGATCACGCTGATCGCTGGGCTGATCGTTGCGGCGGTATTGGTGGCCATCGGCCTGGGCGTGCGCCCCGACATCGGCACGGCGCGCATGCCGATCATGATGAAGTCCTTGTTTGCCGCGCTGGCCGCTGCGGTGATCTTGCCTGTCGCGGTTCAGCTGATGAAACCGGGGCGCCCGCTCGGCTGGCGCATTGGCGCGGTGGCGCTGTTCGTCGCGGTCTGCGCTATCGCCACGATCACCGCACTCATGGGCGAAATGCCGGAGCAACGCTGGCAGGCCTGGATGGGTGGCGAAGGCCGCGCGCCGTGGTGCGTCGTACTCATCCCGATCCTGGCTGTGCCGGCAGCAGCCCTGCTCACCTGGTTCATGCGTGCGTTCTCACCGACGCGGATTACGTTGACGGGCGCAGCGATCGGCGCGCTCTCCGGCGGCGTGTCCGCGATGGCGTACGCTATGTACTGCCCGACGGATTCTGTGGCGTTCGTGACGACTTGGTACACGCTAGCAATCGCCGTGTGCGCGGCGCTGGGTGCATTGATCGGGTCCAAGTTCCTGCGCTGGTGACTCGACATGTACATCCAGCTGGAACTCGTTAACTCCATTCCAGCATTCAAAGAACGCCGCGCTCCCTGAGCCAGTTCTCGACGAGCGCCGGCCACGCGGTGTCGGGAGAGCGGTTACGGCGCAGACCGAACGCATGCCCGCCGGTGGCGAACAAGTGGACCTCGGAAGGAACCCCGGCAGCATTGAGCGCGCGCGCATAAACGGTGCTGTTGCAAACATCGTTGACCGGATCGTCCCATGCCTGCAGCAGAAAAGTCGGCGGTGTCTGCCTTGTCACACGGATGCCGGGATCGAGCGTGCCTCCGGCCCGACAAAGGTGCCCAGGAAAAAACGCGATCGCGAAATCAGGCCGGCTGCTGACACGATCGATCTCATCAACCGCCTCATATGCCGGTAGAAAAATATTGCTTGTCTGAACCGCAAGGTAGCCACCTGCCGAAAAACCCATGACACCGATCTTGTTGGGATCAATGTTGAGCTGCTGAGCTTGCGCGCGGACCAGCCGTATCGTGCGCTGAGCGTCTTGCAGCGCGGTCGCGACGGGAGGAGTCACAGCGCAATTGCAGGTTTCGTCCCAATGATGGTTGCTGTTTGGAACGCGATACTTCGCAAGCACGCACGTTAGTCCGCGCGCGGTGATCCAACGACAGATTTCCGTGCCCTCCACGGTCAGCACGACGGCGCGAAATCCCCCTCCTGGAAATACGATCACGGCGGCACGCGCATTGCGTCCCTGAGGCGGAAACACCGTCATTGTCGGAACGCTGACGTCAAAAACGGCTTGCGAGGTATCGCCTTCAAGCGCCTCTGGCGTATGTGCGGTGAGAACGCTTTCAGGCGCTTGGGGAGCGCCTTCCATGTTGGGCGCAACCCCCGGCCAGATTGGCGTTTGCACCAAGCCACGAGGCGCCTGCCATACGCCAATGGTGCGCGTGTCACCTGCGGGCTGCTCTGTCGTCTGCTCGCCGATCGCGGGCGCAGCGTGCTCTTCGGCGGTCGGGGCCGGTCGAGAACAGCCCGCCGTCACAACCGCGAGAACAAGCACCGAGGCTACGGCCCAGAAACGCCCGAGCGGATGACGGCTGGCATAGCGAGTTAGCGCGTACATGGAACCCCCATTCGATCGCGACACCAGGGCCCTTCGCTCAGGCCGCACATCAAACATATGTCGGACGCGCACCAAGCGGGCAACGGCTAGAGCGGGAAAGAACTACCTGGCGCCGACCACGCGCAGCGTCATGTAACCAGCAGCGCCCCTCAAACGTCTCTCCCCGCAAGGAGGGCCGTCATGCTGGCTCAGATCAAGCGTTACGCGCCCGCCGGCATTTCGGTGTTCGCGGCCGCCGTGTTTCTCGACTCGCTGCGCTACAAATTCACCGACCATCCGAACACGCAGGAGATTTTCGGCCGCCTCGATGGCTGGGCTGCCTCACTTGGCGCGCCGGGCCTCTTCGCGCACACCGGCCTCTTCAGCCAATACGTCATCGGCTCGGCCGAGCTAGCGGCATCGACGCTGTTGCTCGTTGGCCTCATCCCGCGGTTCGTGCGGTTGAACGCACTTGGCGCAACCATTGGTCTCGCAGTGATGACCGGCGCGGTGAGCTTTCACCTCTTCACGCCGCTCGGCATCGATCCCAACAACGACGGCGGCGGCCTGTTTGCCGCGGCGGTGACAATCTGGATCAGCTCGATCGTCCTGCTCTTCCTGCGCCGCAACGAGATCACGGCCCTGCTTGGCGATCTCGCCCGCGCCCTCGTCCCCACTCCCAAGCCCACCGCATCGACGATGCGCACGGCCGTTCACGCCTGAGGTTCAAATGCGCTCGCTTCTTATCGCCGCCGCACTCGCGTTTGGCTCGTTCGCCGCCGCGCCTGCCTATGCTGATCAAGCGCCAGTCTATACCGGCCTGCTCTCACGCGTCGCGGTGAGCGGCTACGATCCCGTCTCGTACTTCACCGATGGCCACCCTGTGCGCGGCTCGGATCGCTTCCGGATCACGCACCAAGGCTACGAGTATCGCTTTGCATCGGCCGAACACCTCGCCGCGTTCCGCGCCAATCCATCGCGCTACACGCCGCAATATGGCGGCTATTGCGCGTGGGCGGTGAGCCAGGGCTACACGGCCTCCGGTGATCCGAACCACTGGCGAATCGTCGATGGCCGGCTCTACCTCAACTACGACGCTGAGATTCAGACCCGCTGGGAAGGCGACATTCCTGGGCACATTCGCAGCGCGAACAGCAATTGGCCAAGCGTCCTTAGCCGCTAAACAACCGCTTGCGCTGCCTCGATCAACGCGGCGCCCACGGGCGCGCGCAGATCACCTGCTCTGCCATCGTTGGCGGCGGCGGCGGCGACAATGCCGCGCGATTGGTCGAACATCACTTCGGCATACCAGAGCGTGTTCGAGCCATTGTGCCAAAGCGCGTTGCCCTGGCGCGAGAAGCCCATCGCGTACGGACCACCGAACGGCGGCGTGTGTAGCGTCTGCCAGCTTTCGCGATTGAGGAAGTTGGATTGCATCTCGCAATGCGAGCGCAGATATTTCAGCACATCCTCGAAATTAGCATGCACACGCCCTGCCGGACCGAGCGCGACGGGATTATCGCTATCGCCGCTGTTGGGCGCCTGCGGCTCCATCACACCAGCGGCGTTGGGCGCATGGCCGAGCGGTTGGTCATAGGCGCCAGCCGTACCGGGAGGGCCATGCCCCGCGCTCGCCATGCCGAGCGGATTGAAGACGTGCTCTTCAATAAGCGCTTCCCACGTCGCGCCCATTTTGGCTTCCAACATGGCGCCGACGATGACGTAGCCGGTGTTGGAGTATTCGAACGTCGCTTCCTTCGGGCCGCGCGGTTGTTGCATCAGGCCGAGGCGTGAGTACGCAATGCGTTCGGCGCGCGCGTCGTCGCTGATCCGGGAGAAGCGCAACAGTTCCGCCATTTCGATGTTGCCCGGCATGCCAGAGCGGTGGCTGCAGAGATGGCGGAAGGTCACGTCGCGATATTCGGCGCGCATGTCGGGAATGGCGCCGCCGAGCACGCTGCCGATGGTGTCGTTCCAGGAGATGCGCCCTGCTTCGGCGAGGCGCGCGACCAGGGTTGAGGTCATCGATTTGGTGATCGAACCCAAGTGCCATTGGTCCGAGGTCGTCACGCGCTGTTCGTGGCCGATGGCGCGCAGGCCAGTGGCGAGCGCGATGCTGCGGCCACCGGTTCTGCTTGCGGCGGCTGCCATGGCTGGGGTGTTGATCCCCGCCCGCAACGCTTCGAGCCGCGCTTGGGTGAGCGCTTCGGTTGCGCCGGCGCTGGCTTCGCCGCGCTGGAACACCAACGGCAGCGTGCCGCCCTGGGTGAACTGGCCTTCGATGCGGCCGCTACGGAGCTCGCCGGTAAAGCTGCCGCGAATGACTGGAATATCGAGCGTTAGGCGCGCGCCCTCGATCCGCGTCGCGCCAACGGGAATGGCCGAATTTCCCTGGTCGACGCTGTAAAGCACCGAACTCGGCCCTTCGCTTACGACCAGGCGCAGACGAAGCGTTTGTGACCCCATGTTCAGCGCGCCATTCCACTCGCCCATAAAGTCGGCGGCGCTCTGGGCGTAGGCGTTGGCGGCCATCAGGCTTGCCGCAGCGGCGCCCATAAGGAGCGGTCGGCGCGTCATCATCATGGTGTTTGTCTCCGAGTGAACCTGTCGGGGCTTGGATGCCGCATCCGTTTCCAATGGATGCGTCCCGAGCCTTTGACCCGATAGTCGCATTGACGAGACATTTCTTACGGGCTTTATGTGCGACTGCGAATTGGGCGTGGGCGCCACGCCGCTAATCTCCAAGGATTTCAACGATGAAGGTCCTCGTCCCGGTCAAGCGGGTGCTCGATTACAATCTCAAAGTCCGGGTGAAGCCGGATGGATCGGGCGTCGATCTCTCGAACCTCAAAATGTCGATCAACCCGTTCTGCGAAATCGCGATTGAAGAAGCGGTGCGCATGAAGGAAGGCGGCGGCGGCCACGCGAAGGACAGCGTGACGGAAGTCGTCGCTGTCTCGATCGGCCCGGACCAAGCGCAGGAAACGCTCCGCAACGCACTCGCCATCGGCGCCGATCGCGGCATCCTGGTGAAGGCCGATGGCGAAGTTGAGCCGCTGGCGGTCGCGAAGATCCTGAAGGGCGTGATCGACGCCGAGAAGCCGAACCTCGTCATCCTCGGCAAGCAAGCGATCGACGACGACAACAACGCCACCGCGCAAATGCTCGCCGCCCTGCTCGATTGGCCGCAAGCGACGTTTGCCTCGAAGATCGTGCTCGCGGGCTCGAAGGCGACGGTGACGCGCGAAGTCGATGGCGGCCTGCAGACAATCGATGTCGAACTGCCGGCCATCGTCTCGACCGACTTGCGGTTGAACGAACCGCGTTATGCCTCGCTGCCGAACATCATGAAGGCGAAGAAGAAGCCGATCGATGTGAAGGCGCCGGCTGACTACGGCGTCGATACCGCGCCGCGCTTGAAGACGATCAAAACCGCCGAGCCAGGCAAGCGCCAGGCGGGCATCAAGGTGAAAACGACAGCCGAACTTGTCGGCAAACTCAAAGAAGCGGGAGTGATCTGAGATGGCCGTTCTCGTTGTTGCTGAGCACGATGGTGCGTCCGTGAAGGACGCAACCAACAAGGTCGTCACCGCCGCCAAGGCGATGGGTGGCGATGTCGACGTGCTGGTTGCCGGTTCGAACGCGGGCGGCGCTGCCGCCGCCGCTGCGAAGATCGAAGGCGTCCGCAAAGTGCTGCATGCCGATGGCGCCACGCTCGCCAAGCAATTGGCCGAGCCGATGGACGCGCTGATCACGCCGCTCGCGGCCAATTATGACGCGATCCTCTTTCCTGCCTCCACCACGGGCAAGAACGTCGCCCCGCGCGTCGCCGCGAAGCTCGATGTGATGCAGGTCTCGGGCGTCATTGGCGTTGAAGGCGCCGATACGTTCGTGCGCCCGATCTATGCGGGCAATGCGATCATCACGGTGCAAGACAGCCAGCCGAAGAAGGTGCTGACGGTGCAGCCGACGGCGTTCAAGGCCGCCGGCGAAGGCGGGAGTGCTTCGGTCGAAACGATCGCGGCGCCGGCGGGCCCGTTCAAGTCGGCGTTCGTCGGCGAAGAAATGGCGAAGTCGGATCGCCCGGAACTCACGGCTGCGAAGCGTGTCGTCTCCGGCGGCCGCGCGTTGGGCTCCAGCGAAGAGTTCCACAAAGTGCTTGATCCGCTGGCCGATAAGCTCGGCGCCGCCGTGGGCGCCTCGCGCGCGGCGGTGGACGCGGGCTACGCCCCGAACGACTACCAGGTCGGCCAGACCGGCAAGGTCGTGGCCCCCGAGCTCTACGTCGCCATCGGCATTTCGGGCGCCATCCAACACTTGGCGGGCATGAAGGACTCCAAGGTCATCGTCGCCATCAACAAGGACGAGGACGCCCCGATCTTCCAAGTCGCCGATTATGGCCTGGTCGCGGACTACAAAACTGCTGTCCCAGAACTGATGGACGAACTCACCAAGGCTGGCGTTTAGGACAGAGTCCTCTTGCGCCAGTCGCGCGGGCATGCTGCACTGCAACAAGATTTGCATTTCAGCGGCGCCTGAGCGCCTATGACGGGTAAGATGAGCAAAATCTCGACGGTCGGCGTCATCGGCGCCGGGCAGATGGGCAATGGCATCGCGCATGTGTGCGCGCTGGGCGGTTACGACGTGCTCTTGAGCGACGCTGATGCGTCGCGGATCGACAACGCGATCCAAACCATCACGAAGAACATGTCGCGCCAAGTGCAGCGGGGCGTGATCAAGCAAGCCGACATGGATGCTGCCCTGAAGCGCATCAAAGGCGCCCCGAAAGTGGGCGACATGGCGCCGTGCGATCTGGTGATCGAATCTATCGTCGAGCAGGACGAAGCCAAGCGCAAAGTGTTCGCCGATCTGAAAGCTGTGTTGCGCGCGGACGCGATCCTCGCTTCGAACACATCCTCGATTTCGATCACGCGCCTCGCCGCTGCGACCGATCGCGCCGACAAATTCATCGGCCTTCACTTCATGAACCCGGCGCCGGTGATGGAGGTCGTCGAAATCATTCGCGGCCTCGGCACCAGCCAAGAGACGTACGATACGTCGGTCGCGTTCATCCAAAGCCTCGGCAAGAACATCGCCAATGCCGAAGACTTCCCGGCCTTCATCGTGAACCGCGTTCTCATCCCGATGATCAACGAGGCGGTCTATACGCTGTACGAGGGCGTCGGCTCAGTTGAAGCGATCGACAAGGCCATGCGGATGGGCGCGCACCACCCGATGGGCCCGCTTGAACTCGCGGACTTCATCGGCCTCGACACCTGTCTTTCGATTATGCAGGTGCTTTACGACGGCCTCGCGGACTCCAAGTATCGTCCCTGCCCGCTGCTCGTAAAATATGTCGAAGCTGGTTGGCTTGGCCGCAAAACCCAACGCGGCTTCTACGACTATCGGACCGATCCCCCAACGCCGACGCGCTAAGCCGTCGGTGTTCTAATTCCAGGTCAGGGTGCGCGGGAGCGCGGGCGTTCTGCCCACGCTCCCAACGCGATGCGCCTCACAACGCGATCTGCGCCATCAAGACAGCGCCTTCAGCGACATACGCCACGACGGCGATCGTAAGGGCGCCGCCGATCGCGAGTTCGAGCAGCGAAATTGCAGTGCGCATGAAACTTCCTTGAGTTGCGCGAACAAGTGCGTTCGCGCCGCGGAGATAGGCATTGTTCGCGACGCGAAAATGGCCCGCGCATTAAATGCCTGTGACATTCACCATGCGCGGCGCCGCGCTTGCATTCTTGCCACATGTCTAAGGGGACACTGTGCAATGACTATCGGCGCAATCGGCGCAAATCCGCTGCTTTTCCTCAATCCGCAAGGCAAAGCGCGCGATTTGAGCGATCCGAGCTTCGCGCCGAACACAAACGATGCGGCAATTTCTGCCGGGCCGTTGTCGATTTTGCCTAGCAGCTCTGCGGTTCAACTCTCGTTCGACAACATCATCGCCTTGCAAAGCCTGATCGAGGAGAAGCCGGCGCAACTCACAGAGATGAGCGCGACCGAGAAATTCCTGGCCGAAGCGCGCAAGACCCCGATGGAGCGGATGCGCGAACAGATTCTGGAGGAGCTGGGACTCTCGGAGGAAGCGCTGGCGCAAATGTCGCCGGAGGACCGGCGTATTGCCGAGGACAAGATCCGCCAGATGATCGAGGAGAAGATCCGGCAGGCGATGAACGCCGGCGATGCGCCGGCTGAGTCCAACGCCGCCATGATCGAGCAATTGGCCTAGCGCTCGAATACCAGCGAGAGATTGTTCGCCGGCATTTCGATGATTTCGCGAAGCCGCAAGCCGTTCACATTCGCGGCGGCTTCAACCTCTTCGAGATCGCGCACGCCATAGCTCGGGTCTCGATCCTTGAGCCAAGCGTCGAAGGCTTCGTTGGAGGGCGCGGTATGCGCGCCGCCGCGCTTGTAGGCGCCGTA
>CAYUOC010000053.1:6703-21401 GCA_964446305.1 uncultured Terricaulis sp. | reverse complement strand
GAAGATGCTGACCGGCCATGGCCAGGAGATGAAGCTCGAAGACAATAAGCTCCTCGCATTCGTGCGCCGGCGCATGCGCGTCACAGATCGAATTGAGAACCACAATTTCTTCGTCCGCAAAGCCGATCCCGCCACCGGCAAGCTTGTCCTCTACGCAACGCCGCTTTTCCTGGCGCTCATCATGGTCGAGACCGCGGACATCATCTTTGCCGTGGATTCGGTGCCCGCTATCTTCGCAGTGACGCGTGATCCCTTCATCGTCTACACATCGAACATCTTCGCCATTCTGGGCCTGCGCTCGATGTATTTCATGCTCGCAGCCGCGGTCGAACGCTTCAAGTATCTGAAGTATGGGCTCTCACTGGTGCTGGTGCTGATCGGCGCCAAGATCATCTGGAATTTCGGGCTGTCGAAGGAGCTTGGTTGGACGCCTTATCTTGAGCCGCACTGGGCGCTGATGATGACGCTCGCGCTGATCGGCGGCGCCATGGCTTACTCGCTCTACCGCACGCGCGGGAGCGCGCCGGCGCCGGGATAAAGCTCCGATCCCGGCGCGGTGGTGCGGGGGCTTCTGCCGAACCGCACGCTCGCCTCTGCGGCGGCCAGGCTGTTCGCAACGCTCGCGCCGCTAATTCTGCTGACTGCGACCTGCTCGTTCGTTTGGTTAGGTTCTCTGCCCGGCGCCGGACTCAAAGCGCATGATGATCGCATCCACGCCTGGTTCGATCGCCGCCGAGAACGTGAGGCTCGCTCTGTACGCGGACGATGATTGTCATGTGCATTCCTCATCGCCGCGCTGGTTGTGTCGGCGCCTTGCCCGCCCATCTGCATGAGGCGGGCCGGGCCCCTCTGGCGGCATGTGCTGCGATGTCGGCCCGCATCGCTTCGGCTGCGGACAATCACGCCGCCCGGAGTGGGACATGAGGAGCACCATGATCAACGCAATCGGCGCCATGCATGCAGCCCTGCGCACAAAACAGAAGCGCCCGGAGGACAACATCAACTTCCGTGTCGAGGTGAAGAAGCGCCGCCGCAAGCCCCACGATGACGAGGAGGAGAGCGAGCATCCGCGCCGTGAGCGCCCTGAGCGCGGTTTTAGGGCATGATCGCCGACGCCTACCCGGCGAGCCTTGCGCGGCGCCACGCCGCAATCGAAGCCGACCTCGCCTCTGAGCTGAAGCGTCCTTTGCCGGACTTCATGCGCGTCAAACGCCTGAAGCAGCAGAAGCTCAGGATCAAGGACACGCTGGCCGCTCGTCCTCGCGATCAACCGCCGCACGCGCGGCGCTAGCCTCTCGCGCCCCCGGTTTCCCCGGACCGGGGGCGCGACTTTCTTTCGAGTTGTCGCCATGCCGCTTCCGCTGCGCCCCGATCGGCGATCTCGCAATCGAGCGGTCAGTCGAGACGCGCGGCTTCGAACGTGTCGACCTTTTCGGCTGACATACGATGAGTGCGCAGCGGACGTCTGCGCTCGCGCCGCGCCAAGGCGCGGTCTCGTAGTTTCGCGCCACCCATGAGTGACGCACTCCTCGCCCAAGGCTTCATGTTGGTGATTCACCTGGTCGCCTGCTTGAACCTCGTGCTGATCGGCGCCATTGCGTGGACGGAGAGCTAAGCGCCGCCATGGACGCGGGCGCCCTTGGCTAAAAGCGCTCCGGCCGCAGCACTTTGACTTCGCTTGTCGCCACCACGCCGGGATAGGTTTTGAAGTAGTCGCCGAGCCAGGCCAAAGCCGTCTCCGCCGACGCTTGCGATCCTATGGTGATGATAAGGCGCATCCCCGCTTCATCGACGCCGGTCTGGCGCCAGGTCCCGTGACTACCCGTCCCCTCGACGCCTACAAAAACGCTGCAGCCCTTGAAGCCGACACGCTCCAACATGCCTTCGATCTCTGCGAGCGCATGCGCTTCAACGAAGATTTCAAGCTTGGTGCGGGTCACGAGGTTCATTGACATCATCCGTAAAGGAGGCGTGCGGCGGCGTGATAAAGCGGTATTCCGACCAGCAGATTGAAAGGAAACGTGACGCCAAGCGACAAGGAAAGATAGATTCCGGCGTCGGCCTTGGGCAGCGCGATCCGCATGGCGGCAGGCGCTGCGATATAGGACGCCGACGCCGCGAGAATGGCCATGAGGCTTGCGTCTCCCAGCGACAAGCCGAGGCCAGCGCTCGCGGCGAGCGCGATCGCGGCGCTAAGCAGAGGCCACCCCACAGCGAACGCAACGAGGCGCCAGTTGAGCTTCGGCGCCTCGGCGAGGCGCCGTGACGCGACCAATCCCATGTCGAGCAAAAAAAGACAGAGCGCGCCCTGAAAGAGAGCCCCGACAAACACATCGAGGCGCTCCATGCCCTGCTCGCCGGTGATCACGCCGATGATGAAGCTGCCCACAAGCACGACCGCCGCGCCATTCAAGAACACTTCGCGCCACAGCGTGGGCTTCAGGCGCGCCTCGGCGGAGCCTTGACGCGAGCCAGCGATCAGAAGCGCGGCCAGAATTGCCGGCGTCTCCATCAGCGCAAGCACCGCGGCCATGTAGCCGCCGAACTCGACGCCGATGCCGCGCAGATATTCCGACCCTGCCGCGAAGGTGACGACCGAGACGCTGCCATAATGTGCGGCCGTGGCTGCCGCCGTCACCCGGTCAAGCGCGCCAAGCGCACGCAGCGCTGCATAGGCTGCGAACGGCGCCGCAAAGCTCAAGACAAGTCCAAGGCCACCAGCGGAAATGAGGTCCGGCGCAAGCCCGCTGGCGCGCGCTTCAACCCCGCCTTTGAATCCGATGCACAGCATCAGATAAAGCGCCAAGGTCTTCGCCACTTGCTCAGGAACGGTGAGATCTGACTTCAGCCAGCCGGCGATAGCGCCAAGGGCGAAGAATAATATAGCGGGCGTCAGGAGATTCGCGGCCGCACCCGCACCGATGCCGCCCAGCGATTCTAGCATTCCGCCCCCGATGTTGCGCACCGAGTGCCAGAACGCGCTCGCCGTGGGCATCAAGTTTCTTCAATCATAGCCATGCGCAGCGACAATGGTCGCCGCGCGAGCCCGGCACTTGCGCCAAACAAGGTGAAGCAGCGCTGAAAAGCGTCCATACTTTGGTTGTCGTGGCGAACTCACACGCTGATTGGCGTCATTGCTGTTTTCAATGGCCGCGCGTGTTGTGCAGTAGGACTTCAACCACCAAGTCTCGCGCGACATAGCGCATGAGGAGCAGCAAGGTGGATATCGTTGAGCGGCTGTTGACACGCGAAGAAATCGATTCACTTGAACTGGATCTGGTGCGCGCTCGCGCGATGGGCGACAACGGGGCGGTTTCCGAGATCAGCGGGCGCATCGCACGTCTTGAAGCGGCTTTGACTGTCGCTCGTTGTGGTGATGTTCGATTGGTGAACGACGAACCCGGCCGGCCGTTTCGGCGCGCCGCGTAGTGCGATACTCTATGGTCAGTCGCATCTGGCGGGCGGTCGACCCCCACGGGCGTCGCGATGCCGCGCCGCGCCGCAGATTTCCCTCCCGCAAGCGGCTTCGTCTGATCAGGTTTTTGCGTCCGCGAAGGAGCGGCCCAGTCGATAGCCAACGCCCCGCACCGTCTCGATCACGTCGGGAGCCCCGGCCTTCTCCAGTTTCTTGCGGAGGCGGCTCAGCGCGTGTTCGACAGCGGCAGGCGTGATGTCGTCGCCAGCGCCCATCTGATTGAGTAGAGCCTCTCGCGTGAACACTTGGCCTGGGCGGCGGAGAAAATGCGCCAGAAGCGTCATGTCTTGGGCGGTAAGTTGAAGCTCGGCGCCGGCGAACGAGGCGCGCCAATTGGTCAGATCGAGAGCAAGCCCGCCGCGCGAAATGACCTCAGCGGCAAGCGTGGGCGGACGGCGGGTTAGCGCGCGCACGCGCGCCAGCAATTCCGCGATCTCGAACGGTTTGGCCAAATAATCGTCGGCGCCGGAATCCAGTCCCCGCACCCGCTCCTCTAGGCCGCTGACCGCGGTTAAGAACATGGCAGGCGTGCGCACGCCCCGGGCTCTCAGCAGACGCAACACTTCAAGCCCATCGAGGCCCGGCAGATTGCGATCAAGGATCAAGATGTCGGCGGGATGGGCCAAGCCGAGCTCGACGGCGGTTGGACCGTCGCCGGCCTCGCGCACAATAAAGCCCTGCCCCCGCAGCGTCTCAGCGACGAACGCGCGCAAGATGTCATCGTCCTCGGCGATCAAGACTACCGCACCCGGCATGACTCTATGACCTCTCACCCGCGCAAAGGCCCGCGAGGCGATTGCGAGAATAGGGACAGATAAGGATGGCGCCAACGCATCGTGAGCGGCAGCCATTCATGGCCCCAGCCCCGCTGTTCGCGACCGACGTAGCGCAATGACAGAAAGCAGGTTTTGACTTCGCGCCGGCCGCCCTCTCAGGGGCGCCGGCACGGCCTTTCTTCAGGCCGCGGCCAGCATCAGCCGCAGCGAGGCAACGAGCGGCGCCCAATCCGTCTCGCTTAACGCCTCACTCTCGCTCAGTTTGCGATCGAGTTCGAGCGCCGCATCGCCAACGGCGTTAAACCCTAGGCTGCCGGCGGCGCCGGCGAGGCGGTGTACGATTGCGCGCAGCTCCGTATCGGTCTTGCGGGCGAGAATGAGTTCAAGATCGCAGCGCGAGCGTTCGATGAAGCGCCGCTTCAACTCCTCAAGCACGTGCTCGGGGAGCGCCAATGGCGCTGCGTGAGCGCGCTTGGCATCGCCCAACCACTTCGCCGCCATCGCCTTCAAGCTCTCGGGATGAAGCGGTTTGGCCACATAATCGTTCATGCCAGCGGCAAAGCACGCGGCGATCTGCTCGGGCAGCGCCTGGGCGGTCATGGCGACAATCGGCAAATCGTCAAAGCCGCCCAGCGCACGAATGGCGCGCGTGGCCTCGCGCCCGCACATGTTTGGCATCTGCACGTCCATGAAGACGATGTTGTAGCCGTTCTCCTTAACCATGCGCAGAGCCTCACCGCCATCAGCGGCGAAATCGATGCGATGACCCTCGCCGTCCAGAAACGCGGCCGCCAGTTCGCGGTTGAGATCGCTATCATCGACAACGAGGATCCGGCGCGGCGGGCGCGCGCTCGGGATTGATATCGGCGGCGCCGGACTGGCGAGGTCAGCCGCCGGCAAATCGAGTTCAAACCAGAAGAGCGCCCCTGCCGCTTCCGCGGATTCAAGTCCGATCTCACCGCCCATCAAATCGATCAAGTGCTTGGAGATGGAAAGACCCAGCCCGCTGCCGCCGAAGCGGCGCGCGATCGAACCATCAGCCTGGGTGAAGCGCGTGAATATGTCTTGTTGTTTATCCACGGGCACGCCGATGCCGCTGTCGCGCACTTCGAATCGCAGACGTTGATCAATTGCGCCCCCAACACGCGTCAGCGTCACGGTCACGCCGCCTTTATCGGTGAATTTGCAGGCGTTGCCGATCAGGTTGAGCAGAATCTGGTGAATGCGCGCTTCGTCGCCGGCGACGCATTCGGGCGCGTCCGGAGCGATGACGATGTCGAGCGAGAGGCCCTTGGCTTCTGCCTCCAGGCGGAAATTGTCGGCGCTGCGTTCGACGAGGCGGCGCAGATCGAACGGCTGTGGATCAAGCCTGAGCGCGCCGGCTTCAAGGCTAGAGAAATCCAGAATGTCATTGACCAAGCGCAGGAGATCCTGGCTTGAGCGCAACGCCAGGTCGGCGTAGCGCCGTTCGCTTGGACCGAGCGAGGCGCTTTGCACCAGCAAGTGTGAGAACCCGACAATGCTGTTAAGCGGGGTCCGCAATTCGTGGCTCATATTGGCCAGGAATTCCGACTTGGCCGCGGCAGCCGCTTCGGCCGCTTCGCGCGCGTGCGCCAAAGCTTCTTCAAGCCGCTTGCGCTCGGTCACATCACGCGCGGAATCCTGGATTTCGATCGGCGCCCCTTCGGGATCGTAGATTATGCGCGGGATGCCTTCGAGCCAGATGATGCGCCCGTCCTTGCGGCGGGCGCGGAACGAATAGGGTCTGGGCGGCGCCTCGGGCCCTTCGGCCAAGAGCGCGGCAAAGAAGGCCTTCACGTCATCGATATCATCGGCGTGGGTATGATCGAGCGTGCGCGTGCCGATGAGTTCGTCCGCGGTGTAGCCCATGATCGCTTGCGCGCTTGGACTGACAAAGCGGATGGTCCCGTCCATGTCCATGCGCGCCATCATGTCAAGTGAGGCGTCCGCCATCGCCCGATAGCGCGCCTCGCTTGCCCGCACGGCGTCCGCCGCCCGCTCGGCGGCGAGCCGCGCAGCCGACACTTCCGCCTCGAGCGCGCGTTTGGCGGTGACATCGCGATAGGTGGTGACGACCTCGACCGGCTCGCCAGCGGCGTTGCGGATGATGCTGGGATTGCCTTCAAGCCAGATGATCGATCCGTCCGGGCGCTGCACGCGATATTCGCGCCGCACCGAGCGGTCGGGGTCAGATCCGCTGAAGAGATCAGCGAGCAATTTCTCCGCAAGCGCGCGGTCGTCGCCGGTCACGAAATCGAGCGTCGAGCGCCCGATCGCCTGATCAGGCTCAATGCCCAACATCCGGCAGGCCGGCGAAGCATAGGAAATGATCCCGCCTGGTCCAAGGCGCACAACAATGTCGGTCGAGTGATCGGCTAGGACACGATAGTCCGCTTCGCTGCGTTCAGCGCGTTCACGCGCGGCGGTCAGTTCACCGCGCGCGCGCACCGCATCGCTCAGCGCCGCCGCCACTGGCAGGGTCGAGACCGACATCACCGCCAAGAAGATCTGCAGCACGAAGACGCGTTCAATGTCTGAGCCGTCCATAAGCTGGGTGGGGCCCTTCCCGGCGATCGCGCAAGAGATGGCGACCGCCGCAGTCAATAAGATGCCGGTCGCGGCGCCCCTCATGCCGAGCCTGAACGTCGCAAACATCAGAACCGGCGGCACCAGAAAGAGCGTTGGAAACCGGTTCTGCGAGAAGACGAGGAAGAGAACGCCCACGATCAGCGCCAGCGTCGCGGCCGCGCCCAATTTGGTGCGGGCTTGACTAAGCGCGGTGACACTGGGGCCGCTGAAGGCGAGCAGCGCGGGCGCAAAGATGAGCATGCCCAGCGCATCGGCGGCAAACCAGGTTGCGAAGACATCCAGGAACGACGCAGAAGGCGCCAGCACGCAGGCCGCTATGAGCGCCGACAGCGTTGGCCCGGCAACGCCGGCGACAAGACCAAAGCGCAGCAGCGCGCGCGTGCGCGTAATGTCGAACGCGCCGCCCTCGCGCCATAACAGGCGCGCGCACAATAGGACTTCCGCCAAATTGGCGCCGGTCAACCCGACCGCGCGCACGCCAGCGTCGCCCATGAAGATGTTGACGGCGAGATTAGCGAAGCCGCCGGCCGCAAGAATAGCGGGCCAAAACACACGCGGCTGGCGCAACATCACCGCAAGCAGCATGGCGTTGAGCGGCCAGATCGCCGCCACTCGCCCGCCATGACGGCTGAATTCCT
Organism: uncultured Terricaulis sp.; assembly: GCA_964446305.1. GTDB lineage: Bacteria > Pseudomonadota > Alphaproteobacteria > Caulobacterales > Aquidulcibacteraceae > Vitreimonas. The sequence goes on along the minus strand of CAYUOC010000053.1, from coordinate 13,902 downwards.
GACTGAGGTAAACAACAAGCACCGACGCCGCAAAGAGCGCCGCGAGTTTCAGAACGGGCGCCAAGCGGCGGCTTTGATCTGGCGGGCCGGTCATCGCTCACTCAAGCCAATGGGCGCCATCAGGGTCTTCTTCGCCGAACACCAGACTGGCCTCATCCCTATCGGAGCGCGCCGGCCCAGCCCCGACGCTTCTGCCTAGGCAGGCGCGCATCCGCCTCAATAGGTCGAGGATGTCGAACGGCTTGGCAAGATAGTCCGACGCGCCCAGCTCGCGCGCAAGCATGACGTCGCGGAGATTGCGCCGCGCCGTCAGCATGATGACCGGCACATGTTTGAGCGATGCATCGCCCTTGAGTGCGCGCAAGGCGCCAAAGCCGTCCAGCACCGGCATTTCCGCATCGAGCAGAATGAGCGCGGGCCGGCGCTGGCGCACAGACGCCAGCGCCTGGACGCCGTTCTCGACCGCGGTCACGGCGTAGCCGTAGGGTTTCAATCCCTCACGCACGATCGCCGCTATGAGGCAATCGTCGTCGGCAATCAAAATCTGCATGGAACCTTCCCGCCGATGATAGGCGCTCGTTCTGGCTTGCACCTCTCAAAGAAGCTTTAAGTCGCGTGCGTTTCGCACGACCATGAACGCCTGCGAGCGTTCTGCGAGAATCGCAGTGCTATCAGCACAGTCGAGCAAGTTTGCTTGTGTTGTTCTCGGGCCCCTAACGCCAACGCTGCTTTTTGCTCGCCTAAGGCGGCGGACGAAAAGCCGCTACGGGCGGACAACCCGATTCAGAGAGCGGCGGTCGCCCTTGCCCATCTCCATTGCTGAGAATGCCGCGTTGGCGCTCCACATCGTCGCCTTCGAGGCGCGCGTGCCGTTCTCGGAAATCGAGGCGCTGGGGCGCATACACGCGGAGAACCTTGCTTGGGCCGCCGCCGACACCGTTCACATCATTGGCGAGGACACCGACCTCTCGGAGATAAGCGATCAACAGCTCGACGCCATGCGCGCCCATTACCGCGCCGTGCATGGCGGCATCGACTTCTTCTTGCTGCGCCGCTCCGGCTGGGTGTGCCGCTCGCCTGGGGCGTGGCGCGCCGTCGAATATTGGTTGCGCGAACGCCACTCTCGCGACGGGCAAGGCACTGAAGTCTTTCTGGCGACGACGCTTCAGGAGCTCGACGACCTCTTCTCCGCCGATGAGATCGAAGCGGTTGCGTCGCGCGCGGGATTTGTGGAGCTATGGCGAACCGATCACGGAACGGCGCCCGACCCGCACAGCGCGCGTTAACCGGGCCATGGATCCGTTGGCTGACTGCGCGCCACGCCCCGCCGGGCGTTAACTCAAATACGAAGTCGAACCGGCGCGCGAAGTCCGCTGCGTCGTCGCCCGAGTTCGGCGAGTAGCTGAGACATGGAAGGCACTGGAGCCAGAGCTTTCCATGTGCGCGCAATGATGAACCGCGAAGTTCGCGGCGGTCATTGAACGCGATCCCGCCAGCTCATGTTTGACCGAGTCGTTGAGTACCCTGACGAAGACGCCGCGGCGGCGCAAATGCGGTGCGCCTCCGCCGCTTGGCGGCGGACCGGGCTCTCGTGCTGCGCACCGAGCCGCGCTCTCCGCGCGTCTCGGCCGTTCCGGCGTCGATCCCTGGCGCGAGGAACGACGGCAGGGGCGAGCGGACACTTGTCGAAGCACATCGGCTGCTCTGCTCGACGGTTCTTGACCTCGGTGTACCCATCCGCCCCTTCCGGGAAGACAACTCGCGTCCTTAGATGCCTGGAGTTCGCCGAACCTTAAGGCTTCAGTCGACGCGCCGCAGCGCCGGCACGCGCCAAGCGCGGTCTCGCAATGCTTGGCGCGGCAGGTAAGCGCGGAGCGCCAAGCGGATCGGCCCTGGTGGCGCCGGCAACCAGTTTGCCGCGATGGCGTCATCGGGCCGCTCGTGCTGGATGGCGATCTCAAGGCTCCCATCCGCTTCCACGACAAGCCCCGGCGTGCGATCGCCGATGGAATAACGGTTGATTGGATTCTCGACGAAGAAGTAGCGGCCTTCAGGCGTCACTGTGTAGATGGTGAGCGACCAGAACGCATCGACCGGCACGCCGCCGGGCGGCGCACGCCACCGATAACGATGATCGCCGGTCAGCCGCTCGCCTTCGGCGTCAAAATTGCTGTGGAAGTACATCGCCTCGGCTTCGCCCAAAGCGGCGATGCCGCCGAGGGCGACGGCGGCGCGCAATTCGTCGTTGTCGCCGAAATCGGCGATGCCTGGCGGCTGGTAACTCCAGCCATCGACAATCAGGTCGCGGAAGCGGAAACGCTCGCGCAAAGCTGCAAGGCCTGCGGGAATCATCGCGCGCCAGTATTCGAGCTGTTCCGCTGACGGCTCCTGCGCACCGATGCCTTGCGCGGCAAAGCGCGGCGCGCGCCGGATTTCGCCCTCGCCCTCCGGGGAGCGCGCGATCACTTCGCTGACCAGCGCCAGGAAATTCTCCGGGTCGTTTACGTCGCGCGCGCTCACCCTGTAGCCGCGGGCGGACGGGCGGGCGTCCGGGACCGTCAGAGTGAGCTGCGCTTGAAAGGCGCGCGCCGCCTCAAGGTCGCGGGGGCCATCGACCAGCGTGCGCATCAGCATCCACACATCATTGGTAGGCGCGCGGATCGCGGTCACGCCAGCTGGGATCGCAACATTCTGACCCGGCCCAATAACCCAATAGCGGCCTCCTTGGCCGCGCGTTGCGCGCGTTCCGATATAGGCGAACACATCAGTGAAGGCCTGCATGAAGGCGATTGAGAAATAGCGCTCCGACGAGCTTGGCGCATGAATTTCGATCGGCCCGCCAGAGAGCTCTAAGAAAGACGAAGAATAGATCGTGTCGTTGTTAGGCGCGGTGACCACCTGCGAGGTGTGATCGAGCAATTGACCGCGATGAACGATCGTGTTGAGCCGTCCGGGCTGACTGTCGATCGCGCCCGTCCTTTCCTGCGCAATGCGGGCGAACTCATAAAGCGGAAACCCGTAATGGAAGGCGCGCTCATATCCATCGCCCTCATCGCCAGCTCCGCTTGCGGCGCAGCCGGCCTGCAACGCTGCGAGTGCGAGTGAAGCCTGGATCAAGCGGCGACGATGCATGGGGCAAGCTCCAAGACGACTAATTGCAGCGTTCTGCTCTGACTTCGGCCTCACCTATGGGTCCCATGCGGTCCGGCAAGCCGCAAAGCTCGGCCAACGCGTTCCGATCGTCCAACAGATAAGCGCGCCAGAAGATCAAGCTTTCGCGCAGGATCGCCTCGGTCTGAACTTGCTGCGCTCGATTCATGCGCCCGCTCCGTTGCACGCGGCCGGAGAAGATCATGTGATCGCCGCCGGCGAACACGATCAGATACTGGTCGGCGCCGGTAATGGTCCGAAAGGGTATCTGGCGGTCAGCGGGCGTGCGCTCGAGATCGAGGGGCGTGCGATCCTCGGTCCCGGTCAGGTGTAAGATTGGCGTGCGGATAGCGGCGAGCGCTGCCCCTGCGTCCTGGTTGCGGGGCGCGTTCGGGCTATAGACGATCGCGGCATCAATGCGGACGTCGCGGAAGCGATCAGGCGCGCCGGCGCCGGGGCGCTGCCCCACGGCGATCAAGGTGGTCAAAGCGCCATAGGAATGGCCAGACATGCCGATGCGCGAAACATCGAAGCGTCCCGCCCACGCGCCGCTTGCATTGAGGCGCTCCAGCTCATCAATGACGAAGCGCACGTCGCCGAACCGCGCCGCCGCCGAACGCGCGTCGGCGACGCTTTCGCGCAGCCGCCTCATGCCGCCTCCCTGGCGCAGAAGCGATTCATCGCTGCCGGGGTGTTGGATGGAGACCGCGGCGAAGCCGTTGGCGGCAAGATGTTCGAGCAGATAGGTCGCCGCTTCGCGACTTCCGCCGAGGCCGTGCGAGAAAATCACAACCGGCGCAGCCGCGCGCGTGTCCGGAAGATAGAGCTTGTAGGGCACGCTGCGATCTCGCGCTGCGTCGCGCCACTCGCCGTAGCTGATCTCCACGTGAGGCGCGACGTGCGTCTCGCGCACAGTCTGCGCCGCACTGGGGCTTGCGCACCCGCTCAGCATAAATGCCGCCGCCATTGCGAGCGTCAGAACGCCTGCTCTCCTCCACGATGACGTCAACGCCATGATCGGCCCTCAATAGCGAAAGGTGAGCTCCGCCCCGTAGACGCGCGGCTGACTCCAGAATTCATTGGTGCTGACTTCGTTCAATACGTAGCGCTCATCGGTGAGATTGCGGCCGAACAACGAGAGCCGCCAGTGAGCGCCCTCAAGGCCCAGGCGTGCGTCGTAAAGCTCGTAGCCTTGGTACTCACGCGAATTGTCGGGATTGTCGAAGCCGCCATCGGCGAATTGACCGCTGACGCCGACGAAGCCGCGCAGGGGGCCGATCGGCTGCGTGTAGAAGAGATTGGCCGTCACCTGGTAGTCACGGAGCCGCGGCACTTGGCGTCCTTCGAGGTCGATGACGACGCCTTGGCTGATGAGGCTTGCGCCCTCTTCAAACTCTCCGTCCAACGCCGAAAACGCAAGGCGCGTCGACAGACGCCCGGGACCCAAATCAAACAGGCGCCGCAATTCGGCTTCAAAGCCGTACACGTGCGCATCGCCCGCGTTCGATAACACAAAACCCGGAGCACCCAGAGCGGGGGCGGTGACGACCTGCACGTTGTTGGTCCAGGTGTAGAAGACTGCGGCTTCTGCGTTGAAGCCAAACAGTTCGCCCTTCCAGCCCGTTTCGTAATTGTAGGCGTACTCAGCGTCGTACGTCAGCGCGGCAGCAAGCGCCGAGCGAATGGTAGTGGGTGGCAGATTGGTGTTGAAGCCGCCTGAGCGATAGCCTGTGGCAAAGCGCAGATAGAGGTACTGCTCGTCGGCAAAATTCCACCTGAGCGTGGCCGTCGGCGTATAGAAGGTGTTGTCTTGGGTTGAGGTTATTTCCGCTGTTTCATTGCCTGGCGCGCAAGCCGGCGCCGTTACGGTCGGAGGACAAAACTGCGTTGTCGTGACGCCTGAGCCTCCCAATGGCGCGAGCAGGCCCGCAGGGGCCGCGCCGGCGCCGAAATAGACAAGCGGATCTTCCGAAAACCGGCGGAATTGATAATCGCGCTCGTCTTGCTGAACGCGCATCTCAAGGCCAAGCAGCAGCCGTTCAGTCAGGTCGTAATCGATCGAGCCAAAGATCGAGATCGATGTCAGATCCTCGATGAAGCGATCGTTGTTCATGGTCCTGCGCCCGGCGTTACGGGCGGTGAGCGATGCGCCGGCCAGCGCACCAGCGCTGCCAACGAAACACCCGGGCGTGTCCGGCTGCGCCACGCCCGTATAAGCTGGGCACAGAAGCGGCGCGGTATTGACCTCGTCGGTCGATTGCAGCGCCTCCACGCCGATGAGCCAGCGCAGTCGACTCTCTCCGCGCGATGTCAGGATGGCCTGATAGATGTCGCGCTCGTACACTTCCAATTGCGCGCGGGAGTAATCGGGAAAGCCCACCGGGGCGCCTGTGACGACATCGGTCAACGAAAGTCCCGCAAAATGATCGTCGTCTTCATTTGTGCGCCCGCCGTCGCGTTCGCGCCGCGCGGCGTTGAGCGCAAGGTCGGCCCAGCCAAGATCGAAGTCGGCGCTAAGCGCCAGCGCCCGCTCAATCACATTGGTGACGCCGGCGCGGTTTTGGTTGGCGCGGACATAAGGCTCGGGATCGAGGACGGGATGGCGCGCAAGCCCTGAGAAGGCAGGCGTCTCAGCATCGAAATATTCCATCGACGCCGCGAAGGTGACTGTCTCGGTCGGACGCGCCTCTGCGGTGACGCGCGCCCCGCCGACGCTCTGTTGATCGATGAAGTCGCCGGTGGTCGTGTTGTAAATGAAGCCCTCATCCTGTTCGGTGCGAAAGCCGCCTAGGCGCAGCGCGAAGGTGTCGTCGATCGGGAGATTGAGAATGGCTTCAACATCCGTGCGCTCGGGGTCGGCGTAGCGCCCGGTAAGGCGGGCTTCGAAGCTCTCCTCGGCGCCGTTTGGAATGACGTTGATGACGCCGCCGATGGCGTTGCGGCCGAACAGCGCCCCTTGCGGGCCGCGCAAAACTTCCACCCGGGCGGTGTCGAAAAGATCGAGCCGGCTCAACGTCCGTCCGCCGAACCCGCCGCCTGCGTTGTAGACGCCGTCGCGATAAAGGCCAGTGGCGGTTTCGGTGAAGCCTACCCGTCCGCTGCCCTGCCCGCGAATGGTGATGTCGTTGAGGTATTCCGGCCCCGACGCCACCAGTGTCGTGCTCTGCGATTGGCGCAGAAAATCGTCCATCCGGTCGAGCACGAGAGCTTCACGGTCAGCTTCGGTGATCGCGGTGACCGAGGCCGGCACCTCGCGCAATTGCTCGGCGCGCCGGCGCGCCGTCACCACAACCTCATCTTCTCCCTCAACCGCCGCCGATTCTTGGGCCGCCGCCGGAGCGCTGAAAGGTGCAAGCGCGCAAAGCGCCGCGATCCCCGTACGCAAGAGATGTCTGTTCATTGCTCCCACTCCCCAAATCCCTAGCGCGCTCTTGAAACGGCGCGTTCGCGTCGCGGCTCGATCCGTCCCCGCGGATTCGAACCCGTTCAGCAGCTCTTGGCCTGAGCCATATTGTGCACAATTTCAGCTCAGCGGGCGGCTGTCAACCTTTGCTCACTTCTTGCCGCGCTTTACCGCTGGGGCGTTCTCTTGAAGCCGCACCCGCGGCACCAGGAAAGTTCGGGTCAGCGCCACGATCTCGCGCGCTGTGGCCTCGGCCAACACAGCATTGCGGGTCTTGACCGCCTCCACTAATGCGCCATGCAACTCGACTTGGCGCTGCGAGGCGGCGGGCACGTCAAAGTCTAGGAAGCGGTGCTGCCAGAGCGCGAGACTGCCGACACGGTTCAACATGTCATGCGCCAAGTGACTGCCGCTCCAGCGCGAGAGGCGACGGCCAATTTGGAAAGCGATGGCGACGCGTTCGGGCAGCGAGTTGCGGCTGACCGCGTCCAAGGCCTTCTGATACATGGCGTCGAGCTCAGGGAAATGGGAGGCTGGCACAGTCTCGGCGGGGTTGAGGATCCACAAGCCGGAAATAAATGAAATAATATAAACATAGATAGATAGATAGGAAATTAATTTTTTGTACATTTGTAGCACTATATTT
>CAYUOC010000053.1:0-6693 GCA_964446305.1 uncultured Terricaulis sp. | reverse complement strand
GGCGGGGGCCACGGGCGCGGCGGCGCGGCCCCCCCCCACGCCGTAAATCACTTCTAGAAGGTCAAGCGCGTAGCGGGTGTCGTCGGCGCTAAGTTCGAGCACCTTGGCCCCGCGCCAAGGTCTCACCTGGATGAACCCTTCGCGCTCGACCTGGCGGAAGGCGTTGCGCACAGGCGTGCGGCTCGTCCCGTGCTTTGAGGCGACTTCCTGCTCCCTGATCCAGCAACCGGGAGGGTAAACCCCGTTGACGATGTCACGCACCAGTTCGCGGGCGATGATCGTATCCAGGGGAAGCTCCCGCTCGACTTCCTCCGCGCTTGACGCGGGCGATTGATCAGTCACTACTTCGGCTCCTGGAAAGACCCATATTGCGCACAATTTTGAACTCGCCTCCAGCCCTTACCCGTCGCGGCCTGTTTGTGGGCCCCGCCGCGGGTCTGGCCGCCTGCGCAACGCGCGCGGGCCCTGGCGAGAGCACCCAATCCGCCATCGCAGCCGATCTTGCCGCCTATGCGCAGTTTGGGCCGAAATGGGCGGGCGGCGCCGGCGACAATGACTGCGGCGACTGGATCGAGGCGCGCCTCGCCGGGGCGGGTTACGCAACCGAGCGCCAGCGTGTCGCCGCGAGCGACATCGGCGCGATTGAGGGCCTCTTCCAGATAGGCGCGCTTTCCGTGCGGCTGGCCGTACATGATGCGGCGCACGCCGCGCCCGGCGGCGCTATTGAGGGGCCGGTTGCGGTCTGGACGCCCGCGGGGGCGTCCACTGAAGCCGCGCGTGGCGCCATCGTCGTGGCTCACCTCAATGCGCGGCGCTGGTCGAGCGCGATGCATCCGGAAATCCGCGACCTCATCGAACGCGCTGGCGCAGTGGACGCCGCCGCGCTCGTGTTGGTGACGCACGGACCGACGGGAGAATGCATTCGCCTGAACCGCCCACTCGAAGACGGCGGCCTTCCCATATGCCTGATGGCGCCGCGCAACTGGCATGAGATCAGGCTAGCGCCGGCGGCCACGCGCGCTGCTCTCACGATTGAGCGCACGCCGTCGGCGCGGCAGGCGTTCAACGTCATTGCACGCCAAGAACGCGGCAACGCGCCTTATGTCGTGATATCGACCCCGCGCTCCGGCTGGGGCATATGCGCAGGCGAGCGTGGGCCCGGCGTTGCGATTTTCCTCGCCATCGCGTCGTGGGCGAGGAACGCGCTTGCGCGCCACAATCTCATTTTCGTCGCAACGAGCGCGCACGAATTCGAAGGCGCCGGCGCGCAGGTCTTTCTCCAGGGGCTCGCGCCGCCTGGCCAGGCGACGCGGCTTTGGGCGCACCTGGGCGCGGGCTTTGCCGCGCGCGATTGGCATGAGGCCGGCGCGCGGCTGGCGCCGCTGCCGAGCCCCGATCCGCAGCGTTTCCTGCTGACCTCGGAGCCGTTTCTCGACCAGGCGCGCGCATGCTTCACCGGCGCCGCCGGGCTGGAAGCCGCTTACGCCGCGCGCCCCGACGCCGCCGGAGAGTTGGGCCAGATTGCAAGCGCGGGTTACGCCAATGTCATCGGTTTGCTCGGCGCCCACCGCTTTCATCACACCGCATTCGACGACATGCGCTGCGTCGAGCCACGCCACGCCGAAGATGTCGCTGCAAGACTTCAACGACTGATGCTCACGATCTGCGACGCCTAACGCCGCTTCTTTCTGTTTTGTCTCATTGGCGTCGCGACCGAGGTGGTGGCGATTGAGACCGAACTGATCGTGCGATGCCGGTTGGGCGCCTCCGCCGCGTTGCGGCGGACCGGGCTCTCGTGCTGTGCACCGAGCCCGCGCTCCCCGCGCGTCTCGGCCGTTCCGGCGTCGATCCTTGGCGCGGCGTTGCGGTGAAAGATGCGATGGCCTGATAGATCCCAAAGAAGTCTTTCGCCCTGGTTCGATCGCGAAGCACACCTCGGATGTTCACTACGTCGCTCGCGCCCCTCCCTTCCCGGGCGAACCGCAGGCCTGTAAAGTGGCACATGCGAGGAGGTCAGCAGGGCGATGCGGGAGCGGGCGGCGAAGGCGTTTCTTTGGCTCGCGGTTCTCGCCGCAGGCCCGCTTGTTGGGGCCAAACTATTTGACCTGATCGTCCTCGCCGGTGCTTGGAGCGCTGACCCGCCTCGATCCCTCGCATTGCTTCCCTACGGCGCGGCCTGGCCTGTCGACACGGGCGTATTCTACATCCCGTCCTCCGCAGCATTGCTTATCGCATCATTTGGAGCACTCCTCGCCGGGTGGCGCACGCCTTGGACTTATCGGTGGCTTTTGTGCGTTCCTGCACTTGGCATCTTAGCAATGCTCGTGCTGACGGTGCTCGTATTTTGGCCGATGAACGCGGCGCTGTGGCATCACGCAACCGGATCGCCAAACGATACGCTGACAGACGCGCAATCGATCGAAATGGCAAAGCGCTGGGTTCAGCTGGACTGGCTTCGCGTCGCCGGAGGCGCCGCCGCCTTCATTGCGGCGCTCCGCGCGCTCACTTTGCCTTGGCCGGAAGAAATCGCTCCCAAGGATCCGCCGGTCGTCCAGGCCGCGCTGTTTGTCGCCCTTGCAGGTGTCGCCGCGTTCATCTTCTGGTTCGTGTCGAATATCTAGCTCGCAACAAGGAAGTTTGGACAAGGATCGGGTTGCCCTCGCCGAGCCCGATTGCCTTCGAAGAGCGGGAGGCGCTAGCTTAGGAAGGCGTCCACGAGACCGGCAGCAGCATCTTGGTCGGCGCCTTTTCAGCGTTGACTTCGTTCGCAGCTGCACGGTGGGCCTTCTCGACAACCCGCGGAATAACAATAGTGCTTGTCGCCGTGTTCTTCGTCGTCCCGAGCATGGTTGTTGGCTATCAAGTCGCTGAGGACTTGCCGCATGATGCCATCCCCAGCCCTTCCGGGCGCAACGCCATCCTTGTTGCATTTGCGGTGTTGGCGGGCATGGGCGCGTTCGCCAAGTTGACCAAGCTTGAGGAGGACGAGCGTCAGTAGTGCATGCGGTGCGCCTGCGCCGCGTTGCGGCGAACCGGGCTCTCGTGCTGCGCACCGAGCCGCGCTCCCGCGCGTCTCGGCCGTTCCGGCATCGATCCCTGGCGCGGGTCCGCGATGACAGACGGCTAACCACCGAAAAGCATTCCATATCGGACGCTTGTCTGCCCATTCAAAGCGGCGGGAGTTCGCCGATCTCTGCCACTTGAGCTGTTTCCGTGAACGACTGGTTTCAGGTGCATTCTGGACCGAGCAGATCAGCGGGCGCGTTTCAGGTTCATACCAGCAAGAGACATCTGCTCCTCCTGCCAGGGGCCGCGCCGGAAAGCGGACATCCGGAGTGAGCGATAGCGTGCTAGGATCGCGGCCCATGGAAAGTACGCCTCTCCCCACCAGCGCCCTAAACGTCTTGGCCTTTTTGGCGGGACATTGGCGCAGCGACGGGGATGATTTTGACATTGAAGAGATTTGGCTTCCGCCCTCCGCGGACGTCGCCCAGGGAATGGTCCGGCTCATCAAAGGCGGCAAGGTCGGCACGATAGAGCTTATTGTAATCGCAGCGGAAAGCGACCGCGTCGTGCTGCGGTACAATCACTTTCATGCGAACTATCAGACCTGGGAGGACGACGGCCCAATTGAGTTGACGCTCACTTCGGCTAACGAGGGCGAAGTCGTCTTCACCAACCTGCAACGTCCGCCCAGGCACGCGATGGAAATGGGCTATCGGCTGACCAGTGCGCGCACACTCCACTCGTGGGTGATGCCCATACATCAAGACGGCTCAATCAGTCGCGTGTGTTTCGATTATGAAAGGGTTCGCTAGATCCCGTCGCCAGTTCGCAAGTCTGCTTCTGCCCAAAACGGACGCACGCCGCCGAACGCCTGCGATCGGGAACCGAATGGAGACTTCACGGAATTGTCTCGCGCTCGTTGACCAGGGTTTGGATGTCCCATGATCGTCATCGTTATCTTGGTTGGGCTGCTCTGTTGCTGGGTGATGGCGACCTACGCGGTCTGCCTTGTTTCATTGGCTTCCAGTGTCGGTGTGTTGGCGTTTTGATACCGGATGCGATGCAGTTGCGCGCCTCCGCCGCGCTGCGGCGGACCGGGCTCTGTGCTGCGCACCGAGCCGCGCTCCCCGCGCGTCCCGGCCGTTCCGGCCGTTCCGGCGTCGATCCCTGGCGCGTGAGCGCAATGACAGACGGCTAACGACCAGACAGCATTCCACATGGGACGCTTGTTCGCCCAAGTCACGGCGGGAGTTCGCCGATGACGGACATTTGCCGAACCGGCGCTCTTCCCGCACGCGGCTTAACTTTGACGCACTGCAGCGCTTTCCATTCGCATATCTTCAAAAGTCCAAACGCTCCACGGAATCAGAACGCACTACCGCGTGACTACGGCTCTTCGGAGAGAGGCGGGGTGAATGGCGCGTGATCCATCGGCACGCTGATACGATGATCACGCGCGAGGCGCCGCGTTGGCGCACAGGCGTCGCGCCTTTGAATATGGGACGGTGATGATTAGTTCGCTGATGGCGCCAGCCCGAGCTGGCGCATCATGGTAAGATCATCGCGAATGGCCTGATGCTCGACGATCTTGCCGTTCTCTAAACGCCACCAATGCGTGGTCCGAATTTCCATTCGACGATCCGTCGGCGCAACGCCCTGCAAACCACCACCGTTAAAATTGGTGCGCGCCATCCCCCGATGCGTCCCTGATTGGATCGACTGCGTGACGACCATGTCCCCTTGGGCGACAATCATGATGATCTCGCTGCGGTAGTCGGGGAAAGTCTGAAGAATATCGGACATGATTTCGCGGACGCGCTCGACCCTGACGTCGAAGCCGTTGTTGCGCGCATGAGGCGCCCAGCAGCCGATGTAGGTGTCGATGTCCCGCCGATTCACAGCATCGCTGCATGACCGCACGATGGCAGCGTTCTGGCGTTCGCCGTCATGAATTGGCGTGACGCACGACGTAAGGGCTAGAGCAAGGGCAGCAAGGGCGCGGCGCATGTCGTAGTCTCCTGGTCTTCTATGCTCTGTTTAGACGCAAGAAGGTAAGGCACAGATTAGGTCGAAACGGCCCTGGACGGACAGACCGTTGGATCCCACCGATGCCCGGATCGCCTTAGTGGGCAAGTGGCCCTCAAGACCTGCCGTCCGCCTTGGGCGGCCCAGGGCGACCGGCCATCGCCGGAGGCGGACATTGGTGCCGCGTTGCAAGAATGGGCGTTCGCGGTAGTGTCGACCTCGCCCCATTGTCTCGCACAGCCGGGAGCAGGGATGACAAGCTCAACCAATAGAAACCCGTGCACGCGCTCTTGGCTGTTCGTGATTTTCGCCGCCGGCGCCTTAGCGCTCGCATTCGGGAGTTTCTGGCCAACCTATTTCGGCCCGGTGCTAACCGGAATCGGAGAGATCGATCCGATCAAGCACGTCTGGTTTATACCGGTTCACGCGCTTTACTTTCTCGGCTGGATCGCGGCGTTCGGCGCGCAGGCTTACCTGGTGCGGAGCGGACGCACGAAGGTTCACCGGCGTTTCGGCTGGTGGATCGTGGGCTACGGCGCGCTCGGCGTTGTTCTGGGCCTGTTTGCGGTATTTGCAATGGCGTTGCGTCGCGTTTCGCACGGCGGCGATGTTGCGGAGGAAGCGGTTTTCCTCTTCCCCGGCCTGCTGGACATGGTGATGTTCGCCGGCTTCCTCGCCGCCGCGGTTCTGTTGAGGACTGATCGCGAGAGCCACAAGCGGCTTATGGTGGTCGCCACGTGCGTGATGACCCTTATCGGACTCGGACGGCTCTATCCGCTTCTCTTTCCTGCGGCATGGCTAAATCCCGGCGCTACGGCGACGCTCCTTTACGCGGCGCCGTTATGGATCGTGATCCTTGTCGATGTTGCGATCACCCGGCGCCTGCATCCGGTTTACTGGATCGCGATCCCGCTCTTTGTGCTGAAGGTCAACCAGGGCGTCATCATGGATAGCCCGCAATGGCAGAGCATCGGACTCACCCTCTTGAACTGGTTCTTGTGAGCGAACACACGCTGATACGTCTGATCGAAATGTCCGCTCCGGGCCAATCACCGTCGTTCACACCTTGGGGCGTGAATGCCCGCTTCGTCGGGCAAACCTGCCGGGCACGAATGTAGACTTCCGGAGCGGACTAACGCCACTGAAACGCAATGAGTGAGCACCCGGAGTTGTCTCGCTTTCGATTGCCATGGATAGGGATGCCCCTGATCGTCATCGTGATCTTCGTTGGGCTGCTGTGGTGTTGGGTGATGGCGACCTACGCGGTCTACGCTCTGCCCTGCCTCATTGGAATCGCTGCGGGCGTGTACGCGTTCGACACCGGGGCAGGCGTTGCCGGGGCAACTGTGGTTGGCGCGTTTGCTACGCTCATCGCGCTAACCGTTGCACGGCTGGCATTCGCACTCGCCCGAGGTCCAGCACGAGCCATCGTGGCGCTCGTCTTCGTGATCCCGAGCATGGTCGTCGCCTATCACCTCGCGGAGGACATCCTGCACGACGCCATCCCCAGTCCATCCTGGCGCATGGTCATCCTTGTTGCATTTGCGGTGTTGGCAGGCATGGGCGCATTCGCCAAGTTGACCAAGCTTGAGCAAGACGAGCGTCAGTTGTGAGTGCGCCTCCGCCGCTTTGCGGCGGACCGGGCTCTCGTGCTGCGCACCG
>CAYUOC010000052.1:0-21471 GCA_964446305.1 uncultured Terricaulis sp. | reverse complement strand
GGCGGTGGCGCAGGCGGCGTTGCTGGAGGCGGAACGGGTGGCGTCGCCGGCGGCGGCGCGGGTGGCGTGCGCGGAGGCGTCGGTGGCGCAGGTGGCGGCGACCGTGGGGGCGGTGGCGGCGGAGACGTGGGGCGCGAGCTGCCGCGAGTGCCAAAGATCGCGCGGAAAACTGAGTCCCAGAAGCTCATACGAATCCCCGATTTTTACAGTCCAGCCACGCACCGCATTCGGCGGCGTCCCACATAGGCAGCGGTCCGCATTAGCCATTTCTAAGGCGGCGGGCAAACCACATAACGGCGAACACGCCGCTTTCCCGGACGGCTACAAAGTGGCAAAAGCCCGCTCCGCGCGCCGCCATAGCTCAGCTGGTAGAGCACCTGATTTGTAATCAGGGGGTCGGGGGTTCGAGTCCCTCTGGCGGCACCGTCACTAACGCGCTGTTTCGCGGCGGATTCCTCGCTTTCCGTGGCGGATGAGGCGCTTCGCCCCGTTGCGGATGTTCGAGAAGCGGCGCGAAACTGAATCGTGGTCCCGGGGAACTTCCATGCGCATTCTGCTGATCGCCGCTTTGCTCACACTTTCGGCTTGCGGTTCGCAGGAGACGCCGGTTTCCGAGACGCGCGCCTCCGCCAGCGGCGAAACCACCGCCAGCGCCAATGAGCAGCAAGCCGCCGTCGCCGCTTTGCCCGCACCTTATAATGCAGCCAACTACGAAGCTGGCCGCCGCGTCTTCGCGCAGTGCCGATCATGCCATGTGATTCAAGCAGGCGGATCGCACCGGGTTGGCCCGAACCTACACGGCGTCTTCGGTCGCGAAATTGGAACGGCCGAAGGATTCAACTATTCGCAAGCGGTGCGCGACGCCTCGTTTGTGTGGGACGCCGATCATCTCGATCACTGGCTGCAGAATCCGCAGACCTTCTTGCCCGGAAATCGCATGGCCTTCGCAGGCGTCCGCGATGAGACGCAACGGCGGGACCTGATCGCGTATCTGATGGTGGAAGCGGCCGAGTAATTACTCGGCCGGACGCGCGATCGCCTCGTCCTGATCGTACGCTTCGATTTGCTTGGCCGTCGCTTCCGGCGACTTCGTGAAGCGCGCCAAGAGATCATAGAACACCGGCACCACGAATAGCGTCAGCAAAGTCGCGACCAGGAGGCCGAAGAAAATCACGATGCCTATCGTGAAGCGGCTCTCCGCGCCTGCTCCGTGGCCCAAGATCAGCGGAATTGCGCCAACGATGGTGGCGACTGACGTCATCAGCACCGGCCGCACACGCAGATCCGACGCCTCGATGATGGCGTCCCGGACGCTGCGCCCCTCGTCTCGCAACTGATTTGCGAATTCGACAATGAGGATCCCGTTCTTCGCCGCCAGCGCAATCAAGATGATGAGACCGATCTGACTGTAGATGTTGAGCGTGCCGTCAACCAAGAAGAGACCAAACAGACCACCCGTCAGCGCCAATGGCACCGCAACCATGATCACCAAGGGATGCACGAAACTTTCGAACTGTGCAGCCAACACCAGAAACACCACGATCAGCGCAAAGCCGAACGCGAAAGCAATGGCGCCCGTGGATTGCCGGTATTGCCGCGCCGCTCCCGAATAGTCGATGGCGATCGGCTCGTTGCCTATTTCCGTCCGCGCGATCGTTTCGAGTTCATTGAGCGCATCGCCTATCGCGTAGTCACCACCGATGGACGCCGAGATCGTGATTGATGCTTGCCGGTTCATGCGGCGGCGCTCGGCGGAATCCCCCGCCGTGTTGAGGTTCACCAGGGTCGCCAGCGGCACGAGTTCGCCGGTGCGGTCCGAGCGCACATATTTGTTGGCGAGATCGGCAATATCCGAGCGCTCATCGCGCTCGGCTTGCAGATAAACATAATATTCCTCGCCACGATCGGTGATGGTGTTCACGCGGCGGGCGCCCATCGTCGCTTCCAGCGTGCGGCCGATCGCCTGCACCGAAACGCCGAGCGCCGCCGCGCGTTCGCGATCGATATCCACCAGCACGCGCGGCGAAGTCGGCTGATAGTTCATGCGCGGACGCTGGAAATTCGGGCTCTCGCGCATCCGGTCCATGATGCGCTCTGCGACCACCGCGAGCCCTTCGTAGGTAGATCCGAGCAGCACGATCGAGGCGCCGTCTGCGCCGCCGCCGCCACCTTGGAACGGGTTCTGCATGCGCGCGCGCACCGTCGCCCCGGGAATTTCGGCGAAGCGAGCGTTCAACTCCGTTTCGATTTCCGCACCGGTGCGGTGACGGTGTTCCCAGTCCGTCAAGAAGACTCGCGCGATGCCGGAGGAAAAGCGATTGGTGCCCGCGTCGCCAAAGCCGGGCGCGACGACCATGATGCGCTGCGCTTCACCACTCTCGACATAGGTCATGAGAATGGATTCGACCTGGGTCATGACACGGTTCGTGTACTCGAACCCGGAGCCTTCAGGCGCTTGCGCAAACACGATCAAGTTGCCGCGATCTTCCGGCGGCGTCAGTTCAGACGAAAGCTGGGTAAAAAGGAAACCACCGAGGATCACCACGCCGCCGAATACCGCGAATACCAGCGGTTTGACGTTCATCGCCGCCTGCAACGACGCCCGATAGGAAGCGCGCATGGCATCAAGCAGCCCATCGATGAACCGGGACAACTTCGTACTCGTTTTCACCGGCTTGATTAGCTTGGAGCACATCATCGGCGACAGCGAGAGCGCCGCGAACGCCGAAATCACGATCACGCCCGCAATCGTTACTGCGAGTTCGACGAAAAGCCGGCCGACATAACCGCCAACAAACAACAAGGGCAGGAACACCGCCACCAGCACCGCCGATGTCGCGACGATCGCGAAGAACACCTGCCGTGCACCGCGTTCCGCCGCCACCAGCGGCGGCTCGCCTAGAGTATCGACGCGCCGCTGCGCGTTTTCGAGCACGACAATGGAGTCATCGACCACAAGGCCGATCGCAAGCACCAGCGCGAGCAACGTCAGCAGATTAATGGAGAACCCGAACAGCATCAGGATCAGAAACGCGCCGATCAGGCAGACAGGAATAACGGCTGCTGGAATAAAGGCCGCGCGCCACGAGCCCAAGAAAAGGAAAATCACGAGAACGACGAGCGTTGTCGCTTCGAGCAATGTCAGGCCCACGCGTTGAATGGCGCGGTCGATGAAGACCGTGGAATCATAGGTTACGACGATGTCGGTGCCTTCGGGCAGCGTCGGGCGAATGCGCTCGATTTCGTCCTTTACGACGCGCCCGACATCCAAAGCGTTCGAGCGTGACTGGCGCACAATGCCTAAGCCCACCTGCTCGACCCCATTGCCGCGGAACAAGCTGCGGCGCTCCTCCGGCTCGATCTCGACACGCGCGATGTCGCCTAAGCGCACAACCGCGGTTTCGGGCCCGCCTTGCCCGGCGATCGGCAAGCGCTGGAATTGCTCGGGTGTTTCGAAGGCGCGCGCCACACGCACCTGATAGTCGCGCTCCTCGCTCTGCACATAGCCAGCCGGGAGTTCAATGTTCTGCGAGCGGAGTGCGTTTTCGACGTCTTGCACGGTTATGCCGCGCGCGGCCATGGCATTGGTATCAAGCCAAATGCGCAAGGCCCGGCGAAAACCGCCGCCAATTTGGACGTTGGCGACCCCATTCAGCACGGCGAGCCGATCGACAATGTAGCGGTCGGCATAGTCGGTGAGCGCCATGCGATCGAGCGTCGTCGACTGCAGGCTGAACCAGATGATCGCGTCGGCGTCCGCGTCGGCCTTGCGGATCGTTGGTTCGTCGATGTCGGCCGGCAACTGGCCGCGCGCCCGGCTCACAGCGTTGCGCACATCATTCGTTGCATCTTCGAGATCGCGATCGAGGGTGAACTCGATATTGATGGAGGAGCGGCCATCGCGGCTCGTCGCATTGATCGTGTCGATGCCGTCGATGCCGGAGAGCTGCCCTTCAATGATCCGCGTGATCTGGTTCTCGACCACTTGCGCGGACGCGCCCGGATAGGTCGCGTTCACGGAGACGACTGGCCGATCGACGTCCGGCAATTCGCGCAACGGCAGGCGCGTGAACGCGATCAGACCAAACGCAATGATGATGAGCGAAAACACCGTCGCCAGCACCGGGCGGCGAACGGAGAGATCCGACAGCGTCATCCTAGACGCTTACCTGCCGCGCGGACGCAGTGGGAGCGTCGCCCCCTCTGCGGCGGCGGGTGGTTGCGAGGTTCCAAGCTGAACGGGCTGCCCGGGCCGCACGCTCTGAACGCCTTCGGTGATCACCTGATCGCCGGCGTTCAAGCCTTCGAGCACCTCCGCCATCCCGCCGGAGCGTTGACCCGTTCGGATGCGGACAAGCTCAACCGACTGCGCTCCTTCATTGGCGACGACCCGATACACATAGGCGCCGTCGATCTGATCGAGGATCGCGATTTCGGGAATGGCGAGCGCCTCACGCGGGTTCGAACGCACGTCGACCGTCATGAGCATGCCCGGCCGCAGCGTGCCGTCAGAATTGGGGAGAATGGCGCGGACACGAACGGTGCGCGTGCCGGGATCGACACGGCTGTCGACATTGGCGATCGTGCCCGTGAAGGTGCGATCCGGATAGGCCGCCGTACGCGCGACCAACTCGACACCCTGCGTCACGCGCGCGATCTGCGTTTCGGTGACTGTGAAGTCGAGTTTGATTTCGGACGTATCGTCCAGCGTGCCGATCTGATCGCCGGGACGCATATATTGGCCAGGGCTTGCGAGACGCAGCCCAACGACGCCGGCGAACGGCGCGCGAATAGTACGGTCAGCAATGCGGGAGCCGCCGGCGTTGAGGCGCGCCTCCGCAGCCTCAGCCGCCGCTTGCACCGTGTCGAGGCGTGCCTGAGAGGCAAAACCACGATCGAACAATTCCTGCGTGCGGCGGAGATCTTCTTGCGCGGCCTGGTTGGCGGCGCGCACTTCGGCGAGATCAGCCGCTTGTTCGACGCTCGACATCTCAACAAGCACTTGGCCAGCGCTCACGCGGTCGCCGCTCTCAAAGCGGATGCGGCGGATAGTGTCCGCCACCTTAGGCGTCAGCACGATACTCTCACGCGCCTGCGCGGTGCCGATCGCCTGGAGGCCGTCCGTGAAGGTGTGCATCGTGGCGTTCACGGCGATCACGGCCGGCGCGCCGCCGGGCCCGCCTCTGCCGCCGCCGGGACCGGGCGCAGCCTTCGCCGCGCCGCCATCTCCGCCGAATACCGCGTCAGTCGCCGATTTCCCGACGACCACCACGAGCATCAGCGCAAGACCGACGACGACAACCGCCGCAAAGCCAAATCGCCTGAAGAGCCCCACCAACATTCTGTAACGGTTCCTACACGCCAAGTTTTGCGGATGTGTGACCAGTTGTGTCGAAAGTCCACATCACTTGCGATCAATCACGGGGCCGACCCCACAAACCTACCACAAGGGCAGGTTCGGGTTCGCCCCCATCTATACGCGCCCGGAGGCCCACCTGGATGCCCCGGCCGCTGCGACCGAACCGCACCACGGTAATCTGAGCCTTCAAGGCATCATCGCCCTCGACCGGGGAATCCAGGAACACCTGCCCCATCGCCAGCCAATTTTCGCCCGGCCGGTAGCCAACCGTCAGGTCCAGCCGGCCGCCTTCGCACCCTCCGTTCAAGACTCGGGCGGCAATCTCGGCATTAAAGAACGCCCGTCCTTCGGCGACCGCCCGGCCACCGAGAAACCGCACCTCGGCGCCACCTTCGTCGCAGCCCTCGTCTGGGTTGGAGACCCAAAGCGCGCCCGCTTGGATGGCAAGCACGTTTTCTTCCGTCCGATAAAATGCGTGCTTGGCGCCAAGCGTCGCCTCGGCGCGCCAGCCTTCCATCACCTGATGATTGCTCTCGACCCACGGGGCGAACACGACCGATGTGTCCGGCCGCACCGGTGCTTCGTAGTAAATGGAGCCCTCGCTAAAGAAGGTCTCGTCCTCGCGCTGACCCAGAACGGTAGTGTTGATCCATTGGCCGCCCTCAGGCGCGACCCAAGCACCGGCCGTAGCCGGTGCGGGAGATAACGCTGCGACGATGCCTAGGAGTCGTAGCCCGGCAGTTCGCGATCCAGTTTTCTTTTCAGCCCCGGCCACGCAAGCCCCGATACCCCGCTCATGGCCTTCGCTGGGCCATTACGCGTTTCTTCTTGCGCTTCGTCTGGCGCAATCAACACATTCTCCCGGCCCGCACTCAATGCCGCGACTTGCTGCGCGCACGCGCGTTCCAAAAAGAAAATCCCGACGAACGCCGCCGCCGCCGATGAACCCACGGCCAACGTGCCGTGATTGCGCAGCAGCATCAGGTTCTTGTCGCCGATATCTTTCACCAGCCGCTCGCGCTCATCGAGATTGAGCGCGACGCCCTCGTAGCCGTGATAGGCGATGTTCGGGATGGTCAGCAGCGCGTTTTGGGTGAGCGGCAGCAGGCCTTCCTTTTGCGCTGAAACACCGACGCCCGCATCCGTGTGCAGATGGATCACGCACAGCGCATCTTCGCGCGCAGCGTGAATGGCCGAGTGGATCGTGAAGCCCGCCGGATTGATGTAGTACGGCGTCGGCGCAACGATGTTGCCGTCGAGATCGACCTTCACCAGAGACGACGCCGTGATCTCTTCGAAGAACATCCCGTACGGGTTGATCAGGAAGTGATGCTCCGGCCCCGGCACGCGCATCGAAATGTGCGTGAAGATCATGTCGTCCCAGCCGTAAAGCGCGACCAGACGATAGAGAGCCGCGCAATCGACGCGCGCCTGCCATTCCTCCGCGCTCACCCGGCCCTTCAATGATGTTCCGGCGTCATCGGCCATTGGTCGCGCTCCGTTCGTGACTGTGTTAGTAAAACCCTAGGCCCGCCCGGGCGATAAGCAAAGAGCGTCCGACCTCCCCATGAAGCTCTCGTTCACCGCCAGCGCCCGTCCCGAGGCGCAAGAAGCCTTGCGGCGGCTCCGGCATACCTATGGGGAAGCCGGCGAGGACGCAGACGTGATCGTCGCGCTCGGTGGCGATGGCCACATGCTCGATACCCTTCGCCGGCGGCTCAAGGACAAGAAGCCGGTCTACGGCATGCATCGCGGCACCGTTGGCTTCCTGATGAATGAGTTCAGCGAAACAGATCTGCCCGAGCGCGTCCAGAAGGCAGAGCCCATTCGCGTACGCCCCCTCGTGGCAAAATGCGAGACGGCCGCGGGCATCGTCGAAGAGCGGGCATTCAACGAGGTCTCACTGTTTCGCCAAACCGGCCAAACCGCCAAACTCCGCATCTGCATCGACGGCGCCGAGCGGCTTCCTGAGCTTTCCTGTGATGGCGTTCTGGTGGCGACACCCGCCGGCTCCACCGCCTACAACTTCTCCGCCCACGGCCCGATCTTGCCGATCAACTCGCGTCTGTTGGCGCTGACGCCAATCAGCGCGTTCCGGCCGCGGCGCTGGCGCGGGGCGCTGTTGCCGCATCGCTCGGTTGTTCGCGTGGAAGTGCTGGAAGCCGATCGCCGCCCGGTTGGCGCCACGGCGGACAATGTCGAGACGCGCAACGTCACCGCCGTGGAAATCCGCGAGGACACCGCCGCCGCGATCACGCTGCTGTTTGATCCCGGGCATGCGCTCGACGAGCGCATCGTTCGCGAACAGTTTGAGGTCTGAGCGGCTGCATAAACGCTCCGTTCATGAAGCGCAGGTCAGCTAGCGCTCCATGGCTCATCCGCGCGCATCTCGTTGCTTAAATCCAACGACCTCGCTCATCGCGCCTCGAGCCGCCGGAGCGCAGCCGATGGCGAAAGCGGAAATGATCAACCCGCGCGAACAAGGCGTTCGCCAGATTGAGTTGAAGAAGCCAATCTTCGACGCCGGCGCCGTGGCACGCGCCGATCAGGCCCTCGAAGCCATGGGCGACGAATTGCAGGTCTGGCTCGACGCCGACATTGAACGCCTGCAATCCGCGCGTTTGCGCGCGGACGAAGCACGCTGGACGCCGCTCGCACAGGAAGACGTGTACGCCATAGCGCACGATCTGAAGGGGCTCGGCGCAACCTACGGCTCGGTTCTCTCCACCCAGATCGCCGCCTCGCTTTGCCGCCTCATCGAAACCGACGCCGGCAAGGCTTTGGCTCAGCGCGACCCGGCGCTCGCACGCGCGCACATCGATGCGCTGCGTGCTTCCGTGCGCGACGGCATTCGCTCCACCGATCACCCGGTCGGACGCGCCGTTCTTCAGGCTTTGGAAACGCGTGTGGCGGAACTGGGCGTCGCGCCGCGCTGAAATCTGAACGCCGCTTTACCCTCTTCGTCCGCCTGACCTTAACCGTGCGCGTGCGATAAGCACGCCTTCCATGAACGTGATCCCGTTCCGTCCGCGGCCACAGGCTGAGCCGCTTGCCTTCGCGATCGGCGCGCGCGTCGATCTGCGCGTGGGCGCGCTCGCGGCCGGCGTGGTCCGCCCCATGGGGGAGGCTGAGGACGCCTTCTCTTACTCAAATCTTTCCCGCCTCGTGCGCGGCGCGCGTATGGCCTGGCTGGAGCGCGGCGCGCAAGCTGTGCTGACACTCGCGGTCCCGCCGGAAGTCCAGACAACTTTGGAAGCCGATCTGCTCAGCGAGGCCGCCATCGAAGCTGGCTGCACGCGCCGCAACTTCAACTTCCAACTCAACGAGCGCGAACTCGTCGCCGCAGGCCCGGCCCTGGCGGAGGATCTGCGCGCCCGCGGCTGGAACGTGGTGCTGCGCGGCGATCCTGAATGCCCGCTGCCGTTCGGCGCCCGCGCCCGCAATCTCTATTGCGAACTCGTGGTGCAGGCGCCGGCCATGCCTGATCCGTTTCTAGCCATGGACGACGGCGACCGCTCGCCGCTGGGGCGCCGCCTTCTCGCCGCCAAGGGCGCGGGTCTCGTTATCACGGCCGAAACAGTGTTGACCGCTTCGCAGGCGCGCACGCTCGCCATCGCCGGCTTTGATCGCGGCGGCGGCCCGTTCGCTGAAGCTGGCTTGCGCTAGATCGCGACGCGCTCGGCCTGAAGGCCGGAGGCATCGAGCTTCTCGAGCAGATAATCGAGATCGTCTTTCGGCACTGACTGGAACAGCGTCAGCGTGCGTTCCAGCATCCGCTTGCGGAAGGTAATGCGATCCCGCGCGACGCCTTCGCGGTCGATCGAGTGATAGACTTCGATCGCGGCGCGGAAAGACGGAAACAACCGCGGCGGCAAGCCCGCGCGATCAAACGCAGCCTTCAGCCCAAGCGGCCCGCTATCGTGCATCAAAAGCCACATGCGCTGGTGCGCGATGCCGCCCAGTTCAGCCATAGCGTACTCGACGAAATCGATTTGCCCCAAGCACAGGCCGCGCATGATCAGCGAAGGCGTCAGGCGGCCATTCAGGTTCAGCTGCTGCACGAACTTCGGCAAGTCACGCTGACGGCCCGCCTGCTCGACGATATCCAGTGTCGCCCGCTCGCGCGCGCCCATGGCGAGATCGATGGCGATCTGCGGCGGCAGTTCATGATTATTGACGAGGTGATCGAACAACTCGCCCGTCACCATCGACACGAGTTTCTCGGTGATGCTGACCGGCAGCTCTTCACGATAAACCATCGCGGTCGTAATTGAGGAAAGCCCCTCGAACCGCGTCATCGCGGTTTCGAGCCCTTCCTCGTCGAACAGCGCATTGTCGTTCGCGAGCGCGCGCTCAACCGCCTCGGACACGGCGTAGGACGAAATCGCCCCGGTCACCGTCGTGCTGATGCTCTCACGGCTGGCGACAGCCACCTGCTTGTTCGGTGGGCACGCGCGCACGATCTGCACCAGATCCTCGTCCGTCAGCGACGGCGAGTTCATGATCACCGGCAGCGCGATTGAATCCACATCGCGCGACAGCTTGTTGGCGATCTCGCGCGGCAGCTTCGGCGAATTCTTCAGCGCTATCGCCAACGCCCGGCGGACCAGCACAGCCGCATCCTGCGCCATGATGGCGATGATGCCGTTGGCGTGCGCGCGTTCCTCTGGGGAAAGCTCAGCCTCTTCGATGCAGCGGCAAATCTTATGCGCCGCGTGCGCACGCTCGTCCTCGCTCGGACCCTTGATCAGGGAGCGGATGTCGCTATCGGTGAGATTGGCGCGCATCGTTACGATCGACATGGTCAGCGCTCACGCTCCAAGGCAGGCGGCGACTCCCGCCGCACCCGTTGGAACCAACCTCGCGGGCGTCTCTTAACGAAGCCTCAATTGCGAATATTGCGAAGGGGAAACGGCCGATGCTCGAAGGACTGAAAATCGTCGAGATGGCCACCTATGTCGCAGCGCCGGGCGCGGCCGGCATCATGGCCGACTGGGGCGCCGACGTAATCAAGGTCGAGCCGCCGGGCGGGGACCCGATCCGGATGTTTTTCTCCTCGCTCGGCGTCGAAGAGCAAATGAACCCGGTCTTCGACATGGATAATCGAGGCAAGCGCGGGATCATTCTCGATACGTCGAAACCGGAAGGCCGTGAGGCGCTGCTGAAGCTCATCGACGGCGCGGATATTTTTCTCACCAACGTCCGCCCCGGCGGCTTAGCGCGCGCGGGTCTCGATCCAGACACCGTGTTGAAGCGTTGCCCGAACCTCATCTACACCACCCTCACCGGCTATGGCCTCGAAGGGCCTGACGCCGACCGCCCCGGCATGGATCAGGCCGCGTTCTGGGCGCGCTCCGGCCTTGCTGCGATGTTTCGCCCGAAGGACGGCGACCCGGTCATGCTGCGCACCGCGTTCGGCGACCACGTGGCATCGCTGGCGATCGTCGGCGCTGTGATGGCGGCAGTGTACGAGCGTCAGCAAACCGGCCAGGGCCGCTTGATCGACGCCTCACTGCTGCGCGCCGCGCACTATGCAGGATCGAGCGATCTAGCGATCCAGCATACGCGCGGACGCATTGCCTCAAATCGCCCGCGTAAGAACACGCCCAACCCGCTGATTAACTATTTTCAGACCGGCGGCGGCCACTGGATCAGCTTGCTGCAGCGCCAGGGCGAGAAAGACTGGCCAAAGCTTGCCCGTGCGCTGAAGGTCGAGCATCTCGTCAACGATCCGCGCTTCGCCAACGGCCGCGTTCGGCGTGAGAACGGCGCGGAACTGGTGCCGCTTCTCGACGAGGCGTTCGCCACGCGCTCGTTCGCCGAAATCGCCGCAGCGCTTGATGCCGAAGAGATGATCTGGGCGCCTATGCTCACGGCCGCAGAGGCCATCGCCGATCCGCAAGCCATCGCGGCCGGCTGTGTTGTGCAAACACCCAAGCACGATGGCGGCGTGATGAACGCGCCGGCCGGGCCCGTCCGCTTCCCCGGCGCCGACGATGGCCCGAAAGGTCCATCTCCCCGCGCGGGCGAACACACGCGCGCGGTATTGTTGGAAGCGGGCTATAGCGGCGGCGAGATTGACGCCATGTACGCGAGCGGCGCCGCTGCTTAGGAGATCGGGATCGTCTGTCCGGTTTTCACACGATCCATCACCACGCTCGTTCGGTAGCGACGCACAAGTGGGTCGGCGGAGAACAGATTCCGCGAGATTTCTTCGAAGTGCTCCACATCGCGCGCGAGAACGATGAGCATGAGATCGACGTCACCCGTGACGTTATAGATTTGCTGCACCTCCGGCGCCGCTTTCAGACGCTGCTTGATCGCGCTCACCTCCGGCACCCGCACCTTCTCAAGCACGATCTCAACGATGAACGTCATACCAACGCCGAACGCCTTGGGATCGAGTATCGCCACCTCCGCGGCGATCACGCCCTCTTCTCGCATCCGCCCGATCCGTCGATGAACCGCAGAAGCGGACAGGCCGACCTCCGACGCGATTTCGTCGGCGCCGCAGCGGCCTTGCACCTGCAGAATCGCGGCGATCTGTCTGTCAGCCTCATCCATTGCAGGTTTCTCGCATTACAGGGTTCTCTGACGCTCCGATCTTGCACAGCTTGCTGTCTTTGCGCCAAGCAATAGTCACGAATGCCACTCGTCGCGCTGAAATACTGCTGCAACACTGTGTCGTCAGCCTCCGCGGATCAAAGCGGAGGTACTGATGCGTTGGTTGTTTGCGATCGTGCTCTCGGGATGCGCCGCCGCTAGCGTGGCGGATCCGCAAACGATGGATGAAACGACGTTCGAGCGCGAACTCGCCGCGCGCTTCCAGTACGGGCCGCCGGAGCCCGCACCAACCGAGATTGCTGATCGAAGCGCAGGCCAAATTGTCGATGCAGCATACTTCGCGCGCTTCCCCGAGTTCGATCGCGCCTATAGCCCGGCCGCACGCGCCCAAGCGCAGCTTCTGCTCACACGCCTGCAAGCAGAGGCCGGCAGCCTCAGCCACGAACAATTCGTGCTGCGCGTCGCCGAGATCGCCGCCCTTGCCGACAACGGTCACACTGCGATCGGCGAAAACGCATTCAGGAAGAACACACCGCGCTTGCCTCTACGCACATATCAGTTCGCCGATGGGCTTTATGTCGTGTGGGCCGCGCCTGAACTTGCCGATTTGCTTGGTGCACGCATCGATACAATCGATGGCCGCAGCGTCTCCGACATCCACACCGCCACCCGCCGCTACGCCGGCGGCACGGACGCACACCGCCAACGCATGCTGACGGCAATGCTAGGGTCGCCCGCGCTGCTGCAAGCGGCTGGGCTCGCCAATGCCCGCGACGCACTCACAATCCGCGGCGTGTTGCTCGGCGGCGCGCCTTTTGAGCGCCGCATCGCCGCCGAAGAACGCGATCGCTCCGCTTGGGTGTCGAGTTCCCAGCGTTTGCTCTTCCCTGTTTGGGAAGGCGCGCCAATGCGAAGCTTAATCAACCGCGGCGACGATCTGCCCACCTATCTCCGGCACAGTTCCAACTTGTTCTCGCTGGAAAGCTTGCCTGAGCGCGGCCTCTATATCGGCCTCGCCCACAATGACGATACTGACGAAAGCCCGATCGCCACATTTCTCGATAGCGCTATCGCCCGCGTTCGTAGCGAACAGCCGCCCTATATCGTCGTCGATCTGCGCATGAATGGCGGCGGCGACTACACCACCACTTACGCCTTCGCCCAAGCCTTGCCGGAGGCGGCAAACGGCGCGCCAATCTATGTGTTTACCTCGCCATGGACCTTCTCCGCCGCGATCACCACGGTCGCTGCGCTCGAAACCGCCGGCGGCGAACAAGTGATAATTGTCGGCGAGGCGGTGGGCGATCGTTTGGATTTCTGGGCCGAAGGCGGCACGTTCAATTTGCCCAACGCATTTGTGCAAGTGCACTACGCGTCCGGACGGCACATCTATGACGGCCCCTGCCGCGATCGCGAAACATGCTTCTGGCTGAACGACCGCTACCCGGTTCGCGTCCGCACGCTAGAGCCAGACATCGATGCACCGCACACATTCGCCGCCTATCGAGCGCTACGCGACCCCGCGCTCGATGCTGTTTTGGCGCATCGTGCTAGGTCCCGCTCGTCCGCGCGTACGCCGTGAGCGCTTCCAGCGGATTGCGCTGATTGGTCTGCTCACCCTCGCCGCCGCGCAGCAAAGGCAAAAGCGCGAACGCGAATAGAGCCTGCGCCAAAGCCGGCGACATCGCTTCGCTTTCACGGCCATACTCAAGCCGTTCGCCGCTGTTCGGCTGCGCCGCGCCCATGCCGGCGTCTGCGTCGACTTGCAACCGGTCCAGCAAACCCTGCGCGCTGCGCGGCTGGCCGTTGGCGTAAAACAAACCACGGTTCGCCGCCGCCTCGCGCGGGAATAACGAAACCGCGTTGGGCGCGCCTTGCTGCGCCGCCTCGATTAAGCGCAACGCGCCGCCCGACCCCATCACATGGGCGGCGTAGAGCTCGCCCGCATTTGGCGTGCGGCCCAAGCGCGCCTGCAACGTCGTCGCGTTCTCGCGCGCCAGTTCGCCAGCCATGCGCGCTGAAAGCTCGGGATCGCTGCGCAGCGCAAGAATTTCGCGCCGCGTCTCGGCATTGGCGCCAGTGCGCAACGCGTTTGCCTGAGCACCCAGCCCGTGATCCGCGCCATGCCGGCGCACCATGTCGAGCCAAGTGCTCTCGATAAACTGAAACAGCCCCGTTGCGCTCGAGGTCGAGGCGCGCGCATTCGGGTTCATCGCGCTTTCACGGCGCGCGGTCTCAACCAGCAGCGAGAAGTTCACGCCCGTCGCGTCCGCAGCGCGGCGGATCGCGGCGTGCACGGTCTCCTGACCCGCGGGCGCGATCGGACTTGTCATGGCTCCCGGCGTCGGCCGGTTTGGTAAACGCAGTGTTAACCCGCGCGACGTCTTACCCAGCCCATTCGGTACGGAAACAAAACAAAGCCCGCCAGTACGACGATCAGCGTCGTGAAAGATGTGAGGATCAGCAGCCCGGAGTTGAAATTCTCGTGGTCGCGCCAGTCCATGATATGCAGCGCCCAGAGCGCATCATAGACACGCCAGAGATCCGAACGCCGCGCCGTGACGCGCGCGGTGTCGGCGGCCACATACACTGCGAGCCCTTCGGCATCCTCGAACGCAACCCGCCATGCCGGCAGCGGGCCACGATATTCCGGCGTCTCTTCCGTCACCAGGATCCGCTCGCGCACGCGCGGACTGCCAACGGTGTAAGCGCGCGCGATCTGCGCGGCGGCGTCAGCGGTCAGTGGCGAGGCCACTTCCCAATCGTTCAGATCGATCAAGATCGGCCGGCGCTCGGCAAACTCGGCAACCGCCACCGGCTCGCCCGCCGCGTCGCGCTCATACGTCACGCGCGTCGGCGCTTCCGGCAACAGAGCGCTCACATCTTGCACCGGCGCGCTTAGCGGCGCCGCGTGCTGATGCGCAATGCGATGTTCGCTCCGCACCTGCTCAATCGGAAAGATCGCAAAGAACAGTCCGGACCCAACCCAGAACAGCACCTGTACGCCCACGATCAGGGCAAGCCATTTATGGGTCCATGAGGCCAGAACTTGCAGTTTCATGGTCGCGAGAGAGCACCCGTACACGCCGCCAGCAATGCGACCTGTTGCCCGTTACAGCGTCAGTAGCTCTTCGGCAGCCCGAGCACGCGCTCGGCGATGAAGTTCAAGATCATCTCGCGACTCACTGGGGCGATGCGCGCAATCATCGCCTCGCGGAAATAGCGCTCGACGAAATACTCTTTCGCATAGCCCATGCCGCCATGCGCGAGCACGGACGACTCGCACGCCCGGAAACCTGCTTCGGCGCCCAGATACTTCGCCGCGTTTGCTTCAGCGCCGCAATCCTTGCCGGCGTCGTAAAGCGCTGCCGCCTTGAACGTCAGCAAGTTCGCGGCTTCAAGCTCCGCCCACGCCTTCGCCAGGGGATGTTGAATACCCTGGTTCTGCCCAATCGGCCGTCCGAACACGACGCGCTCCTGAGCGTACTGCGCCGCACGCTTCAGCGCCGCACGTCCGAGCCCGATCGCTTCCGCCGCGAACAGCACACGCTCGGGGTTGAGCCCGCTCAGCAAAATCTTGAAGCCAGCGCCCTCTTCGCCGATCAGCTCGGCGTTCGAGACTTCGAGGTCTTCGATGAAGAGCGTGTTGCACTCCACCGCCTTGCGACCCATTTTTGGGATCGGCTGCGCTTCGATGTGCTTGCGCTCGAAGTCGGCGTAGAAGAGCGACAGCCCTTCCGTCGGCCGCTTCACCTGATCCTTCGGCGTCGTGCGCGCGATGATCAGAATCTTATTCGCGCGCTGAGCGTTCGTCGTCCAAATCTTGCGGCCATTTATGCGGTAGCCGCTGTTGGTGCGCTCGGCGCGCGTTTCGAGACTCGATGTATCGAGGCCTGAGTTTGGCTCGGTGACCGCAAAGCACGCCTTGTCCGTGCCGTTGATCGCCGGCGGCAGGAAGCGCTGCTGTTGCTCCGGCGTGCCGAACTTAACAATCGGCATCAGGCCGAAAATGTTGAGGTGGATCGCGCTAGCGCCGGAAAAGCCCGCGCCGGACTCCGCGACTGTCTGCATCATCAGCGCCGCTTCGGTGAGCCCGAGGCCCGCGCCGCCAACGCTTTCCGGCATTGCGACGCCGAGCCAGCCGCCTTCCGCGATGTCGTTGACGAATGCGTCAGGAAAGTCGCCGGTGTTGTCCGTCTTCAGCCAATAATGATCGTCGTACTTCGCGCAGATTTCTTCGACCGCGTGTTTGATTGCGGCTTGCTCTTCGGTGAGGTCGAGGGCGAACGTCATGATGGCTCAAATCTCTCAGGCGACAACGCGGCCCAGCGGGCCGGAATCTCGTTGCCGAACACATACGCGGTTATGATCTCGGCTGTAATAGGCGCCATGAGCCATCCGTCGCGCGAATGGCCGGCGGCCAGAAGAACGCCCGCGCCCGAAGGCCCGATCATGGGCCACCCATCCGGAGACATCGGCCGAATCCCCGCCCAGGCTTTTTCGGTTAGCTTCACCTCGCCCGGCAACAGCCGCTCCGCCGCAGCGTGCAGTTCGGCCACCTTCGCGCGATCCACCTTCCGGTCGAAGCGATCGAATTCCAATGTCGCCCCGAGCACCACGTCATCCCGCCGCTGGGCAAGATAAAAATCGCCCGCGCGCAGGTTCGGCCCCAACCGCTTCTCCAGATCTACCGCAGCGACAATGCCTTTGCCGGCGCGCACCTGCTTTAGCGCCGGCGCGGTGCCAACGAGTTTCTCCGTCGCCCACGCGCCCGGCGCCAGCACCACCGCATCCGCTTCGAAGACCTTGAGTTGGTGAGTCGTGACACGCGTCGCCGTCACCTCCGAAGCGTCGGTATCGTAGTGGCGCAATACGCCCAAAGCGTGCGCTTGCATTGCAAGTCCGGTCAGCACGCGCAGGGGATCGGCGACGCCTTCAGCCTCGATGAACAGCGCATGGTCCACCTTCGCACGGAAGCCGGTGCGCTTGCGAAACTCGCCCGCCGAGAGCGCGACGGCTTTCTGTCCAAGCCGCGACGCGTTCGCCGCAAACGCAGCCGCGTCTGCCGCACTCGGCCGCACAACAACAGCGCCGTCGAAGCGCACGCCATCGGCCCACTCGGCTCCTTCGCGAAACTGCTTCCAGAGATCGAAGGATTCCAGCGCAACGTTCTCATGCGCGCTCGGCGCATCACTGATCGGCGCCAACATGCCGGCGGCCGCGGCGGAAGCGATCGGCGTGTAGTAGGTCGGATGTTCTGGCCCGCTTTCCAGCAGCCACACGCGCGCGCCGCCCTTGCGCAGGCGCACCGCACAAAACAAACCAATTACGCCGCCGCCAACGACGATCACGTCCTTCATGCCCGGCCATGTCTAACGAAAAGACGGCGTGCGCAAGGCGGCGCGACCGGACGCCGCGTTCGTTCTAAGCCTTCTTTGCCGCCGCGGCGACGGCCTCAACGCCCGCAATGAAGAGCGCTTCCGGCGTGACCTTGCGGCCAAGCGCTTTGGATAAATCCTTCGCCGCCGCCTCAAGCCGCGCCCAGGCTTTCGCATCAACCCGCACGGTCTTGTAGGCAGCCTTGAGCTTTGGCTTCTTTGCGGTCTTTTTCTTCGGGCTCGTCGCTGCGATCGCCCTCTTCATGCGATCAACATGCGCACGGTCCTTGTCCTTCTCGACCTCAGGCAGTTTTGCGTACGCTTTGAACAGCGCCTTCGGCTGGCCCGCATCGCCCTTGTTTCGCGCAATCCAACGTTCGTGCACGTAGTTCGCCGCGGCTTCTCGATCATCCGGAAACCGCATCACCGCATCGTAAGCGTCGTAAGCAGCGCGCTTGTTGTCGGCTTTCGCCTTCGGATCGAGGCTCGCCCATGGTTTATTGATATCAACCATGACGCCGCCGCGCAGGCGCATGCGGGGCTGGCCCCGCTGCTCGGGATTGGTCTCGAACAGGCGCTTTCGCCACGCGTTGTGCGAACGCGAGGAGAAATAGTCCGCGGCCGCTTCCTTCGCGGGAGCGACCTTCTTTGCCTTGGCGGCTTTGGCCATCCTGAGACTCTAGCAATAATTCTTTAGAAAACCGCAAACCGCTTCGCCCGCGCGGAGAGCTTAAAAGAACGCCAACGTCGCCGGATCGCGACCCGCGTGCACGGCTTTAAACTCCGCCGCAAGAAAGAGCCCGCCCGCCACATAGACCGCGCCACCGCGCGCCTTCGCCAACGCGAGGCGCCGAGCGTCAACGATGGACTCCGCTAGCGTGATTTCCGCACTCGGATTGGCGTTCTGCGCGTGCGCGCCGATCATGGCCGCTGGCGCGCCTTTGTGCTGCGCCGCCACGCAAATGATCTCGGCAAACGCCGGCGCCAATCGCGCAATGATCGCCGCCGCGTCTTTGTCCTGAGAAACGCCGCACACCAACACCGCATGGCGCTCACCGCGCAGCGCAACGAAGCCCTCCAGCGCTGAACTCACACCATCGGGCGTATGACCAACGTCGATCACCACCAGAGGGTCGTCGTCAATCGTCTCCAATCGCCCTGGCCAGCGCGCCGATGCAAACCCGCGCTGAATCTGTTCGGGCGAGAGAGGCGCGAGCGCCGTCGCCAATTCCAATGCAAGCGCAGCGTTTTGGTTTTGGAACCCGCCCGCCAACGGCGCGCCGCCAGCGAGGGGCGCCCGAAACACAGCTTCAATGTTGTGTGCCGCGCAATAGCGCTCGATCTGCTCGCGCACTTCGGAGCCCGGCGGCGCCGCCCCCTCACTCACTGCCAAACGCGCGCCCTCCGGCGCCGCTGCGATCTTCTCAAGCGCGATGAGCTCCAGCGTATCGCCAAGCAGCGCCGTGTGTTCGAAATCGAGCGCCGTCAACGCCACATTGCGTGCACCGATCAGTTTCACCGGATCAAGCCGCCCGCCAATCCCCGCTTCCCAAATCGTATGCTCGCACCCGCGCGCCGAGAACCAATCGGCTGCGATCAGAAACAGAAACTCAAAGCCGCCGATCGTTTCCTCAAATCCACATGCGCCGATCGCAGCGCGCACGCGCTCCCAATGGCCGCCGAGTTCATCGTCGCCAATGTCGTCATCGCCGATGCGAAAGCGCTCGTTCAGCGCAAACAGATGCGGCGAGGTGAACAGCCCGACGCGCTCTGTCGATTGCCGCAGCAACGCAGCGCACATGGCGGCGGTCGAGCCCTTGCCATTCGAGCCGACGATAACGGCGCCCCGTGCGCCGAACGCGCCCAGGTCGATGCCAAGATTCGCCGCCACCGCAGCGCAACGCTCCAACCCCGGCCCCGCGCCGAACTTCGGATAAGGCACGCGCCAGACGTTCATCTGAGCGCCGCGTCAAAATTGGCACGCCAGATTTCGATGATCAAATCCCAGCGCCCGTTCTCTTCCAAGGTCGCAATCATCGGATTGGAGTTCACTTCGATGACGGCGAGTTCAGTCCCATCGCCCGAGAGATCGAACAGATCCACCGCCGCGAGCGATAAACCGATAGCGTCCGCTGCTTGAACCGCCACACGCGCCATCGTCTCCGGCGCGCCATCGCGCAAGCTATTGGCGCCGCCGCCCGCGGCGCGGTTCGCCGGCCCCTCCAGCACGACGTCTTCGCCATCGCGTGGCACATCAATTCCGCCCAGGAGGTGGCCACGTTGATCGCGCCCGCGCGGCTTGAGAGGCGGCGCCTCCGGCTCGCGCGCGATCATCGACACAAGCTCTGCGAGCGTCCGCCGCCCATCACCCGTCACTTGCGGAGAGAGCTTGCGATAGGAAAACAGCACCCGCCCTTTCAAGACGAACGCGCGATACTCGGCCGCGCGCACATAGGGCTGCACAAGGATAGCGAAATGCTCGCGCGCGACGCGTGACGCGTAATCGTCAAACGCCTCGCCGCTCTCGATCACTTCCGCATAAAGCCCGTTCGACGCTGAAAGCGGTTTGCAGAACAACGGAAACCCGGCGCCGGCCACAAACGCCCGCGCATCCTGCAACTCACGGCCAGGCGAACGCATCTCCGCCCAGCGCGGTGTCACGAAGAACAACTCTCCCGGCACCACTGGCACGCCGGCCTGCCGCAGCACCTCCGCGCAGAATGCCTTGTCGCGCGCGATCGAGGCGCCACGCGCATCGTTCAACGCATAGGGCGTGCCCGCGCCAGCCGCGAAGGCCGCCACGCGCGTGCCGTCACGCACCTCAAACAGATACCCGTCAGCGCCATCGAGCGAGCGAAACGTGTATCCACACGCTTCCGCCGCCGCGCGCGCATAGTGCGCTTGCGGACTGAGCAAACTCGGACCTGATGGGCTGCCCAATGGCAATGGTACCGCCTCCCGGGCTCGAACCGGGGACACCTGGTTCCACAAACCAGTGCTCTAACCAACTGAGCTAAGGCGGCATCCTGCTCGGGGCGCGGAACCTAGCGCCACGCCCTGGCCGAAGCAAGGCGGGCGCAAGCTCTTGTTTTCACCCGCTTAGACCGGTCCCCAGCCCTGCGCATTGATATAGTCCCGGATGCGCTGAATGCGATTATCCGGATCCGGGTGAGTCGAGATGAATTCCGGCGGACGCGCGCCGCCGCCCTGCTCCATGCGCTGCCAGAACGGAATCGCCTGACGCGGGTCATAGCCGGCGGCGTGCATGTAGCGCAGACCGAGTGTATCGGCTTCGAGTTCTTGCTGACGCGAGAATGGCAAGGCGACAAA
Organism: uncultured Terricaulis sp.; assembly: GCA_964446305.1. Classification (GTDB taxonomy): domain Bacteria; phylum Pseudomonadota; class Alphaproteobacteria; order Caulobacterales; family Aquidulcibacteraceae; genus Vitreimonas. The sequence goes on along the minus strand of CAYUOC010000052.1, from coordinate 840 downwards.
GCCCTGAACGCCGATCCCAAACGCAGCCGTTGCGATATTGCTGTTAGTGATCGCACCGACGGCGGCGCCTGCCTGCTGCGCGATCAAGTCGCGGCTGTAGCGTTCCGCCGCATGACGACCGGTGACATGACCCGTCTCGTGACCAAGCACCGTCGCGATCCAATCGTCGCGTTCGCTGATTTCGTAGAGACCGCGGAAGAATCCGACTTGTCCGCCAGGCAGCACAAACGCGTTTTTCTCGGCGCTATCGAACAGCACAAACTCCCAGTTCTGATTGCCGCGCCCAGCAGCTTGCACGACGCGCCGGCCCACCGTTTCGAGGCGCCGTTGCGCTGCCGCGTTGCGCCACTCGGGCTTCTCGCGCCGGATCTCGGTCCAGGCTTGCAGCGAGGCCTGCTGCAGCTGGGCCTCGTCCACGAGGATGACTTGGTTACGCCCAGTCTCAGCGTTCGGCGTTTCGCAGGCGCTGAGCGCCATCACCGCCGCCCCGGCAGCCGCCCCCTTCAGAAGCCCACGGCGGTCCAGATAACGCAGAGAGGAATGGACGGCGTCCGTCCCGCAAAATTGTTGGCACATTTCGGGTTGTCCTCCTGGAGTGACGTCCACCGCCTCGCTCAGAAGCCTATTTTCGGGCTCGAAGCCGCCGAGGCAAGGGGCCGTTTCGGCTCTGGGGGGCTCGCTTCAACGCGGCGTGGACAGGCCAGGGCCGCCCCGCTATAGAGCCACGCTCCGAAAGCGGCCCCGACTCCTTGGGCCGCTTTTCCGGCCGCCTGGGTAGCTCAGTTGGTAGAGCAGCGGATTGAAAATCCGCGTGTCGCTGGTTCGATTCCGGCCCCAGGC